>JAJPXR010000257.1 GCA_021205375.1 Clostridiales bacterium | reverse complement strand
CGCTGCCGGGGCCGCATTTTCGACCAAAATCCGTGATTTTGGTCGAGAGCCTGTCGGAGACAGGCTCAAACGAGGCCCGGAACCCCGAAAGGCGCCGGACCTCGTTGATTATGTACTGTACTTCGCGTCAGCGAAAATCCTTACAGCACCAGGAAGGTGCAGGTGGCGGGAGCGAAGGTGATGGGACCGGCGCTCTGGGCCACAGGCTCCATAGCGGGCAGGCTGTTGCCCTCGCCCAGCACCAGCGGCTGGCCGTTCAGGGTCATCACTGTGGCGCGGAGCTTGCCGTCCAGACCCTCCAGGGTGTAGCGCTGGGCGTCCTTGGGCAGCTCGGCGGTGGTGGCCTCGGTGGTGGAGGTGTTGATGACCAGATAGACCACGCCGGGCTTGCCGTCCTTGCGGCTGTGGGCATAGATATGCGCACCCTCCCGCACCGGCTCGCCGGTGTCGTAGACGGTGGTACCCATCAGGCGGTTCCACAGCAGCACGGCGAAGTAGTTAGGCCGGGGGTCAAAGACCTGACGGGCCAGGAAGCCGTAGTCGGAGGAGGCCAGGGTGTTGTGGAAGATGACGCCGCTGGTCACAGTGGAAAAGCCGCCCAGCTCGTTCAGGGTGCGGAACACATCCAGGAAGGTGGAGGCCCAGGTGTCGCCGCCGCCGCCTGCGTCGCCGGACTCGGTGACCCACATCTCCGCGCCGGGAACGTACTTGTCCCGGATAGGGGCATAGGTGCGGGCGAAGTTGGGGGCGGCGTCCAGATACTCCTCACAGAGGGCCTCTTCCGCCGACCAATGGCCGGATGGCATGACGGAGGCCAACCGCTCAGAGACGCCATTATAGTAGTGATAGCTGAACACGTCCAACGGCACGGTAGTACCATCGAGCAGTTCGGCGCAGCTACAAGTGTCACTGGCAATCTGCTCAATGCCGCCGCCGGACTTCCGACCGAAAGAGACGCTGGCACCGCCAGTGTCGCTGGGGCCGACCTTGATGCAGTCGGGATAATTCGCATCCAGCCACTGGAAGAACAGATCCTGATCCCGGCGATAATCAGCAGGGGTGTATCCGGCAGGGAAGCCGGTATCTTCCATCATGTTGGGTTCATTGGTGAACTCCGCCGCGTCGATGGGTACGCCATATTCCGCGCTGAGGCCGAACAGTTTTTCCGCCTCGGTGGGAGGCCAGGGTTCCTCCGCGCTGTGCAAACCGGGGCAGTTGGCCACAGAGACGATCAGCTTGGCGCCGATGGCCTTGACGAAGTCCAGCACGCCAATCCACTGCTCTTTGGTCAGCACGTTCAGGTAGCCTTCGGGGACCTGGCCGTTGGTGGTGCCGTCGAAATCGTAATAGGTCTTGGTGGCCCAAGTGCCGGAGACACGCACCCACGCAGTGCCCAGCTCTTTGGCCAGGGCGCGGAGCTTTTCGTTGTACAGGTCAATGGGGGGATAGACCTGCATCAGGTCCTTGTACATGGCGGCAATGCCCTCTTTGGTTGGCTCCACATAAAACTCCTCAGTGCCGGCTACCTGCCCGGGGGTGTATGCCTTCCAGAAGGTGCCGCCGGTGACCTCGGCAAACTCCACGTTGTAGGACATCATCATGGGGTTGCCCTCCCGCAGGGCGGGCAGGCCCTCAGCCTGGATTTTGATAAATTCTGCCATAAAACGCTCCTTTCATCGCGTCATGCCTGTTGCGCCGCATAGAAGCAGCGCCTACCTACTGTTCATTATACACGGGTTAGTTTTGATTCGCAAGGAATCTTTTACAAAAAGAACGGTAAAATCTTTGCGTCTTTGTGCAGAATTTCCGAAAAAAGCAGGAAAGAGACGCCTTACTTTGCCTGTTTCCGCTTGTTTGCCGTGGCCTGAAAGCTGGCATCCAGTAAATCGAAAATGCGCTCGTCCGATACTGTGCCGTCCAGCAGGATGCTGAGCCAGGTTTTCTTATTCATGTGGTACCCAGGGAAGAAACCGGGGGATTGCCGCAGCAGGTCGGCCAACATTGGCTCACACTTTACGTCCAGAATGTCCACCACATCTGTGCCTGGTAAGCCCAGCTTCTCTCGCGGAACATCCATCACAATGCCATACCATTTTTGATTGTCCTGGCGGCGCAAAACGGCGTAGGAAGGGTATTTCATCCACAAATATTCCGGTTCCGTACCGTACTGTTGTTTCACATACTGAAAAATGGCCTGTCGATCCATAATGGCCTCCTCTGAATCGTTGAGATACCACAGTATAACACGGTTCAGCGGGGGCAGGCAAGGCAGACCTTGATCGGGCGGTGGATTCCCTTAGAAATTTCCGTTTTTTGTGGTTGCAATTTCTTCGGGAAACGAGTAAAATACCATAGGGGATGAAATGTCCCCGGTATTTTTGCGCCTTTTCCAAACGATGAGTATGAAAGGAGATGAGACAGGAATGGACGCAGGCGGTCGAAGTCGCAGAGCTGATGGCAATGACGCTCCGGTGCCCTTATGGGTCCCTGTTATCCACCGGTCTCACTCTCCCGTGAGACCGTCGGTTCTGCGAGTGTAGTGCGCAGTTCTGCCTCCCGACTTACTAGTAAGAAGGAGGTAGTTCCCAATGAATATCGAAATCAACATGGAGGAGCTGAAAGAGCTTGTCAAGGATAAGGAGTTTCGCAAGCTGAAATTCCTGCTGGAACGGATGAACGAGGCGGACGTGGCGGAGTTCCTGGAGGAGTTGCCCATGCAGCAGTCCGTTCTGGTGTTCCGAATGCTCCCCAAGTCCACGGCGTCGGACGTATTCGCGTTCCTGCCGGTGGAAATTCAAAAGGAGATCATCCTGGCCATCACCGACAAGGAGTTACAGACCATCGTAGAGGACCTCTACATGGACGACGTGGTGGACATGCTGGAAGAGCTCCCCGCCTCTGTGGTCCGCCGGGTGCTGGAGAACGCCACCCCGGAGACCCGCAAAACCATCAACCAGTTTTTGAATTACCCGGAAAACTCCGCCGGGAGCATTATGACGGCGGAATACATCTCCCTGAAACGGGGGATGACGGTCAGCCAGTCCTTCGACTACATCCGCGCCCACGGGCAGGATAAGGAGACCATCTACGTCCTCTACGTCACCGACGCGGAACGGCACCTGGAGGGCGTGGTCACGGTGAAGGACCTGCTGATGCACGGCTACGAGGTGCCCATCGAGGAGCTGATGGACGTCAACGTCATCAGTTGTGTCACCACTGACGACCAGGAAGACGCCGCCAACCTGATGAAAAAGTACGACCTGCTCTCCCTGGCTGTGGTGGACACCGAGGACCGTCTGGTGGGCCTCATCACCGTGGACGACGCGGTGGACGTTATGCAGCAAGAGGCCACGGAGGACATGGAGAAGATGGCGGCTATGCTGCCCTCAGAGCGGGCCTACCTGAAAACCAGCGTGTTTGACACCTGGAAGGCCCGTATCCCCTGGCTGATGCTGCTGATGATTTCCGCAACCTTCACCGGGGCCATCATCGACAGCTTCGAGGACGCGCTGGCCGTCTGTACGGTGCTGACCGGCTTCATCCCCATGCTGATGGACACCGGCGGCAACTCCGGCTCCCAGGCGTCGGTGTCAGTTATCCGCGGTCTGTCCCTGAAGGAAATCGAGTTTGACGATCTGTTCCGGGTCATCTGGAAGGAAATTCGCGTGGCGGTGCTGTGTGGCATTACCCTGGCCTGCGTCAACTTCGTCAAGATCCTTGTGGTGGACAAAATGCTCATGGGCCGGGAGGGGATCACCCTGATGGTGGACGCGGTGGTCTGCGCCACGCTGATGCTGACTATCATCTGCGCCAAGGGCATTGGCTGTATCCTGCCCATGCTGGCCGACCGGCTGGGCTTCGACCCGGCGGTGATGGCGTCTCCCTTCATCACCACCCTGGTGGATGCAGTCTCGCTGCTGATTTACTTCCAACTGGCCAGTGCCGCGCTGGGGTTCTAAGGCTCTGTTCCCGAAAATATCATATGCAGAAAGAGGAAATGCGCCGTTTGACGGGCGGGCGTTTCCTCTTTCTGTCCGTTCACAAAAAATTAACAAAATTCTTCCGCAGGAAAGAGGAATTTTCGCCTTTGTTTGCGTATTATTAAACTAGAAGGGTAGAATCCCATTTGTCAAGGGGAAAGTTGGTATTTTTGCCGCCTGGTTTCCCCTTGCAGCACCCGTTTTGGAGAGGAGGGGGAAGCAATGGCAATTCCAGACTCGTTTTTGGACGAGGTAAACGCCCGCACCGACATCGTTGACCTGGTCTCCAGCTATGTCCAGTTGCAAAAGAAAGGCAGCCGCTACTGGGCCTGCTGCCCCTTCCACAGCGAAAAGACCCCTTCCTTTTGCGTCTCCCCGGACAAGCAGATGTACTACTGCTTCGGCTGTCACAAGGGTGGCGGGGCTATCAGCTTCGTCATGGAGGAGGAAGGCGCCGGTTTTGTGGACGCGGTGGCGATTCTTGCCCAGCGCGCGGGGCTGCAAATGCCCGAAGCCGATGAGGACCGGGGCCGCCAGAAGCAGCGGGAGCGGCTATATGCCCTGAACCGGGAGGCTGCAAGGTATTTTAACCAGAACCTGAGCAGCCCCCAGGCGGAAAACGCCCGGCGCTATTTGTCGGACCGGGGGCTTTCCCGGAGGACCATCACCAACTTCGGTATGGGTTACGCCTTCAACCAGTGGGACGCCCTCATCAAGGCCATGGCCGAGAAGGGGTACAGCAAAAAAGACCTGCTGGACGCCGGACTGGTGGTGGCGAACCAAAAGGGCAACATCTATGACCGCTTCCGAGGCCGGGTCATCTTCCCCATCATCGACCTGCGGGGCAACGTCATCGGCTTCGGGGGCCGGGTGCTGGATGACACCAAGCCAAAGTACCTGAACTCGCCGGACACCCCTGTCTACAACAAGAGCAAGAACCTCTTCGCCATGAACATCGCCAAAAAGTCCAAGGCGGGGCGGCTGATTCTGACCGAGGGTTATATGGACACCATCTCCCTCCACCAGGGCGGGTTCGACTGCGCGGTGGCCTCCCTGGGCACCTCCCTGACCGAGGACCACGCCCGGCTGATGGCCAAGTACACCAAAGAGGTGGTGTTGGCCTACGACGGAGACGCGGCAGGCGTGGCGGCGGCCCAGCGGGCCATCGGCATCCTGACCCGGGTGGGGCTGGAGGTCCGGGTGCTGCACGTCACCGGGGCCAAGGACCCGGACGAGTTTATCAAGAAATATGGCAGAGCCGCCTTCCAAAAGCTGTTGGACGGTTCGGAGGGCCAGGTAGAGTATCGACTGCTGCAAATCCAGAAGAAGTACGACCTGACCGAGGACAGCCAGAAGGTGGAATACCTCCAGGAGGCCGCTCGGCTGATTGCTCAGCTCTCCAGTCCGGTGGAGCGGGAGATTTACGGTGGGCGGGCCGCCGCCGCCGCCGGGGTGGACCGGAAGGCCATGGACGACGAGGTGACGCGGCAGCGCAAGCGCTCCAGTTGGCAGCAGCGCCGCCGGGAGGAACGGCGGGCCATGACCCCCACAGCCAACCTCCAGCCGGAGGAGCGCAAGCTCCGCTACCAGAATATGCGCTCCGCCATGGCAGAGGAGGGCGTCATCGCTCTGGCGCTGGTGGACAGCGACCTGCTGGCCCTGGCGGACGACCTCAGCCCGGAGCAGTTCTCCTCGGAGTTGCTGGGCCGGGTCTACGGCATCCTGCGGGAGCGGTGGCAGGAGGGGAAGAGCAGCACCCTGGACAACCTGACTGCGCTGCTGGCCCCGGAAGAGATCAGCCACCTGACCAAAATCATGCAGCAGCCCCAGACACACGCCAACAATGAGCGGGCGTTGATTGATTACATCAAAACCATTCAGACTGAATGTGTCAAGCGCCAGGTCGCCGATGACAGCGACATTCTGGCAGTTATCCAAAGAAAAACGATGGAGGAACCAAAATGAGCGAAAAGAAAAAGACTGCGCCTCCCAAGGCTGAGGACAAGAACACCCGCATCCCCGATGGCGTCCCCGGCGCGGACAAGCTCAACGAGCTGATCGAGCGGGGCAAAAAGAAGGGCCGACTGACGGCGACGGAGATGATGGAGCTGGACGGGGTGGACCTGGACAGCGAGGTGTTGGATAAATTTTATGAGATCTGCGAAAACTCTGGCATCGACCTGGTGGCCGATGAGGATATCGTGGACGTGGATGCCAGCGAACCCACCGAGGAGGACATCAAGGATATCTCCGAGGAAGAGGTGGTAGACCCCAACACGCTGGTGGACAACTTCGGCATCGACGACCCGGTGCGGATGTACCTGAAGGAGATCGGCAAAGTGCCGCTGCTGACCCCTGAACAGGAGACCGAGCTGGCCAAGGGCATGAGCGCCGGATTCGAGGCACAGGCCATCCTGGACGAAGCCAAGAAGAACGGCGAGGAACTGGCTCCCGATGTGGTGGAGGAGTTGGAAAAGACCATCAAAAAGGGCGAGCAGTGCAAGCAGAGCCTGTCCGAGGCCAACCTGCGCCTGGTGGTCTCCATCGCCAAGCGCTATGTGGGCCGGGGGATGCTGTTCCTGGACCTGATTCAGGAGGGAAACCTGGGCCTGCTGAAAGCGGTGGAAAAGTTCGACTACACCAAGGGCTATAAGTTCTCCACCTACGCGACATGGTGGATCCGGCAGGCTATCACCCGCGCCATTGCAGACCAGGCCCGTACCATCCGCATCCCCGTCCATATGGTGGAGACCATCAACAAGGTCATCCGCGTCTCCCGGCAGTTGCTTCAGGAGCTGGGCCACGACCCCACTCCGGAGGAGATCGCGGAAGAGATGAATATGCCGGTGGACAAGGTCCGGGAGATTCTGAAAATCGCTCAGGAGCCTGTTTCGCTGGAGACCCCCATTGGCGAGGAGGAGGACTCCCATCTGGGTGACTTCATCCCCGACGAGGATGCCAGCGAACCCTCCGAGGCCGCGTCCTACACGCTGCTGAAAGAGCAACTGGTAGAGGTGCTCTCCACCCTGACCCCCAGGGAGGAGATGGTGCTCAAGCTGCGCTTCGGCATCGAGGACGGTCGTACCCGTACCCTGGAGGAAGTGGGCAAGCAGTTCCACGTCACCCGTGAGCGCATCCGCCAGATCGAGGCCAAGGCCCTGCGCAAGCTGCGCCACCCCAGCCGCTCCAAGAAGCTGAAAGACTTTTTGAGCTGAGCCGAAACATTTCCCGCCCCTTCCCGCGACCACCCGCTGGGGAGGGGCGGTTCGTTTTGACAAACCCTCTTGCGGGCAGGGGGAGAATTGGGTATAATAGTGTCCTGCAAGTTTTGCGGTTTCGGGGGAAGGAGGCGCTGTTGTGCAGACATTGGAACACTACATCCAGGTAGGCGGGCAGCGCCTGCGCTGCGGCTATACCACCGGCACCTGTGCCGCCGCCGCCGCCCGTGGCGCGGCAGAGCTGCTGCTGACCGGCGAGGCCCCCGACCTCCTGCGGGTGGAGACTCCCTCTGGCCTCACAGTAGAGGTGGAGGTGGAGGAGGCCCAACTGCTGGAGAACTGCGCCCGCTGCGCCGTTCGCAAGGACGCTGGGGACGACCCGGACATCACTGACGGCGTGCTGGTCTGGGCGACGGTGGAGCGCACCGAGGCTCCCGACGTGACCATCGACGGGGGAGAGGGGGTTGGCCGCGTCACCCGGCCCGGCCTGGACCAACCCCCCGGCGCGGCAGCCATCAACAGCGTTCCCCGGCAGATGATAACGGAACAATTAAAGGCGGCGCTCCGAAATGCGGCGGCTGATTGCGGTCTCCGGGCGGTCATCTCCATTCCCCAGGGGCGGGCGCTGGCAGATAAGACCTTCAACCCCCGGTTGGGCATCGAGGGTGGGCTGTCGGTGCTGGGGACCTCCGGCATCGTGCGGCCCATGAGCGAAGCGGCGCTGGTGGCCTCCATCCATGCGGAATTGGATGTACGCCGGGCAGAGGGGGCCCTTGACCTGCTGGTCTCACCGGGGAACTACGGGGCGGAGTTCGCCCGGGATGTTTTGGGGCTGGATTTGACGCAAAGCGTCCAGTGTTCCAATTACATCGGCGACACGCTGGACTACGCCGCGGCAAGGGGATTCCGTTCCCTTCTGCTGGTGGGACACCTGGGCAAACTGGTGAAGTGCGCCGCCGGGGTGATGAACACCCATTCCCGTGTGGCAGACTGCCGCATGGAGACCCTGGCGGCCCATGCCGCTCTATGCGGCGCAAACCGGGAAACAGTACGCGATATTTTGCAAGCTGTTACCACAGAAGCTGCAATTCCCCTTCTCCAGGAAGCAAGCATATTGAACGAGACGATGGACAGCGTGATGGAGGCGCTTTCGCGGCACCTCCGCCGCCGGGCAGGGGAGGCCCTGCGAGTGGAGGCGGTGCTGTTCACTAACCAACAGGGCGTTTTAGGTGAGACGGAGGGCGCAGCGGAACTGCTGGCCCTCCACCGGAAGGGGGAACGGGAACCATGATTCATTTCGTAGGCGCAGGGCCAGGCGCACCGGATTTGATTACCCTCCGGGGCGCGAAGCTGCTGGCGGAAGCGGATGTGATCCTCTACGCCGGCTCCCTGGTGAACCCGGCGCTGCTGGAGGGCAGGAAGGCAAGTTGCCAAGTCTATAATACCGCCCACATGACGCTAGAAGAGGTTCTGGCGGTCATGGAACGGGCCGGAAATGGCTGTGAAGTGGTTCGACTTCACACCGGCGATCCCTCTCTCTACGGGGCCATCCGGGAGCAGATGGACGCGCTGGATCGGCTCAGCATCCCCTATGATGTGACCCCCGGCGTCTCCGCCTTTTCCGGGGCGGCGGCAGCGCTCCGTGCGGAATACACCCTGCCGGAGGTCTCTCAAACGGTGATTATCACCCGCGCTGAGGGGCGAACCCCCGTCCCAGAGGGGGAAAAGCTGCGGGATTTGGCCCGCCACCAGGCGACCATGGTGCTGTTCCTCTCCGCCGGGCTGCTGCCGAAGGTGCAGGAAGAGCTGCTGGCTGGAGGCTACCCGCCGGACACCCCCGCCGCCATCGTCTACAAGGCCACTTGGCCAGATGAAAAGGTATTTTACTGTACAGTGGATTCTCTGGCGGAAACCGCCGAAAAAAACGGCGTCAGTCGGACGGCGCTGGTCACGGTGGGGCGGTTTCTGGAGGGTGACTACGCTCGTTCCCGGCTCTATGACCCCTCCTTTAGCCATGGTTGGCGGGAGGCACGGCTGTGAGCCTTGTTTTGACCGCGTTCACCCGGCGGGGAACGGCGCTGGCCTGTCGTATTGCATCTGCGCTGGGCGGGCAGGTCTGCACCTTGCCCAAGTTCCATCGGGAGGGGACAGCGACCTATTCCTCCCTCTCCCAGTGGACGGGGGAGCATTTCACCGCTGGGGACGACATCATTTTCGTCTCGGCGGTTGGCATTGCTGTCCGGGCCATTGCGCCTTATTTGCAGGATAAATTCACCGACCCTGCAATTTTGGCGGTGGACGAGGCAGGGCAGTTCGTTGTCCCTGTCCTCTCCGGTCACGTGGGCGGGGCCAACCGGCTGGCCCGACAGGTGGCACAAACCATCGGAGCCACGGCGGTCATCTCCACCGCCACCGATGTGAACGGACGTTTTGCCGTGGACGAATGGGCGGCGGCGCAGGGCCTCCCCATCACCGACCGGGCCGCAGCGAAGGCCATCTCTGCCGCGCTGCTGGCGGGGGAACCGGTGGGGTTTACCTCGGAGTTTCCCCATGACCCGCTGCCGGAGGGCGTGACGGAGGGGACATTCAACCCCGGTTTCGCCGTTACCTGCCGGGCGGATGATGCATTTCCCGCCGGAACGCTGATGCTGCATCCCAAGGTGCTGGCGGTGGGAATTGGCTGCAAGAAAAATCTCCCGCCAGAGCGAGTGACGGAGACCGTGGTTGATTTGTTCCGCCGCCGGGGGCTGGCGCTGGAGAGTGTGTACTGCCTGGCGTCCATTGACCTGAAACGGGAGGACGCTGGTATTCAGCTTCTCGCGGAGCGGTTGAACGTGCCCTGCCGGTTTTACACAGCGAAAGAGCTGGCGGCGGCGGAAGGAGACTTTCCCGGCTCCGCTTTTGTCCGCTCTGTGACCGGCGTGGGCAGCGTCTGCGACCGGGCCGCGTGTCTCGAGGCGGAAGGCGGCCCCCTCCTGGTGGAAAAAACAGCCTGTGACGGTATCACCGTGGCGGTGGCCCGACGAGACTACTTTGTACGATTCGAGGTGGGAGAATGAAGCTCTACATTGTGGGCCTCGGCCCCGGCGGGGACCAGGATTTGACCCTCCGGGCCAGGGAAGCGCTGGCAGAGAGCGACCTGTTGGTGGGCTATACTACTTACATCGACTTGGTGAAGGGGGATTTCCCCGGAAAACCTACTCTCTCCACCCCCATGCGCCGGGAGGAGGAGCGCTGCCGTCTGGCGCTCCAGGCGGCGGCGGAGCAGACCGTGGCGATGGTCTGCTCCGGCGACCCGGTTGTGTACGGCATGGCTTCCCTGTGTTATGAACTGGCGAAGGAGTACCCGCCTGTGGAAATCGAAGTGGTCCCCGGTGTGACGGCGGCCACCGGCGGCAGCGCAGTGTTGGGCGCGCCGCTGAACCACGACTTCGCGGTGATTTCCCTCTCTGACCTGATGACCCCCATGGAGGTTATCGAAAAGCGGCTGGACTGCGCCGCCCGTGGGGACTTTGTCCTCTGCCTGTACAACCCCGCCAGCCACCGGAGGAAAGACCACCTGCGCCGGGCCTGCGACATCGTTTTGCGCCACAGGGCAACCGAGACCCCCTGCGGCTACGTGCAGAACATCGGCCGGGAGGGAGAACGTGCGGTGGTGTTGCCCCTGTCCCAACTGCGGGAAGCAGAGGTGGATATGTTTACCACCGTTTATATCGGCAGCAGCCAGACGAAAATCATTGACGGCAAGCTGGTGACGCCGCGGGGATATCTCCAGCGATGAGCGGCGAACTGCTGATTTTCGGCGGCACCAGCGAAGGGGCGGAGTTGGCCCGCCTGCTGCCCAAACGTGGCTACCGGGTCACGGTCAGCGTGGCCACAGATTACGGCGCGCTGATGCTGGCGGACTGCGCCGCCGACGTGCGGGTGGGACGGCTGGACACAGCGGAAATGGCGGAGCTGATGGGTTCCCGCCCGTTTCTGGCGGTCATCGACGCCACCCACCCCTATGCGGACCGGGCCACCGAAAACATCCGCGCCGCAGCGGAGAAGGTGGGGTTATCTTACCGTCGGCTGCTCCGCCCGGAGGGGCAGGAGAAACCGGGTTGGCTCACCGCCGCCAATGCACAGGAGGCCGCCCAGAGACTGAACACCCTGCCGGGGAACGTCCTGCTCACCACCGGCAGCAAGGATTTGGCGGCGTTCACCGCCGTGGAGGGTTATCAGCAGCGGCTGTGGGTGCGCATCCTCGCCAGCGAGGAATCGCTGCACCAGGCCCTCTCCCTGGAGTATCCCCCCAACCACATCATCGCCATGCATGGCCCCTTTTCCAAGGAGCTGAACCTGGCGCTGCTGCGGCAGTTCCACATTCAGACGCTGGTGACCAAGCGCTCCGGCAAAGCCGGGGGCTTCTGTGAAAAGGTGGAAGCCGCCCAGGAGGTCGGGGCGGCGCTGCTGGTGATCCAGCGGCCCAGCCGGGAGACCGGCCTGACGATGGAAGAATTGCTGACGGAATTTAAAGGAGAAACCCCATGAAGGTGTATCTGATCGGCGTGGGCATGGGCAACCCCGACCTGTTGACGCGAGAGGCGGAGCGGGCCATTCAGGGCAGCGGCCTGCTGTTGGGCGCGGAGCGGCTGTTGGTGGAATTTTCTAGTCTGAACATTCCCCGAAAGCCTCTGGTAAAGCCGGGAGACATTGCCGCCGCCCTCGCGGGCTGGGACGGAGAGCAGGCGTCGGTCCTGTTGTCCGGGGACATCGGCTTTTACAGCGGGGCCAAGAGTCTCTACCCGCTGCTGGATGGGTACGAAGTGGTCAGTCTGCCCGGCGTCTCGTCGCTATCCTACTTCTGCGCCAAATGCTGCATCCCATGGCAGGACGTTTACTCTATTTCCTGCCACGGACGGGATGGGGGCATCGTCTCCGCCGTCCAGAGCCATGAAAAGACCTTCATCCTCACCGGCGGGGCGTTTCGTGTGGAACAGCTCTGCCGCCAACTGGCGGACGCAGGGCTGGGAAATCTCACCGCCTGGGCGGGGGAGTGGCTCTCCTATTCCAACGAGCGGATTTTGCGCAGCACCGTGGCGGAACTGGCAGAGCAGCATTTTGAAAATCTGGCGGTGCTGCTGGTGGAGAACCCTCACCCGATACATCCAGAGTTTCAGGCCCCTGGTCTGCCGGATGATGTCTTTCTCCGGGGTAAGGTCCCCATGACCAAAGAGGAGGTTCGCGCCCTGGCGGTGTCCAAGCTCCGGCTGGGTCGTCGGGACGTGGTCTGGGACGTGGGTGCAGGCACCGGTTCTGTCTCGGTGGAGTGCGCCCTGCGTGTGCCGGAGGGCCAGGTCTGCGCCGTAGAGCGGAAAGCGGATGCGGCCCGTTTGATTTGTCAGAACCGGGACAAGTTCTGTCTCTCCAACCTTTATTTGACGGAAGGGGAGGCTCCCGCCTGTCTGGAAAACCTGCCCGCCCCCGACCGGGTCTTTGTGGGGGGCAGCGGCGGAGAGCTGCGCGGCATCGTCGCCGCCGCGCTGGAGAAGAACGCCGGGGCGCGCATCGTCGTCTCTGCCGTCACGCTGGAGACGCTGACCGCCGCCCTGGACGTGATGAAGCAGTTCCATTTTCAGGAGACAGAAGTGGTGCAGGTGTCTGTCTCCAGATCGGCCCAGGTGGGCAGCTACCACATGATGAAGGCGGAAAACCCGGTCTATCTCATCTCCATGGAGCGGCCAGAATGACCCCGCGGCTGCTGATCGCCGGAACTGCCAGCGGCTGCGGCAAGACCACCTTCACCTGCGGTATCTTGCAGGCGCTGGTGAACCGGGGCCTGCGGCCCATGGCCTGTAAGAGCGGCCCGGACTACATCGACCCCATGTTCCACAGCCGGGTCATCGGGGCGGAGAGCCGCAATCTGGATTTGTTCTTCTACGGGCCGGACACCACCCGCTATCTCCTGCGCCGCCATGAGGCGGGGCGAGATATCGTGGTGCTGGAAGGGGCCATGGGTTACTACGACGGCATCGCCCTGACCAGCGACGCCTCTGCCTGGGCGCTGGCCTGTGAGACTCGCACTCCCGCCGTGCTGGTGGTAGACGGACGGGGCGGCGCGGTCTCTCTGTGCGCCACGATTTTGGGTTTTTTGCAGTTCCAGCCGGAGAGCCAAATTCGAGGCGTGCTGCTGAACCGGGTATCCCCTGGCCTGTACCCCTGGCTGAAACAAACTATCGAGGAGCGGTGCGGGGTGCCGGTCTACGGCTATTTGCCCAGCCTGCCCCAGTGCGCCATCGAGAGCCGCCACCTGGGGCTGCTCACCGCCGATGAGGTGGCGGATTTGAGGGGTAAAATGTCCGTTTTGGCGGCCCAGGTTGAGCAAACCGTGGATTTAAACGGTCTGCTGGCCCTGGCGCAAACCGCGCCTGATGTTCCAGCGGCACTCCCGGCCCTGCCGGAGCCGATACAGGGCGAGCCGGTCATTGCCGTGGCAAAGGATGAAGCCTTTTGCTTCGTCTATCAGGACAATTTGGAGCTGCTGGAGCAGTTGGGAGGAAAACTGGTGTATTTCTCCCCCCTTCAGGACGAAAAACTGCCCCCCTGTCAGGGGCTGTACCTGCCGGGAGGCTACCCGGAGCTGTACGCCGCCCGTCTCAGCGGACAGACCGGTCTACGGGCGGAGATTTGCCGGGCTGTGGCCGGTGGACTGCCCACCATTGCGGAGTGCGGCGGGTTCCTCTATTTGCAACAGGAGTTGGAGGACGGCGAGGGAAACCGCTGGCCCATGTGCGGTGCGCTGCCGGGGCGGGGCTACCGTACCCCTCGGCTCCAGCGATTCGGCTATGTGACGCTGACCGCCAAACGGGACAACCTGCTCTGCGGGGTAGGGGAGACCCTTCGCGCCCACGAGTTCCACTACTGGGACAGCGACGCGCCCGGCGACGCTTTCCACGCCCAAAAACCCCGCTCGAACCGGGGCTGGGACTGCGCCGTTGCCACAGAGGCCCTTTACGCGGGGTTCCCCCACCTGGCCTTTTACGCGAACCCCAGCGCTGCGGCGCGGTTTTTGTCCAAAGCCGCGGCGTACCGGAGGAAAGGAAAATGAACCTGAAGGAAGCCTGTCAAAAAATCGAACCGCTCAACGTCTCCGCCATGGAGCAGGCCCGGCGGAACTGGGACAGCGTGGCAAAGCCCCTCCATTCCCTGGGAAAACTGGAGGATCTGCTCGTTCAAATCGCGGGTGTCACCGGCAGCGCCCAAATTGACCTGAGCCGCAAGGCGGTGGTGGCCCTCTGCGCCGACAACGGCGTGGTAGCCGAGGGCGTGACCCAGTGCGGCCAGGAGGTGACGGCGCTTGTGGCGGAGAGCTTCGCCAGAGGGACCACCCCGGTCTGCCGCATGGCGCAGGTGGCGGGTGCGGACATCCTCCCTGTGGACATCGGCCTCTGCCGGGAAGTGACAGAGCCGGGGGTGCTGCAACGGGCGGTGTGCCGGGGGACTGCCAACCTCGCCCAGGAACCGGCCATGAGCAGGGAAGAGGCGATACAGGCCATCGAGACGGGTATTGACCTTGTCAGGGAATGCCAGGACAAAGGATACCAACTCCTCGCCACCGGTGAGATGGGTATTGGCAACACCACCACCTCTTCCGCTGTCACCGCCGTTCTGCTGGGCGCACCCGTGGAGCAGGTGACGGGCCGGGGCGCTGGTCTTTCCACCGCCGGGCTGGAACGAAAGCGGGCGGTGATCTCCCGCGCCATTGAACTCCACCAGCCGGACCCAAACGACAGTATTGACGTGCTGGCAAAGGTGGGCGGCCTGGACCTGGCGGGTATGGTGGGGCTGTACCTGGGCGGCGCGGTCTACCATGTTCCCGTGGTGATGGACGGCTTCATTGCCGGAGCTGCGGCGCTGGCGGCGGTGCGGCTCTGTCCCGCCGTCCGGGATTACCTCATCCCCAGTCACCAGTCCAGCGAACCGGCGGTACAGATGCTGATGGACGAGTTGGGCCTTTCCCCCGTCCTCCGGGCGGAAATGTGCCTGGGGGAGGGCACCGGCGCAGTGGCGCTGATGCCCCTGCTGGACATGACCCTGGCGGTCTACCGGGACACCCCCTCCTTTGGGGAGATGCACATGGAGGCGTACACGGAACAAACATGATGACATTGGTTTCCGGCGGGGCGGGCAGCGGCAAATCCGCCTATGCGGAGTCCGTAATTCTGCGCTACTCCGCCGCACCCCGCATTTACCTGGCCACCATGCAGGCGTGGGGCGAGGAAGGTCGGCAGCGGGTGGAGCGTCACCGCTGCCTCCGTGCCGGAAAGGGCTTTTTGACGGTGGAGCAGCCCCGAAACCTGGCCGAAGTGGAGATTCCACCTGGCAGCGCGGTGCTGCTGGAGGATCTGTCTAACCTGACGGCCAACGAGTGCTTCGGCGGCGCCGGTTTCGCTGGGGCTGAGGAACGCATTTTAACGGGCGTTGATTCCATCCGTGCCCAGGCGGGGGAGCTGGTGGTTGTGACCAATGAGATTTTTTCCGACGGCGTGACCTATCCCCCGGAGACAGCCCGCTATTTGGATGTCTTGGCTCGGCTGAACCGCCAACTGGCGGCCCAGGCCGACCGGGTGATAGAAGTCGCCGCTGGGATACCGATTTTCTGGAAGGGGGAAAACCCGTGAACCTGTTTCGCTCGCTGACGCTGACCTTTTCCCTCTATTCCGCCATCCCCATGCCCAACGTCCAGTGGCGAGAGGAAACGATGCAGTTGGTGTTCCCCTGCCTGCCGGTGGTGGGCGGGGTCATCGGCGGGGCGCTGTGGCTGTGGCTGTGGCTGGCTCTGTGGCTGGACTTGGGACAGGCGCTGACCGGCGCGGTAGCTCTGCTGCTGCCTATCGTCCTCTCCGGCGGCATCCACCTGGACGGGCTGTGTGACGCCTGTGACGCCCTTGGCTCCCATCAGAGCCGGGAGCGCAAGCTGGAGATCATGAAAGACCCCCATATCGGGGCCTTTGGCGTGATGGGCTGTGTGCTGTACCTGCTGCTGTTCTTCGCCGCATGGCTGGAAGTGGATTTGACAGCGGACAATCTGGTACTGCTGGCAATTATTCCAGTGGCCTCCCGGAGCTGGACGGCGCTGGCCGCCGTCACCCGGAAGAACGCCCGCGGCTCCGGTCTGCTGGCTACGTTTACTGACGCCGCCGCCACCGGCTGGAACCGGCTGCTGTGCGGCCTGTGGCTGGGGATATGTCTGGCGTTCCTGCTGTGCTGGAGCGCCGCGGGGCGCTGGGCGGCGGTTTGCGCCGCGCTGGTAGCACTGGGCTTCTACCGTATGACTAAAAAGCAGTTCGGCGGTCTCACCGGCGACCTGGCGGGGTGCTATCTCCAACTGCTGGAGCTGGGGATGGTGCTGGCGGTAGCCGTGGCCGGGTAAGGAGAGTGTTTATGCGTCTCATCATCGGCGGCGCGGGACAGGGCAAGCTGTCCTATGCCCTGCGCACTTATAAACTTACCCCGACAGACGTGGCGGAGAACTTTTCCGCCGCCCACACCGGGCGGATTTTTGACCGCTTCCACGCCGCGGTCCGCGCCGCGCTGGACGCGGGGGAAAATCCCCAACAACTGACGGAGGAGCTGCTGGAAGCAAACCCGGACATCATCATTCTCTGTGACGAGGTGGGCTGCGGGGTCATTCCGGTGCAGCCAGAGGAACGTGCCTGGCGGGAGGCGGTGGGCCGCCTCTGCTGTGACCTGGCGGAACAGGCGAAGACCGTGGAGCGGGTGTTCTGTGGTCTCCCCATGCGTTTGAAATGAGGAATTTTATGCGACTGCTGCTGCTGCGCCACGGGGCCACCCCTGGCAACCTGAAAAAGCAATACATCGGCTCCACCGATGAGCCGCTGGCCCCCCAGGGAGTGGAGCAGGCGAAGGCGCGGGCGAAAACCCTGCCTCCGGTGGAAAAGCTCTGGGTCAGCCCCATGTGCCGGGCCAGGCACACGGCGGAGCTGTTCTACCCCGACGCGCCCAGGGTGTACCTGGATGGCCTGCGGGAGATGGGCTTTGGTGACTGCGAGGGTAAAACCTGGGAGGAAATCAACGACCCCAGCATTTACGACGGCTGGTTTGTGGAGGACCCCCAGGCCGGTTTTCCCGGAGGAGAAACGCTGGGAGACTTCGTCCAGCGCACCACCGACGCTCTGCAAACCGTAGCGGAGCAGGTAGTGGCGGAGGGCATCTCCACCGGCGCGGTGGTGGCCCACGGCGGGGTGCTGATGGCGCTGATGAGCCAGCACGGGCTCCCCGCCCGGAGCAACTACTTCGACTGGCAGAGCACCAACTGCGGCGGCTTCGACACGGACTTTGACCCGGAGACCCTGACCCTGACCCTCCGCGCCCAGCTGGGCGAGAATAACATATGGTGAGGCTATCCATCCTGCTGGCCGGGTGTCTGCTGGACGCGCTGCTGGGGGACCCTTACCGTCTGCCTCACCCCATCCGGTGGATGGGGCGGCTCATCGCCTGGCTGGAAAAAGCGCTTCGCCCCCGGTTCCCCAGAACGATACGGGGCGAACGGGCCGGGGGAACGGTGATGGTTTTACTGGTGCTGGCGTTCACAATCATGTGTGCAGTGATTTTGCTTTACATTTGCAAAAAGTTCTCTTTTTGGCTGTGGTGGACAGCTTCCGCTGTGATTTGCTACTATATGCTGGCGGCCCGGTCCCTGGCAGGGGAGAGCGGCAAGGTGTACAGCGCTTTGCAATCCGGCACGCTGGAGAAAGCGCGGGAAGCGGTCTCCCGCATCGTGGGACGGGACACCGCCCAGTTGGACTGGGCAGGGGTGGCCCGGGCCGCCGTGGAGACGGTGGCGGAGAACACCTCCGACGGGGTCGTGGCCCCGCTGGTCTACATGGCCATTGGCGGCCCGGTGTGGGGCGTGGCTTATAAAGCGGTCAACACTATGGACTCCATGGTGGGCTACCACAACGAGAAGTACGAAAACTGGGGCCGTTTCGCAGCGAAGCTGGACGATTTGGTGAACTTCCTCCCGGCGCGGCTGGCGGGGACGCTGATGTGCGCCGCTGCGCCCCTCTGCGGGCTGGATAGGCGGAGCGCCTGGCGGGTGTTCCGCCGGGACCGGCTGAATCACAAGTCCCCCAACTCCGCTCACACCGAAGCGGCCTGCGCCGGGGCGCTGCACCTCCAACTGGGAGGAAACAGCTTCTATTTTGGCAAATTGGTGGAAAAACCAACCATCGGGGACAATTTGCGTCCCATTGAACCAGAGGACATCCGCCGGGCCAACCGGCTGATGGCGGTCACGGCCTGCCTGACGGCGGCGCTGGCCGGGCTGGGAATCCTGCTATGCGAGGTGCTTTTGGCTTGAAAGAAATCACCCACGGAGGGGACATTTACGCCTGGGGAGAGCGGGAAATTTTGGACTTTTCCGCCAGCCTGAACCCCATGGGGATGCCGAATGAGGTGGCACACGCTGCTATGGAAGGCGTTTCGGCCTCCGACCACTACCCCGACCCCCAGTGCCGCGCCCTGCGCCAAGCCATTGCCGAGGCGGAGGGCGTACCCGCGGAACAAATCTTCTGCGGCAACGGGGCGGCGGAGCTGCTGGACCGGCTGGCGTTGGCGCTGCGCCCTCGCCGGGCCATGGTTCTGGCCCCCACCTTTTGGGAATACGAGCGTGCGCTTCGGGCGAACGGGTGTAAAGTGATTTCCCATTACCTCAAGCCGGAGCGGGAATTTGACGTAACAGAGGACCTTTTGCGGGTGCTGCGGCCCGGACTGGACCTGCTCATTCTCTGCAACCCAAACAACCCCACCGGGCGGACGATCCCGGCTCCGCTGCTGGCGGAACTTTGCCGTCGCTGTCAGACGCAAAACACGGTGCTGGTGGTGGACGAGAGCTTTCTCTCCCTGACGGATGCAGAGTATCAAACCGACTTGCGGCCCCTGCTGACAGAGTGTCTCCGGCTGGTGCTGCTCCGCTCCCTGACCAAAAGCTACGCCATGCCCGGCCTGCGGCTGGGGTATCTGCTGTGTGGCGACCCCAAATTGCTGGAGCGGGTGGCCCAGGCGGGACAGCCCTGGGGGGTCTCCGTCCCCGCCCAATATGCGGGCATCGCCGCCATGCACCGCACCGACTGGCCCCGGCTGGGCCGAGAGATGGCGGAACCCCAGCGGCGGCGGCTGACGGAGGAACTGCGAAACATGGGATTCCGGGTGTGGGACAGCCGCGCCAACTACCTGTTGTTTTATACCTCCCGCTGGACGGACTTGCGGGAACGGCTGCTGGAGCGGGACATTCTCATTCGGGACTGCTCCGGTTTCCCCGGCCTGGGGCCAGGATATTACCGCATTGCGGTGCGGACGGAGGCGGAAAACACCCGTCTGCTCCGGGCATTGCATGAATTATGCGAAGAGGGGAGAGGCTGACCATGGCAAAACCCATCATGGTGCAGGGCACCACGTCCAACGCGGGAAAAAGCGTCCTGTGCGCGGCTCTGTGCCGCATTTTCCACCAGGACGGTCTGCGGGTGGCTCCGTTTAAGAGCCAGAATATGGCGCTGAACTCCTTTATCACCGATGAGGGACTGGAGATGGGCCGCGCTCAGGTGACCCAGGCCCAGGCCGCCGGGGTGAAGCCCTCAGTACGGATGAATCCCATCCTGCTCAAGCCCACCACCGACGTCGGCTCTCAGGTCATCGTCAACGGGGTCAGCCGGGGGAACTATCCCGCAAAAGACTATTTCCGTATGAAGCAGTCGCTGATTCCCGACATTTTGGCGGCGTATCAGTCCCTTTCTGCGGAAAACGACGTCATCGTCCTCGAAGGAGCGGGCAGCCCGGCGGAGATCAACCTGAAACAGAACGACATCGTCAACATGGGCCTTGCCGCGCTGGTGGACGCGCCGGTGGTGCTGGTGGCGGACATCGACCCCGGCGGGGTGTTTGCCTCTCTCTACGGCACCGTGGCCCTTCTGGAACCGGCGGAACGGGCCAGAGTCAAAGGGCTTATTATCAACAAATTTCGGGGAGACGTGTCCATTCTGGAGCCGGGGCTGCGGCAAATCGAGGACTTGACCGGCGTGCCAGTGGTGGGAGTGGTCCCCTATCTGGACCTGGATTTGGACGACGAGGACTCTCTTGCCCAGCGGTTCCAACAGAGCGGCGAGGGCGGTCCGGTAGATATCGCCGTTATCCGTTTGCCCCGGCTGTCCAACTTCACCGACTTCAATCCGCTGGCCCGGATGGAGGAGGTCTCCCTGCGGTACGTCCGCTCTGCGGCGGAGCTGGGCGCACCAGATTTGATTATCCTGCCCGGCACAAAAAGCACAATCTCCGACCTGCGCTGGCTGAAATCTGCCGGCCTCGCCGGTGCGATCTGCCGCCACGCTGAAGCGGGCGGGCCGGTCATTGGCATCTGCGGCGGCTATCAGATGTTGGGCAGAAGGGTCTCCGACCCGGTGGGCGCCGAATCCGGCGGCGCGGAGGAAGGGCTGGGCCTGCTGGACCAGGAGACGGTGTTCTGGAGCGAAAAGGCCCGCACCCGCGTCACAGGCCGGGTGACAAATGTCTCCGGCATCTTCGCAACCTTGGAGGGAGAACCCTTCCGGGGCTACGAAATTCACATGGGGCGGACAAGCGGGCAGGAGCAGCCCTTTTCCCAACTGGACAGCGGGGACGCGGACGGCGCGGCCCGTGGCAACGTCTGGGGCAGCTACGTCCACGGCATGTTTGACCGGGGGGACTTCGCCGCGAAGTTGGTGAACTGCCTGCTGGCCGACAAGGGGCTGGAACCCACCGCCCGGAGCGGCGATTGGAACGCTTATCAGGAGGCGCAGTTGGACAGGCTGGCCGATACTGTCCGTGCAGCCCTGGATATGGATTTGATTTATCACCTGATTGGACAGGAGAAGCCACGATGATTCATTTGGAACACAGCAAACCGGCGGACATCGAGGCCCGGAGCATGGAACTCATCGCCGCAGAGTTGCCCCATCCTCTGGACCCGGAGAATGAGATGGTCATCAAGCGGGTCATTCACACTACGGCGGATTTCGACTATGTAGACAACCTGGTCTTTACCCCCGGCGCGGTGCAGAAGGGCGTCGCCGCCCTGCGGGACGGCTGCTCCATCATCACCGACACCACTATGGCCCAGGCCGGCATCAACAAGCGGACACTGGCCCGGCTGGGAGGCCGGACGGTGAACTTCATCGCGGACCCCCAGGTGGCCGCCGAGGCCAAAGCCCGCGGCGTCACCCGTTCGGCAGTGTCTATGGAGCGGGCGGCGGCGTTGGGAGAACCGCTGATTTACGCCATTGGCAACGCCCCTACCGCCCTTATCCGCCTGTGTGAGCTGGTGCAGGCGGGGGAGATGGTACCCCCGGCGCTGGTCATTGGGGTACCGGTGGGGTTCGTCAATGTGGTGGAGGCCAAGGAGCTGCTGTTGCAGACGGAGGTCCCCTCCATCGTGGCCAGGGGGCGCAAGGGCGGCAGCAACGTAGCCGCGGCCATCTGCAACGCCCTCCTGTACCAGGCTACCGGGGCGCGGGACTAATGAGTGAGTGAAAAGAGGAGCGAGAGTATGAAAAAGGCATTGCTGGTGGTGTCCTTTGGCACCAGCTACCCGGAGACCCTGCGCAGGAGCATCTGTGCCATGGAAAACGAGCTGGCACGGGCCTTTCCGGACCGGGATTTTTACCGGGCGTTCACCAGCGGCGTCATCCGGCGCAAGCTGTACCGGCGTGACCGGACCCGCGTCGACGGCGTGGTGGAAGCGCTGGAGGCCCTGCGGCTGGAGGGCTACGAGGATGTGCTGCTCCAGCCCACCCACATGATCAACGGCGCGGAGACCCAGCGGCTGCTGGCGGAAGCCGCTCTCTACTCCCACCAGTTTCCCCGCTTTTCTATCGGCGCGCCGCTGCTGACCCGGCAGGAGGATTATGAGCTGCTCGTGGAGGCCGTCATGTCGGAAATGCCCCCTCTGGCCTACGATGAGGCGCTGGTGTTGATGGGCCACGGCACCGCCCACTTTGCCAACCCCGCCTATCCCGCTCTGGAGTACGTGTTTCACGCCAGAGGCTACACCAACGTCTTTGTGGGGACGGTGGAGGGCTATCCCCCCATCGGGGAGGTCATTCACCGGCTGGATGAGTGTCTGAACGCTCGTCGGGTCTACGTGGCCCCGCTGATGATCGTGGCAGGGGATCACGCCTACAACGACATGACCGGCAGTCAGCCCACCTCCTGGACCAATCAGTTGCTGGCCCACAACTACCAACCCATGCCCATCCTGAAAGGGCTGGGGGAGTACCCCGCTGTCCGGCGTATCTTCGTGGCCCACGCCAGGGCTGCGCTGGAGGGAACGCAGGGATGAACAGCGAAAAAGGCATCCTCTACGGCGTCGGCGTGGGGCCGGGAGACCCGGAGTTTCTGACCGTCAAGGCGGTGCGGTTGCTCCGAAATTCTGACGTCATCGCTGCGCCGGACAGCGGCGGCGAGAGCCGAACGGCGCTGAATATCGTTCGGGACTATGTCGAAGGCAAGCCGGTGCTGCTTTGCCCCACCCCTATGACAAGGGAGCGGGAAACGCTGGACCGGGTCTGGGAGGACAACACCGAGCGCATCTGCGCCCTGCTGGAGCAGGGGAAACAGGTGGCGTTCGTCACCCTGGGAGACCCCACTGTTTACTCCACCTATTTCTATCTTCACCGGCGGGTGTTGGCGCGGGGATACCGGGCGGAAATCGTGCCGGGGGTGCCTTCCTTCTGCGCGGCGGCGGCGAAGCTGGGGGTGCCCCTCTGCGAAGGCAGTCAGCGGCTGCTGGTGATCCCCGCCTCCCATGGGGACCTGACCGGCAGCCTGGACGTAGACGCCAACAAGGTACTGATGAAGGCCGGGCGGCAACTGGAGCCGCTGAAAGAGGCCCTCCGGCAGCGAGGTGAGCTGGAAAACGCCTCTCTCGTGGTCAACTGCGGCCTGCCGGGGGAACAGGTGTGGCCCTTCTTCGCCCAGGCGGAGGGAGAGGCCGGGTACTTCTCCCTGGTGCTGCTCCGGCAGGGGGCGCAGACCGAACACAGGAAAGCAGGTGAGGCAGAGTGAAGCTGTGGATGTCCGGGCTGGACTACGAGCGGACAGAGATGGCACTGCGGGAGCGGCTGTCCTTCCCAACCGAGCGGGTACGGACACTGGACCGGGCCATTGCCGGAACAGAGGGCGTGACTGGGGCGGTGTTGCTCTCCACCTGCAACCGGACGGAGCTGTATCTCACCGCCGAGGACGATATTGCCTCGCCGGGCCATCTGCTGTGTCAGGCAGCGGGGGAGGACTGGTCGGTTTTTGCCTCCTGCTTCGTCACCAGAGAAGGGGAGGACGCGGCCCGGCACCTGTTGGAGGTGGCCTCCGGCCTGCGCAGCCAGATTTGGGGCGAGGACCAGATCATCACCCAGGTGGGACGGGCCATTGAGCTGGCCCAGGAGGTGGAATCTGCCAACGCGGTGCTGTCCACTCTGTTCCGCACGGCGGTTGCGGCGGGCAAGGACGTAAAAACCCATGTCCGGCTGACGGCGGTGCCGTCCTCCGCCGCAGAGGAGGCGGTGGCCCTGCTCCGGCAGCGGCTGGACGGTTTGGAGAACCGTCAGGCGGTGGTCATTGGCAACGGCGAAATGGGCCGCCGGGCGGCGCGGCTGCTCCGGGCGGCTGGTTGCCAGGTGACGGTGACATTGCGCACCTACCGCCACGGGGAGACCGTGGTGCCCTTTGGCTGTGAGACGGTGGCCTATGACCGGCGGTATACAGCCATCGACGGGGCAGACATCCTCTTTTCTGCCACCACCAGCCCCCACTACACCGTCACGCGGGATAGACTGGAGCGACTGACCGTCTGCCCCGCCTGGGTGGTGGATTTGGCCGTTCCCAGAGACGTGGAACCGGCGGTGGGGACGCTGGAGGGCGTATCGCTCTTCAATGTGGACGACTTCTCCGGCGCTCCGCAGACCTCAGACACGGAAGGCCTGGCCCAAGCGGAGCAGATCCTTGAGCGACATTTGCGGGAGTTTTACCAGTGGTGGGACTACCGGGAGTGTATTCCCGCCATGGCGGAAGTGAAAGCTGCCTTGGGCCGCCGGTTCGCGGCTGAGGGTGCGGAGAACTGCCAGCCTATCGTGGATAAAACGGTAGATTTACTGCTGGGCGGGCTGAAAGGCCGCGTCCGGGCGGCGGACCTGCGGGAGTGCGCCGCCAAAATCGACGCCTTTACCCGGCCCCGCCGGGGAAACGCGGGAAAAGAGACCCCTTTCCGCTTCCCGGTATTCACTGACCTGAGGGGCAAAAAAGTAGTCATCGTAGGCGGCGGCGCAGTGGCCCGGCGGCGCATCGACACCCTGCGCCCCTTCGGGCCGGAGTTGGCAGTCATCGCGCCGGAACTGGAAGGGGACAGCCGGGGGCTGGACTGGCATCAGCGGCCCTACCACTCCGGCGACCTGGAGGGCGCGGTTCTAGTGATAGCGGCCTCAGACAGTCGGGAGGTAAACCGACAGGTGGGCCAGGAGGCCCGACAGTTGGGTATCCCGGTCAGCGTGGCGGACCGGAGGGAGGAGTGTACCTTCTTTTTCCCCGCTATTTGCCAGGGAGAAACAGTGTTGGCCGGGGTGGTCTCCCGCGGGGAGGACCACCGGGCCACGGCAGCGGCGGCGAAGCGGATTCGCAGCCTATTGGAGGAGGAACAGCTTTGAAAGTGAAAGTAGGAAGTCGGGCCAGCGCACTGGCTATCGCTCAGAGTAAGCTGGTGATGCAGCAGATTCAGAAATTGGCTCCGGACGCAGAGCTGGAGCTGGTGACCATGACCACCACCGGCGACAAAATTCTGGACCGCACCCTGGACCAAGTGGGGGGCAAGGGCCTGTTTGTCAAGGAACTGGATAAAGCGTTGCTGGACCAGGAAATCGACATCGCCGTCCACTCCCTGAAAGATATGCCCATGGAACAGGACCCCATGCTGCCGCTGGCGGCGTTTTCCAAGCGGGAGGACCCCAGAGACGTGATGGTGCTGCGGCCCGGCCTGGAGAAATTCCCCCTCCAGGGTGGCGTAATTGGCTGCGCCTCTCAGCGGCGGGCGCTGCAAATCAAAGACTTTTATCCCACGGCAGAGGTGCGGCCCGTCCGGGGCAACATTCAGACCCGGCTCGCCAAGCTGGACAGCGGGGAGTTTGACGGCCTGCTGCTGGCCGCTGCTGGGCTAAAGCGGCTGAGGCTGGAAAACCGCATTTCCCGGTATTTTGCCACCGACCAGCTCATCCCCGCCGCCGGGCAGGGGATTTTGGGCATCCAGTGCCGGGCGGATGCCGACCTGCCCTGGATCACCCGGCTCAACGATTCGGACGCCTGCGCCTGCGCCGTGGCGGAGCGTGCCTTTGTCCGAACCCTTGGCGGCGGCTGCACCGACCCCACCGCCGCCCACGCCACCATCCGCAACGGAGTGCTGAGCCTGGTGGGGCTGTACGTCACGCCCACCGGGGAGGCCCGCCGGGGGACCATCGCCGGGCGGTCTGTCCGGGCGGCGCAACTGGGGGAGAACCTGGCCAACCGTTTGAAGGAACCGACCCAGTGACCGGCAAGGTAACGCTGGTGGGAGCCGGGCCGGGAGACCCCGGCCTGTTGCCCCGGAAAGGGGAGGCGGCGCTGCGAGCGGCGGAGGTGGTGGTCTATGACCGGCTCATCGCGCCGGAGTTGCTGGAGCTGTTGCCTCCCACGGCGGAGCGCATCGACGTGGGAAAGGAGGCCGACCACCACCCGGTCCCCCAGTGGCGCATCAACGAGATTTTGTTGGAAAAGGCCCAGGAGGGTAAAAACGTGGTGCGGCTCAAGGGCGGCGACCCCTTCCTCTTTGGCCGTGGTGGGGAGGAACTGGACCTGCTGGCGCAGCATCACATCCCCTTTGAGGTGGTGCCCGGTGTGACTTCCGCTCTGGC
The DNA here is from genome assembly GCA_021205375.1 of Clostridiales bacterium. GTDB lineage: Bacteria > Bacillota > Clostridia > Oscillospirales > Oscillospiraceae > Onthomonas. The sequence goes on along the minus strand of JAJPXR010000257.1, from coordinate 2,308 downwards.
GGTCCCCGCCTACGCCGGTATCCCCGTGACCCACCGGGACTATGCCTCCTCGCTGCACATCGTCACAGGCCACGCGAAGGCCGGTTCCCCGCTGCAAATCAACTTTCGCGCCCTGGCGGAGGCCGGGGGGACCTGCGTGTTCCTGATGGGGGTCTCCGCTCTGGAGCGCATCTGTGATGGTCTGCTTGCGGCGGGCATGGCAACAGAGACCTCCGCCGCCGTGGTAGAGCGGGGTACGCTGCCGGGACAACGGAAAATCGTTTCTAACCTGGGACATCTGGCAGAGGAGACCCGCAGAGCGGACCTCCACAGCCCCGCCGTCATCGTGGTGGGGGAAGTCGCAGCCCTGTCGGACCGGTTCGACTGGTTTGACATGCTGCCCCTGAAGGGGCGCACTGTCGTCGTCACCCGGCCCAAACGCCGGGCTGGGGCGCTGCGAAGCCGCCTGCGAGAGCTGGGGGCCGACGTTGTGGACTATCCCTGCATCGAGACAGTCCCCCGGTTGGAAAACCCATTGCTGGAACAGTGCCTCGCCCAAATCAGCCATTATGACTGGGTGGCGTTCACCAGCTCCGCCGGGGTGGAGGTGTTTTTCGACGCCCTCTGGCGGTTGGGGCTGGACAGCCGCGCCTTGGGCGGCGTGAAGCTGGCTGCTATCGGCCCCTCTACCGCTCAGGCGCTGGAAGCAAGACATCTCCGGGCGGATTTCATGCCTACGGTCTACGACACGGAACACCTGGCCCTTGGGCTTGCCCAGCGGACGAACGGGCCGGTGTTGCTGCCACGTGCGGCGCTGGGCAGCCCCATTTTGCCTCGTGTATTGGAGGAACAAGGAGTGGCGTTCACCGATGTACCGGTCTACGACACCGTTTTCCCCGGCGAACACGCCGATGCCCTGCTGCCCCTGCTCGCGGCGGGGGAGACGTGGGTCACGTTTACCTCGGCCTCCACAGTGCGGGGCTTTGTTGGCTCTCTGCCGGAGGGAACTGATTTGAGCCGGGTCTTAGGGCTGTGCATCGGCCCCCAGACGGCGGCGGAGTGCGCCCGCCACGGTATCCGAACCCGCGTTGCGCGGGAGGCAACGGTCCCCGCCCTGGTGGAGCTGATTTTAAAGGTTGCAGGAGAATAAAAATGCCCCTCTCCGTTGGGAGAGAGGCAGAAATTTGCCTGTAAAAGCAGAAACATGCCGTACCGGACACAGTTCCTCCGGTACGGCATGTTGTCATTGCGAAGAGGTTCAGCGGCGGTTCAGCTCCGCCTCCATGCTTTTTGTCAGCTTTTCCTGGGTGGGGAGCATGGGCTTGTACGTCGCTCGGTAGTCCTTCAGGGCCTGCTCCAGCCGAGGCCGGGAGAGGTAGGGCAGCAGCGGCTCCAGCATCAGCTCCGCCGCCATCCGGCTCCACTCCGCCGCGTCGCCGCTTTTGCCGGAGCGCAGCACCAGCAGGATATCGGCAGCCTGGTCCGCCCACTGGTCGGGAGCCTCCAACTGCTCCAGCACTTCGGCCAGCTCCTGGGTCAACTGGCCCACGTGCTCGATAAATTCCTGGTGCATCGGGTCGTTGGAAATGCTGTTGCCGGAAAAGTAGCTTCTCAGCGCGCCGAACAGACCGCTTTCCTGCTTGAGAGCCGCATAGTCCGTTTCGTATTTGCTGTACGCCTGCCGCAGACTGACCAGAAGCTGGTCGGCCTGATAACTCGCCTGATTGTTTTCGCTCATTGTCGCCGCCGCCTTTTGTCGATATTACTGTTATTTTACCATCTTGTCCGCGAAATCGCAACCATAAATCACGTAAAGGCGTGGCTTAACAGTGATTAGGAACTAATACGAACTTATCAACTGTTAGCCGACAAAATCGGGTGTGCATAGCGGAAGCAATGCCAACAAGAACCGTTTGTTTTCTAATAAGAAAGCAGGCGGTTCTTGTGCATTATCGAACTATATTGTGGAATAACGGAGGAATGCTACTATGAAGCTGATACACTGTGAGTTTAACATCGACACCGCCAGCGTGGAATTGCGGTTCGACGATAGGACCGAGATCAGTATCTACACCCCAGGGGTGGACGATGAGATCTGCCCCACTGTTCCCGTGCAGACAGAAATCGACTGGCAGATTTACAACGAGCCGTTGACCTATGCCAGACTGGTACTCTCTGGAGAGCTGGAGCAGTATGCCAGGGATATGGCGGGAACACACGGGCTGAAGGATTAAATGGATGCCGCTGTACAGGAATCACCCTGTACGGCGGCATTTTTTGCGCTGCGTTCCTATCACGCTCAAGAACAAGAAAAAAGCAAGATTTGCAC
>JAJPXR010000117.1 GCA_021205375.1 Clostridiales bacterium | reverse complement strand
CGGGGTGCTGGCCGCGTACACCACCCTCCCCGTCATCGGCGTCCCCATCAAGACCTCTATGATGGGCGGGCTGGACAGCCTGCTCTCCATCGTGCAAATGCCCTCCGGCATCCCCGTGGCCACGGTGGGGGTCAACGGCGCAGCCAACGCCGGTATCCTGGCCGCCCAGATGCTGGCCCTGGAGGAACCCTCCCTGGTCCAGAAGCTGGCCGACTTCAAGGCGGAGATGGCTCAGCAGGTGGCTGAAAAGGACGCTAAGCTCCAGGCCGCTGATATTTGAACCCAAGCGCAGCGTATCCCAGTAACCTATCCCACTTTTTGATTTTGGAAAGGAACGATTCATCATGGAAAAACTGGAACAGCTCTACGAAGGCAAGGCCAAAAAGGTATTCGCTACCGACGACCCCAACGTGGTCATCGTGGACTATAAGGACGACGCCACCGCGTTCAACGGCCTGAAAAAAGGCACCATCGTGGGTAAGGGCGTTATCAACAACAAGATGTCCAACTTTATGATGCAGAAGCTGGAGGCCGAGGCGGGCGTCCCCACCCACTTCATCCAGCAGCTCTCCGACCGGGAGACCGCCGTGAAGAAGGTCTCCATCGTCCCGCTGGAGGTCATCGTCCGCAACATCTCCGCCGGTTCCTTCGCCAAGCACTACGGCGTCCGGGAGGGCATCGTCTTTGACGAGCCCACCATCGAGTTCTCCTACAAGAACGACGACCTGGGCGACCCCCTGCTCAACGCCTACCACGCCGTGGCCCTGAAGCTGGTCACCTGGGACGAAGTGAACCTCATCAAGGACTATACTTTTAAAATCAACGCCTTCCTGAAGTCCTACCTGAAGGGCATCGGTATCGACCTGGTGGACTTCAAGATCGAGTTCGGCAAGACTGCCGACGGGCAGATCGTCCTGGCCGACGAGATCAGCCCCGACACCTGCCGTCTTTGGGACGAGAACACCCACGAGAAGCTGGACAAGGACCGCTTCCGCCGGGATATGGGCAACGTGGAGGACGCCTACCAGGAGGTCATGCGCCGCCTGATGGGGGAGGCATGACCAGCCGGTCCCCTCTTTCGCCCCGTTTGGGAGGAACCATGAACCACAACGCCATTTTACCTGAAAATTCCGATAAACTGCACGAGGAGTGCGGCGTGTTCGGCATCATCAAGGCCCAGGCGCCGGGAGAGCCTGCGGGCAGCGACCCCAGCTTCTCCCGGGACCCGGCCTTTGACACGTACAACGCCCTCTACGCCCTCCAGCACCGGGGGCAGGAGTCCTGCGGCATTGCCACCTGCTCCGCCAACGGCATTTTGAGCCTGCGCAAGGGCAAAGGGCTGGTGCCGGAGGTGTTCGCCAGCCGGGACCTGCAAAAAATGGCCGGGGCCACCGCCGCTATCGGCCACGTCCGCCACGCCAACGACCTGATGGACGCCAACCCCAACAACGCTCAGCCCATTGTGGCCCACCACGCCTCCGGCTCCATCGCCCTGTGCTACAACGGCAAGCTGGTCAACAGCGCCGCCCTGAAAACCGAAATGGAGAGCCGGGGCGCCATCTTCCAGACCACCAACGACGCGGAGATCATCACCAACCTCATTGTCCGGGAGCATCTGCGCACCAACACCCTGGAGGACGCAGTGCTGAACGCCATGGAGTATATGATCGGCGCATTCTCCATCGTCATGATGGACCGGGAGACTCTCATCGCTGCGCGGGACCCCAACGGCATCCGCCCCCTCTGCGTGGGCAAGGTGGGAGACTGCTATGTGTTCTCCTCCGAGTCCTGCGCCATCCAGTCCCTGGGCGGCACCCTCATCCGGGACATCGCACCGGGGGAGGTGGCGGTGGTGCATCACGGCCAGTTGAAAAGCTACCAGTGTTCCGTCCGCCACGCCAAGTCCGCCCTGTGCATGTTCGAGCTGATCTACTTCGCCCGGCAGGACTCCGTCATCGACGGCGCGCCGGTGGGCGTGGTCCGGGAGGAGGCGGGACGCTGCCTGGCCCGGTATTCCAACACCGAGGCTGATTTGGTGGTGGGCGTCCCCGACAGCGGCATCGTGGCCGCCATGGGCTATGCCAAGGAGTCCGGCATCCCCTACGGTATGGGGCTGATGAAAAACCGCTACATTCAGCGGACGTTCATCCAGAGCCGCAAGATCCAACGGCAGAAGTCCATCCGCATCAAGCTCAATGCCATGAGCGCCGTGGTCAAAGGAAAACGCCTGGTTTTGGTGGACGACTCCATTGTCCGGGGCGGCACCATGGCCCGCATCGTCCAGTTGCTGCGGGACGCAGGGGCCACCGAGGTCCATGTAAAAATCACCGCGCCCCCCTTCGTCCATGCCTGCTATTACGGCACGGCCATCCCCAACGAGCGGCACCTGGTCGCCTACAACCGGACAGAGGAGGAAGTCTGTCGGCTCATCGGCGCGGATTCTCTGCAATATATGCCTCTGGAGGGGCTGGAGCACCTGTCCAAGAAGCTGAACCTGCGGTACTGCGACGCCTGCTTTTCCGGCAACTACGTCCTGCCCACCCCCAAGCTCCGCTCCGAGCCGCTCTACTCTGTCACCTATCCTGAGGAGGAAACCTGAACATGAACACCAACAGCAAATCCGCTTCCTACGCTGCCGCCGGTGTAGATGTGACCGCCGGATACGAGGCGGTGGACCGCATCAAGCCCCTGGTCGCCTCCACCTATATCCCCGGCGTGCTGGGAGATCTGGGCGGCTTTGGCGGCCAGTTTGCCCCGGACCTCACCGGCATGAAGCGCCCGGTGCTGGTTTCCGGTACGGACGGCGTGGGAACCAAGCTGAAACTGGCCTTTTTGATGGACAAACACGACACCGTGGGCATCGACTGCGTGGCCATGTGCGTCAACGACATCATCTGCGGCGGCGCTATGCCCCTGTTTTTCCTGGATTACATCGCCTGCGGCAAAAACGTCCCCAGCCGCATTGAGCAGATCGTCAAGGGTATCACCGACGGCTGCAAGATGTCCGACTGCGCCCTGGTGGGCGGCGAGACCGCCGAAATGCCCGGCTTCTACCCGGAGAACGAATACGACCTGGCCGGGTTCGCCGTGGGCATGGTGGACGCGGACAAACGCATCGACCCTGAAGCCCGGATGCAGGAGGGCGACGTGCTGCTGGGCATGACCTCCAGTGGTGTCCATTCCAACGGCTTCTCTCTGGTCCGCAAGGTGCTGGACATCGAGAACCACTGGGACGACCACTATGACGAGCTGGGCAACACCCTGGGCGCGGAACTGCTGCGCCCCACTGTCATCTACGTCCACGCCATCCGCCAACTGCTGGCCGCCGGGGTGGACATCCACGGCGTCAGCCACATCACCGGCGGCGGCTTCTACGAGAACGTCCCCCGCATGATGAAAAAGGGCCTCACCGCCGTCATCGACACCCGTTCCTTCCCCCGCCTGCCCATCTTCGACATCATCCAGCGGGCCGGGAACATCCCCACAAAGGATATGTACAACACCTTCAACATGGGCATCGGCATGGTCGTGGCCCTGCCCAAGGACCAGGCGGGTCTCGCCATGGGCACCGCTGTCCGCGCCGGGCAGCACGGCTTCATCATCGGCTCCGTCAAGGCGGGAGACGCCGGCGTGGAGGTCCTGTTCTGATGGTGCGCATTGCGGTGCTGGTGTCCGGCGGCGGCACCAACCTCCAGGCCCTCATCGACGCCCAGGCCAGAGGGGAAATCAAAAACGGCCAAATCGCCGCTGTGATCTCCTCCTCCCCCACTGCCTATGCCCTGGAACGGGCGGCAAAGGCCGGTATCCCCGGCTATGTGGTGAACCGGAAAGACTACGCCGACAACCAGGCTATGACTGTCGCCCTGGCCCAGCAGCTCAAAGAGCTGGACATCGGCCTGGTGGTGCTGGCCGGGTTCATGTACGTTCTCACCGAGGAGCTGGTACACGCCTACCCCAACGCCATCATCAACATCCACCCCGCCCTCATCCCCTCCTTCTGCGGGGAGGGCTACTATGGGCTGCACGTCCACGAGCGGGCACTGGAATACGGCGTCAAAGTTTCCGGCGCCACCGTCCACTTTGTCTCTGAGGAGTGCGACGGCGGCCCCATCATCCTGCAAAAGGCCGTAGCCGTCAACGAGGACGACACCCCCGCGACCTTGCAGCGCCGCATCATGGAGCAGGCGGAATGGGTCCTCCTGCCCCAGGCTGTGAGCCTATTCTGTGAAGGGCGGCTTTCCGTGGAAGGCCGCATCGTTCACATCCGCTGACGGTGCTGGAACGACTGCTGCACGGGTTCAACCGGCCAAAGACGGCCTGGCCCGCGCATTTCGATACCATCGTCAGTCTGGGCTTTAACTGCGAGGTCAGCTTCCGCATCCAGGACCACCTGGACGGGAACCTGGACTCTTACCCCTTTTCCTGGTGCTACGTCTACGGCGACGCAGACCTGCCCCGGTGTATGGAGTACCCGGAAACCATCCTCTCCGGCGGGGTGGAGCTGCAAAGCAACGGGATGTTCCTCTGCAAGACCACCCACCTGTCCTTCCACGGCAAAACCCCGCTGGAACAGTTGCGGCTGCCCGACGGTCGGGAGGACCCCCAAGCCGTGGTGCAGGCCATGCAGGAGCTGCGGGGCCGTATGGCCCACCTGGAGCACAAGTTCCAGCGGCTGCTGGAGGGGGACCGCACCACCCTTTTTGTGATGAAAAACGCCAAAATCGCCCTGGACCCGGAGGGGGCCATCAACGATGTGGCGGCCCTGGCTCTGTGGCTGGAGCAGCACTACCGGGGCGGGAACTACCTGCTGGTGGTTGTGACCGAGCGGGCCTATGCCCTCCCCCGGCTGACCCGGCTGGAAAACGACCACCTGACTTTCCGCACCGTCTCTTCCTTCGCCAAGGAGGGGCAGGCTCAGTCCGGCGGCGACCAGGCCGGGTGGGCGGCGATTTTCGACGAGTTCGACGGGGACCGGTACGCCCTGCGGATGTTTCAATAATTTGTGACCTTTTTACGACTGTTTCGCGCCCTGGGCGCATTGGGAGGTTCCTATGAAAAAACTGGATATTGCAACCGAACTGAAAAACAACCCCTACCCCGGCCGGGGCATCCTGCTGGGCCGCAGCGCGGACAACACTCAGGCGGTCATCGCCTACTTCATCATGGGCCGCAGCGTGAACAGCCGCAACCGGATTTTTACTGTCACCGAGGATGGCATCCGTACCCAGGCGTATGATCCCGCCAAAATGGTAGACCCCAGCCTGGTCATCTATCACCCCGTCCGCTACTACGACGGCAAGACCATCGTCACCAACGGCGACCAGACCGACACCATCTGGCAGGCGTTCCAGGAGGGCCACTGCTACCGCCACGCCCTTCTGACCCGGACCTTTGAGCCGGACGCCCCCAACTACACCCCCCGCATCTCCGGCGTGGTGAAGCCCGACGGCAGCTATAACTTGTCCATCCTCAAGAGCGCCGACGGCGACCCCTCCTGCTGCTGCCGGTACTTCTACGAGTACGACGCCCCTGTCGCCGGGGAAGGCCGCTTCCTCCACACCTACATGGGCGACGGCGACCCCCTCCCCTCCTTCGAAGGCGAGCCGGAGCGGGTGGGCATTTCCGCCGCCACCGCCGGGGAACTGGCCGACCTGCTGTGGGACAGCCTGAACAAGGAGAACAAGGTCTCCCTGTTCGTGCGGTATATCGACCTTGCCACCGGCAAAACCGACGATGTCATCAAAAACGTCAACGAATAACTTTTCTATCCCTTTTGCTCAGCTTTGACGTGAAACCCCTCCGCCACCGCCTGCGGCGGCGGCCCTCCTCCCCTTTCAGGGGAGGCAAGAGGGGATAGTGCTTATCGTTTGGTCAGAGCTTTTTCTCAGTATAGCACCAGTTTTCCACCGAGAACCACCATTCTACAACTGACCACCTACCACTAACAGCTATCATGCTGAGCAATCAGAACAACCAATTCACTCATCTGGGAGGCTGTGAACATGAAAGAACTGGAACTGAAATACGGCTGTAACCCCAACCAGAAGCCCTCGAAGATCTACATGGCCGAGGGCGAGCTGCCCGTCACCGTCCTCAACGGCAAGCCCGGCTACATCAACTTTATGGACGCCTTCAACTCCTGGCAACTGGTCAAAGAGCTGAAAGAGGCCACCGATATGCCCTCTGCCGCGTCCTTCAAGCACGTCTCCCCCGCCGGGGCCGCCGTGGGCAAGCCCCTCAGCGACATCGACCGGGCCATCTACTTTGTGGACAAGGACGCGGAGATCACCCCCATCGCCGCTGCCTACATCCGCGCCCGCGGCGCGGACCGGCTCTGCTCCTACGGCGACTGGGCTGCCCTCTCCGATGTCTGCGACGCCGCCACCGCCGCCTACCTGAAAAACGAGGTCTCCGACGGCATCATCGCCCCCGGCTACACCGACGAGGCTCTGGCCATCCTCAAGACCAAGAAAAAGGGCAACTACAACGTCATCCAAATCGACCCGGATTACGTCCCCAAGTCTCAGGAGCGCCGGGAGATTTTCGGCGTGGTCTTTGAGCAGGGCCACAACTTCCTGAAAATCGACGAGGAAATGCTGTCCAACATCGTCACCGACAGCAAGGAACTGCCCGAGGCCGCCAAAATCGACCTGATCGTGGCCCTCATCACCCTGAAATACACCCAGTCCAACTCCGTCTGCTACGTCAAGGACGGCCAGACCATCGGCGTGGGCGCGGGCCAGCAGAGCCGTATCCACTGCACCCGTCTGGCGGGCGACAAGGCCAACAACTGGTGGATGCGTCAGCATCCCAAGGTGCTGGGCCTCCAGTTTGTGGATGGTATCCGCCGCCCCAACCGGGACAACGCCATCGACGTGTACACCTCCAACGAGTACGAGGACGTGCTGGCCGAGGGCGTGTGGCAGGAGAACTTCAAGGTCAAGCCCGAAGTGCTGACCGAGGAGGAGAAAAAAGCCTGGATCGCCCAGATGAGCGACGTGTCCTGTGGCTCCGACGCCTTCTTCCCCTTCGGGGATAACGTGGAGCGGGCGTTCAAGTCCGGAGTGAAGTACATCGCCGAGCCGGGCGGCTCCATCCGGGACGACAACGTCATCGCGGCCTGCAACAGCCACGGCATTACCATGTGCTTCACCGGTATCCGGCTGTTCCATCACTGATTGCTCAGGGCAGGGGTCACTCCCCTGCCCTTTTTCGGTTTATAGGTGACACCGCACAATTCGGCAAAAGTGGATTGCGCAGAAAATTTTCGGCTGCGACTCGCATTGCCTAAAGGCCATAGCTCCCTGCATTTGCGCTAAAGAGGAATCGGCCATTCGGCCAGCGCTTCAGAACAAGGCGCAAAAACGCAGGAATACTTTGTGTATTTCAAGTTTTTGCAACGCAGTTATGGCGGAAATTTGCCGCAAGACACCGCCGCTCTAATTGTGCGGGGTTACCTAATAGAAAAAAGGGGCTGTTCACCGGTGGGAAAGTCGTGTATAATGGGAGTATAAAATAATCACTTTCGGAGGTACACGATGAACCAAAAGGAACGGATGCTGGCGGGCCTGCCCTACCGGGCTGATTTTGATGGGTTGCCGGAGGAACGGGACGCCTGCAAGCGGAAAATCTACACCTACAACCAGACGCCGCCCTGGGAACACGAGACCCTCGCCGCCCAGTTACAAGAGCTGTTGGGCAAGGTCGGGGAAGGCTCCTGCATCGAGCCGCCCTTCCACTGCGACTACGGCTGGAACATCGAGCTGGGCAGCGGCTGTTTCATCAACTACAACCTGACCATCCTGGACGTGGGCAAGGTGACTATCGGGGACAGTTGTCTGTTCGCCCCCAACGTGTCCCTCTACACAGCAGGGCACCCCATTCACCCGGACAGCCGCCTCTCCTACTATGAGTACGGCATCCCCATCACCATCGGGAGCCGTGTTTGGCTGGGCGGCAACGTGGTGGTCCTCCCCGGCGTGACCATCGGGGACGACGCGGTCATTGGCGCGGGCAGTGTCGTCACTAAGGACATCCCGGCGGGCTGGATCGCCGCCGGGAACCCCTGCAAGCTGATTCGGCAAATCACCGAGGCCGACCGGGATTACTATTTCAAAGACCGTAAATTCGACGTGACAGACTACTGACGAGGGCAAAGCAATGGCCAGACGAGACAAAATCAACTATTACCTGGACCTGGCGGATGTGGTCTCCAAGCGGGGGACCTGTCTGCGCCGCCGCTACGGAGCGGTCATCGTCAAAAACGACGAGGTCATCTCCACCGGCTACGTAGGCGCGCCCAGGGGACGGAAAAACTGCACCGACCTGGGATACTGCATCCGGCAGCAGCTCAAAATCCCCCGTGGAGAGCGGTACGAGCTGTGCCGCAGCGTCCACGCCGAGCAAAACGCCATCATCAGCGCCGAGCGCAACAAGATGATTGGCGCGACCATGTACCTCTCCGGGCGGGAGGTCTCCACCGGGGAGTACATCAAAAATTCCTGTAGCTGCTCCCTGTGCAAGCGGTTCATCATCAACGCGGGCATCAAAAACGTCTTTATCCGGGACACGGAGGACGAATACCGGGAGATTCTGGTACAGGACTGGATTGACAACGATGAGTCGTTGGAAGGGACCTTTGGGTACTGATTGACGCGATTTTTACACGATTCTAAAAAACAGGAGTGTTTCAAATGAAAGTATTAGTAGTCGGCGGCGGTGGCCGCGAACACGCTATCTGCTGGAAGCTGGCCCAGTCCCCCAAGGTGACGGAGCTGTACTGCGCTCCCGGCAACGCAGGCATTTCCTCTGTGGCCACCTGCGTCCCCATCGGGGCCACTGACGTGGATGCCATGGTCCAGTGGGCCAAAGAAAATCAGATGGACTTTGTCATGGTTGCCCCGGACGATCCCCTGGCCCTGGGCATGGTAGACGCCATGGAAGAGGCCGGGCTGAAAGCCTTCGGCCCCCGCAAGAACGCCGCCATCATCGAGGCGTCCAAGGCGTTCTCCAAAGAGCTGATGGCAAAATATCACATCCCCACCGCCCAGTACCGGACCTTCACCGATGAGGCGGAGGCTCTGGCCTACATCGACCAGCAGGGCGCGCCCATCGTGGTCAAGGCCGACGGCCTGGCTCTGGGCAAGGGCGTCACCGTGGCCGCCACGGTAGAGGAGGCGAAACAGGCCGTCCAGGACATGATGGAGGGCGGCAAGTTCGGCGCTTCCGGCTCCACGGTGGTCATCGAGGAGTGCATGACCGGCCCGGAGGTGACGGTGCTGGCCTTTGCCGACGGAGAGCACGTGGTCCCCATGCTGTCCTCCCAGGACCACAAGCGGGCCTATGACGGCAACGAAGGCCCCAACACCGGCGGCATGGGCGCGTTTGCCCCCTCCCCCAACTACACCCCGGAAATCGCCGAGCAGTGTATGCGGGAGATTTTCGCCCCCACCATGGCCGCGATGAAGGCGGAGGGCCGTCCCTTCAAGGGCGTGCTCTACTTCGGCCTGATGCTGACCCCCACCGGCCCCAAGGTGGTGGAGTACAACGCCCGTTTTGGCGACCCGGAGACCCAGCCCCTGCTCTACCAGTTGGACACCGACCTGTTTGACATCTTCAACGCCTGTGTGGACGGCACCCTGGACCAAATCGACATCCAGTGGAAAGACGGTGCGGCCTGCTGCCTGGTGCTGGCCTCCGGCGGCTATCCCCTCAGCTATGAGAAGGGCAACGTCATCTCCGGCCTGGACCAGGTGAAGGACGCCTATGTGTTCCACGCGGGCACCAAGTTCGGCCCCAACGGGGAATACCTGACCAACGGCGGACGGGTGCTGGGCGTCACTGCCCGCGGTGCGACCCTGGCCGAGGCGGTGGACAACGCCTACGTCGCCGCCAAACCCATCACCTGGAAGGATATGCACTTCCGCACCGACATCGGCAAGGTGTGGGTGGAGTGACCATCTAAAACATGAAAATCCCCTCCAACCGCTTCAAATGGTTGGAGGGGATTTTACGCTTTATTCTGTTTTTTCCGGCAAAAACAACCGAACCCGGCCCATGGGCGTGACGCAGTCTCCCTGCACCAACAGGCCGCCGTCGTTGTACATGGCAAAGACGGGCTTGCCCTTCTCCCGGCGCACCCGGTCGATGCTGGCGTGCTGGAGGTCGGTTTCCCGGTAGTGGACCTCGATGTAAAACCTGTCCAGCATATCCATGCCGGACAGATAGACGAAGTTGGGGTAATCCTCGTCCGGGGTGATGTGGTAACGCTTCATCTGCACCATGGCCCCGGCGCTGCACCCCATGACGATGCCATCGAACTGCTCGATGAGTTCCGTCAGCTCCCACCGACCCAGCCGGTACATCATGTGGTCGGGCCAGCCGCCGGTGAAAAACAGGATGTCGCTGCTCTCGATTTTCTGCCGGGCGGACTGGGGGGTGTCCCGGAACCAGTTGACCAGCTCCACCTGCTCCGGGCCGATGCCATAGTGGGCGAAAGCGGGCAGTAAGTCCTGGCGGTGGCCCTCTGAGGCGGCCTGCACCTCGTCCATGCCCGCGTTGAACGAGAAGGCCACCACCGTGACCCGCATATCGGGTTTTAAAATCCGTTCCAGCCAGGCCGCCGCCCACGGCTCCTGAAAGGCGTAGGTGTTCAGCAAAACGTTGGTCCTCATACTGTACGCTCCCTTCTCTTGCAAAAAACGGCCCTTTTCTGCGGGGAAAAGGGCCGTAAGATTATGATTATTTCGCCAAACAGCCCAGGACCAGGCTCAGCAGCTCCTGCTTGCCCGTCCCCTTCTCGGCGGAGAAGGCCACCAGCGGCACGTCCTCCCCCAGCTCCAGCGTCTCCCGGATGCGGGCCAAATTCGGCTCCACCTCGGACTTCTTCAGCTTGTCCAGCTTGTTGGCCACCACCGCGCAGGGGCAGCCGGTGTCCTTGAACCACTGGGCCATGGTGCAGTCGTCGGCGGTGGGCTTGTGCCGAGCGTCCACGATGAGCAGACCCAGGGTGATTTGCTCGTCGGCAAAATACGCCTCCATCAGTTGGCCCCAGCGGTCCCGCTCCGCCTTGGAGACCTTGGCGTAGCCGTAGCCGGGCAGGTCCACCAGATAAAAGCTCTTGTCGATGAGAAAATAGTTCACCTGACGGGTCTTGCCGGGGGAATTGCCCACCCGCGCCAGGTTTTTGCGGTCCAGCAGCCGGTTGATGACCGAGGACTTGCCCACGTTGGAGCGCCCCGCCATGGCGATCTGCGCCCGCCCGTCGTGGAGGAAGTCTCCCGCTTTGGCGGCGGAGCGCACGTATTCCGCGTTGTGCAGATTCATAGTTCCCTCACTGTTGAATGGTCAGGCCCTGTTCCGGGCCGTTGTGTTCCACCGGGAGCAGGGTGTTTTCCAGCTTCGGTTCCTCCGCCCTGCCGGTGGGCAGGGAGATGAGCGCCTCGGCCAGCACCGCATCCACCTGGGCGGCGGTGACAAACCGCAGCGCCCCGGCCACGGTGGGATCAATTTCCTCCAGGTCCTTTTCGTTGTCCCTGGGGATGATAACGGTTTTCATGCCGGCCCGGTAGGCCGCCATAGTCTTTTCCCGCAGCCCGCCGATGGGCAGCACCCGGCCCCGCAGCGTCACCTCGCCGGTCATAGCCACGTCAGGTTTGACCGGCGTGTTGGTCAGGGCGGAGACGATGGCAGTGGTGATGGTCACGCCAGCGGAAGGCCCGTCCTTGGGGACAGCCCCCTCCGGGAAGTGGATGTGAATGTCCTTGTTCTGGTAGAAGTCGGCGGGGACCCCCAGCTTGTCCGCGGCGGAGCGGATATAGGAGATGGCGGAGTGGCAGGATTCCTGCATGACGCTGCCCAGGTTGCCGGTAGGTTCTACCTTGCCGGTGCCGGGCAGCACGTTGACCTCCACTTCCAGCATTTCACCACCCACGGAGGTCCAGGCCAGGCCGTTGACCACGCCCACCTGGGGCGTGTGGTCGTACCGCTCCCGGTGATACTTGCGGATACCCAGGAATGTTTCCAGATTGTCCCCGTTGACGTTGACCCGCTTGGTCTCGCCGCTGACCAACTGCATGGCCCCCCGGCGGCACAGCCGAGCCAGTTGCCGTTCCAACTGCCGCACGCCGGATTCCATGGTGTACCCGGCGATAATCTCCCGAATGGCGTCATCCGTGACACGGAAGTTGCGGCCATTGACGCCGTGGCGCTTCATCTCCTTGGGCAGCAGGTGTCGGCGGGCGATTTGCAGCTTTTCCTCGTCGGTGTAAGAGGACAGCTCGATGACCTCCATCCGGTCCCTCAGGGGGGCAGGCACCGCGCCCAAATCGTTGGCGGTGGTGATAAACAGCACGTCGGACAGGTCGAAGGGCAGCTCCAGGAAGTTGTCCCGGAAGGTGGCGTTTTGCTCAGCGTCCAGCACCTCCAGCAGCGCGGAGGAGGGGTCGCCCTTGTAGTCGCTGCCCAGCTTGTCCACCTCGTCCAGCAGGATCAGCGGGTTAGAGCTGCCCGCCTTTTCCACGGCTTTGATGATCTGGCCGGGCATGGCCCCGATATAGGTCTTGCGGTGACCGCGAATTTCCGCCTCGTCGTGGATACCGCCCAGGGAGATGCGGGCCATCTTGCGGTTCATGGCCTTGGCCAGGGACGCGGCGATGGAGGTCTTGCCCACGCCGGGAGGCCCCACCAGGCAGATGATCTGCCCCCGCAGGTCCGGGGCCAGCTTGCGCACCGCGATGAACTCCAAAATGCGCTCTTTGACCTTTTCCATGCCGTAGTGGTCGGCGTCCAGCACCTTCCGGGCTGCGTCCAGGTTGACCCGCTCCTTGGTGCGCTTGTTCCATGGCAAGTCCAGACACACGTCCAGATAGTTGCGGATGACCGACCCCTCAGCGGAGCCGAAGGGCTGTTTTGCCAGCCGTTTCAGCTCTTTGTTGAGCTTTTCCTCTACTTCCTGGGGCAGATCAGCCTGGGCGATTTTGTCGGCGTACTCTTGGAGGTCGCTGTCGCTGTCCTCTCCTTCGCCCAGCTCGCCCTGGATGACCTTTAGCTGTTCCCGCAGGTAGTAGTCCTTTTGGACCTGGTTCATGTGCGCCTGCATCTTGTCGTCCAGATCGTGTTCCAGCTCCAGCACCTCGCCCTCTCGCTTGAGGATGGCGTTGAGCTTTTCCAGACGGCGGAGAGGCCGCACCTCGTCCAAAATAGCCTGTTTGTCCTCGCTGCGGATGGCGATGTTCTGGGCGATGAAGTCCGCCAGATAAGCCGGGTCCCGGCTGGAAATGACCGTCAGCACCACCTCCGGGGCCATCTTGGGGGACAGCTCCGCATAATGCTCAAACAGCTCGTAGGTCTGGCGCAGCACCGCCTCGCTGCGGAGGGTGCCAGAGATAGTGATGTTGGGAATCTTCTCCACGGCGGCGATCAGATAGGGCTTGGTCTCCCGCAGCTCCACCAGCCGGGCGCGGGACAGGCCCTCCACCATAATGCGCACGTTGTCCCCCGGCAGACGGAGCATCTGACGGACGGCCACAATGGTGCCCATGCCGTACAGATCCTTCTGCTCCGGCTCCTCCACGGCCAGGTCCTTCTGCGTCACCAGGAAGATGGTATCCCCGTCCTCCATGGCGACGTTCAGCGCCCGAATGGACGCCTCCCGGCCCACGTCGAAGTGGACGGTCATACCGGGGAAAATCGTCAGCCCCCGCAGAGCCATTGCAGGCATATCGGTCGTATTGGTGATAGATTCGGAAATCAGTTCTTCGTTCATAGTTGGATTCCTTTAACGAGAAATGCGCAGGGACACAGAGCGAACACGCCCAGGCCCCTGCGTAGAGCTTCTCCTGGGCGGTATCGCCCTGGGTTTGATTTTGTGATAACCTTTGTGATAACCGCCGTTCAAGAGGCGTTGCCGCGGCGCTTTTTGACCTCCTGGGAGGCCCCGCCCGCAGTGCGGCGAGGCGGCATCCGGCGGGTCTGGCCGGGATTCCGCTCGATCAGCGGCTCCCCGGTGTGCCGGACACAGTCGGCGGTGATGGTCACTTTAGTGATGGTTGGGTCGGAGGGGACCATATACATCAGTTGGTTCATGGTGTCCTCCACTACGGCCCGCAGGCCGCGGGCGCCGATGCCCCGGTCCTGGGCGGCCTCCGCGATGACCTCCAGCGCCTCCGGCTGGAACTCCAACTGCACCTGGTCGTATTCCATCAGCTTCTGGTACTGCTTGACGAGAGCGTTCTTGGGCTGGGTCAAAATCTGCACCAGTTGGTCCCGGTCCAGGGCGCTGAGGGTGGTGATGACCGGCAGACGGCCAATCAATTCGGGGATGATGCCAAACTTCAACAGGTCGTGGGGCTGCAGCTCCTTCAACAGAGAGGTGGCCTGCTTCTCCTTCTTGCTCAGCAGCTCGCCGCCAAAGCCGATGCTGGTGCGGTCCGTGCGGTCCTCGATGATCTTCTCGATGCCGTCGAAGGCGCCGCCGCAGATAAAGAGGATGTTGGTGGTGTCCACCTGAATGAACTCCTGGTGGGGGTGCTTGCGCCCGCCCTGGGGCGGCACGTTGGCAACGGTGCCCTCCAGAATTTTCAACAGTGCCTGCTGGACGCCCTCGCCGGAGACATCCCGCGTGATGGAGGTGTTCTCGCTCTTGCGGGCGATTTTGTCGATTTCGTCCACGTAGATGATGCCCCGCTCGGCCAGCTCCACATCGTAGTCGGCGGCCTGGACCAGACGCAACAGAATGTTCTCCACGTCGTCTCCCACGTAGCCCGCCTCGGTCAGAGTGGTGGCGTCGGCAATGGCAAAGGGCACCTTCATCATCTTGGCCAACGTCTGGGCAAAGAGGGTCTTGCCGCAGCCGGTGGGACCCAGCAGCAGGATGTTGGACTTTTGCAGCTCTACGCCGTTGTCCTCCTTCATCCCGTAGCGGATGCGCTTATAGTGGTTGTAGACCGCCACAGACAGGGTGATTTTCGCGTCCTCCTGGCCGATGATATACTGGTCCAGCACGGCGCGGATCTCCTGGGGGGTGGGCAGCTCATCCAGGAAATCGTCCCCCACGCCTTCCGATTCGTAGTAATCGCCCATGGTGTCGTCCAGGATGCTGTTGCACAGGCCGACACACTCATTGCAGATATACACGCCCGGCCCGGCGATGATGCGCCGGACCTTATCCTGGCTCTTGCCGCAGAAGGAGCAGCGGATGCTGTGCTTGTCGTCGTTTTTCGCCATACTTGCTTGATTCCTTTCCCTCTTTCAGAGGGGGAGCAGCGGCCAGAGCCACCGCTCCCCGTTCAGGGCCGGATGATTGAATTACCGGTTATAAATGACCTGGTCGATCAGGCCATACGCTTTGGCTTCCTCGGCGGTCAGCCAGTGATCCCGCTCGGTTTCGGCCTTGATGGTCTCCACCGGCTTGCCGGTGTTGGCCGCCAGGATCTCGTTCAGGTTCTGCTTGATTTTCAGGAAATGCTCCACGTCGATCTCCATGTCCGTGACCTTGCCCTGGGTGCCAGCGGAAGGCTGGTGGATCATGATCTCAGAGTTGGGCAGGGCGATACGTTTGCCCTTGGTCCCGCTGGAGAGCAGGAAGGCCCCCATGCTGGCGGCCATGCCGCTGCAAATGGTCTGCACGTCGCACTTGATATACTGCATGGTGTCATAAATAGCCATGCCTGCCGTCACGCTGCCGCCAGGACTGTTAATGTAAAGCTGGATGTCCTTGTCGGGGTCCTGGGCCTCCAGGTAGAGCAGCTCCGCCTGGATGACTTGCGCCTGGGAATCGTCCACCTCACCGGCCAGAAAAACGATGCGGTCGTTCAGCAGCCGGGAAAAGATGTCGTAGGAACGCTCCCCACGATTGGTCTGTTCCACTACATAAGGTACTAAGCTCATGAGATACTCCTTTGCTTGGAGGAACCTCTGATTCAAGGTCATTGAACCGGAGCTTCCAAATGGGCGGCACTGCATCCGATGCGCAGCGCCGCGCCGGGAAAAATGCGATTTGTTCCGCCGGGCGGGTCGCCGGCAGACACTATTATATCCCACCTGCGGGAAATTATACCGTTTACTCCTCCGCAGGCTTCTCGTCGGTGGCTTCCTCAGCGGCAGGCTCCTCAGCGGGGGCGGCCTCCTCAGTCACTTCCACCTCGTCGGTCAGCTCAGTGACCACGGCGGAGCCGTAGATCAGCTTGGTGGCCTTGTCCATCTTGACGCTGTAGGCAATCTGGTCATCGGTGATGGCGGCGCGGATCTTGTCCTCTTCCATGTCGTATTCCTTAGCCAGCTTCTCCACCTCAGCCTGCTTCTCTTCCTCGGTGGCCTCGATGCCCTCAGCGGCAACCACCGCCTCCAGCACCAGGTCCTGCTGAATGCCGCGCAGAGCGGAGGGGCGCATATTCTCCCGGAACTCGGTCATGTTGCTGCCCATCATGCTCAGGTACTGCTCCAGGGTCACGCCCATGCCGGAAACGCGGCTCTCCATGTTCTGCATCTGCTTGTCCAGCTCATACTCCACCATGGTGTCGGGAATTTCCATCTCGGCGGCCTCGATGACCTGGTTCATGACAGCGGCCTCGAATGCCTGCTGCGCATTGTCAGCCTTGCGCTTTTCCACCTTGGCGCGCAGGTCGGCTTTCAGCTCGTCCAGGGTCTCGAACTCGGAGACGTCCTTGGCAAACTCGTCGTCGATCTCAGGCACGTCGTCGGCCTTGACCTCGTGCAGCTTGACCTTGAACACGGCGGGCTTGCCCGCCAGCTCCTCCGCACCGTACTCGGCGGGGAAGGTGACATTGATGTCCTTCTCCTCACCGGCGGACATACCGACGATCTGCTCCTCGAAGCCGGGGATGAAGGAGCCGGAGCCGATTTTCAGGCTGTACTGCTCGGCCTTGCCGCCCTCGAAGGGCACGCCGTCCACAAAGCCCTCGAAGTCGATGATGGTGGTGTCGCCGTTCTCCACGGGACGGTCCACGGTCTCCTGGGTGGTGGCGCGGGCGATGAGGGGCTTCATTTCGTCTTCCACGTCCTGGTCGGTGACCACGACGGTGTCCTTGGCGGAGGCGACGCCCTTGTACTGGCCCAGCTTGACCTCAGGCTTGACGCCCACAGTGGCGGTGAACTGGAAGCCGTCCGCGCCCACGTGCTCGATGTTCAACTGGGGATAGCCCACCACTTCCAGGTCGGCCTCTTTGATGGCGTCCTCCAGGGCCTGGGGATACACGTCGTTGATGGCGTCCTCATAGAAGATGGTTTCGCCGTACATCTTCTCGATGAGCTTGCGGGGAGCCTTGCCCTTGCGGAAGCCAGGAACGGACATGCTGCCCTTGGCCCGACGATAGACCTTATTCACGGCGGCGTCAAATTCCTCCGCGCCCACCTCGATGGTCAGGACGACAGTGTTTTTCTCTTTCTTTTCCACGTTTTTCAGGTTCATGGGTCGTTTCCTCCTAGATGGCCCCGTCGGGGGCGCATGATTCACCGCGCCTGCCGGTATGCCGGCTCTGGCGCAAATTTAATACAAAATCCTACGAACGATAATTCTAACAGATATGCACGGAGATTTCCACCGTTATTTTGCATATTTTTTTAAAATTCTAAAATTCTTTTGGGCACGAAGTTCAGGTGGTCGGCGGAAATCAGGGAAAACCGGGTCCCGTTATGCCATCCCTCCACCGCCAGTCGGATGCTGGGGCCGTGGAGATGGGCGAAGTAGCACTGCCGCACCTGATATCGCTCCAGCAGCTCCAGGATCTCCGGGCAGCGGTAGCCCTGGTAGATGGGGGGATAGTGGAGAAAGACGAGTTTCTCCCGGTCCCCCGCCGCCTGGAGGGAGGTTTCCAGCCGGATGACCTCCCGGCGGAGCATTTTTTCGTTGTGGCCGCCCTTTTCCTCGTCCAGGAACCAGCCCCGTGTGCCGCACAGCGCCACGTCTCCGTAGAGCAGGCAGTTGTTGTGGAGCAGCTCAAACCGGAAGCCGTTCTCCTGGAAAAAGCGGTTCATCTTGCTGGCGGTGGTCCACCAGTAGTCGTGGTTGCCCTTGAGCAAGATCTTCCTGCCGCCGGGCAGGGCGTCCAGAAAGGCGAAGTCCCGCAGGCTCTCCTCCAGGGACATCCCCCAGGACAGGTCTCCGCAAAACACCACGGTATCCTCTGGCGCTACGCACTGGAACCCGGCCAGCAGCTTGTCCACATAGCCCACCCAATTTCCGCCGAACACTTCCATCGACTTGGGGCTGTTCAGGGACAGGTGAGGGTCGCCGATTGCGTAAAGCGCCATACCGTCCTCCTTTACCGCAGGAAGTCGTTGACCACGGCCTTCATCTCGCTCTTGTCGGTGTACGAGGTGAAGCGGACCTTCTTGTCTTTCAGCGTCGCCAGAGGCGCGGGGGCCTCTACGCCGGTCTCCTCGGCAAGCTGGTCCAGCAGGGCGGTGCCCGTCCGCAGGTGACGGACCCCCAGGGCGTCCAGCACCGCATCTCCGAACTTGAAGGGGCTGGCGGTGGAGGCCACCACGGTGACGGTCTCGTCCTCGGTCTCTTTCCGGTAGTCCGCCAGCACCTTAAAGGCCACGGCGGTGTGAGTGTCGATCAGGTAGTCCTCTCCCCGCTTCATGGCGGCGATGGCGGCTTTGGTGGCGGTCTCGTCGGCATACCCGGCGGCGAACTCCCGCTGGAGCTTCTGGAGGATGCTGTCGCTGACCTGATACCGGCCCACCCGGTTCAGCTCCTCCATATAGGAGGCCACAAGTTGGTCGTCCTCCTCCGAGAGCAGGTAGAGCAGCCGCTCCAGGTTGCTGGAGATGAGGATGTCCATAGAGGGGGAAACCGTGTTGTAGAACTGCCGGTTGCGGTCATAGACGCCGGTTTTGATGAAGTCGGTGAGGACGTTGTTGCTGTTGGAGGCGCAAATCAGCTTGTTCACCGGCAGGCCCATCTGTTTGGCGTAGAACGCCGCCAGAATGTTGCCGAAGTTGCCGGTGGGGACGCAGATGTTGATGGCCTCGCCGGGCTGAATGGCCTCGTCCCGCAGCAGGTCGCAGTAGGCGGAGATATAGTAGACGATCTGCGGCAGCACCCGGCCCCAGTTGATGGAGTTGGCAGAGGAGAGGAAGTAGCCCCGCTGGGCCAGCTCTTCCCGCAGTTCCTCGTCGGAAAACAGGGTTTTCACACCGGTCTGGGCGTCATCAAAGTTGCCAATAACGGCGCTGACGCCTACGTTGTCCCCCTCCTGGGTAGCCATTTGGAGCTGCTGAATTTCGCTGACACCGTCCTTGGGGTAGAACACCAAAATCTTGGTCTGGTCTACGTCCTTGAAGCCCTCCAGGGCAGCCTTGCCCGTATCGCCAGAGGTGGCAACCAGGATGCAGGCGGTCTTTTTCTCGTTGTTCTTTTTCAGCGAGAGGGAGAGCAGATGGGGCAGCATTTGCAGCGCCATATCCTTAAAGGCGCAGGTGGGGCCGTGCCACAGCTCCAGGCAGTAGGTAGTGTCGTCCACCTTGTGCACCGGGGCCACCGCCTTGGTGTCGAACTTGTCGGGGCCATAGGCCGCAGACGCGGCGCGGCTCAGCTCAAAGCTGGTGAAATGGTCCAGATACATCCCCATCACGTAGACGGCCCGCTGCTGATAGCTCATATCCTTTAGCATCATCAGCGCGCTGCCCGGCAAGCGGGGGATCACCTGAGGGACGAACAGGCCGCCTTCCCGGGACAAGCCCTGGGCGATGGCCTCCGCCGGGGTGTATTGCAGGGTTTTATTACGGGTGCTCACATAGTACATACTTGCTTCACCGTCCTCATCAGATTGTTGAAAAACAGGTCTTTGACCAGGGACTCCGGATAGTTGTGCCGCAGGAGCAGCTCGTAAAAGTCCGCCCAGCTCCACACGCCGGTATAGCCTTGGGGCAGCCGGTCACAGCCGTCCCAGTCGCCGCCCAGGGCCACGTTCTTCTCCCCGCCCAGGGAGAGGAAGTGTTCCAGATGGGCCAGCAGGGTGTCGCCGGTCACAACGCCGTCGCCCAGAAAGGCGGCGTAGGCGTTCAGGCCCGCCACGCCATGATTCTTCATTATGGCAGTAAATTGTTCGTCCGTCAAGTTCCTTGTATGAGAAAAGACGGCACGGCTGTTGGAGTGGCTCGCCATGATAGGTTTGGTCGCATTCTCCATCACGCCCCAGAAGCCGGGGTCGGACAGGTGGGACACGTCCACCAGCATCCCAAGCTGCTGCATCTTCTGCACATATTCCACCCCCAGCGGGGTCAGGCCCTGTTCGGGGTGGTCCATGTGGCTGCCGGAGAGGGCGTTGGCATGGTTCCAGGTCAGGTTCACCGCCCGGACGCCCTTGTCATAGGCGTCTTGCAGCCCCTCCAGAGAACAACCGATCAGCTCCGCTCCCTCCACCGAGAGGAACGCCGCCACCTTGCCCTGGCTCATGGCGTCCTTGGCCTCCCGTGCGGTGCGACAGTGCTGGATGCGGTCACGATACGTTTTGCACTCCTTCTGGAACGTCTTGAACTCCCGCTTGACCACCGATTTGGTCATGGGCAGGGCGGAGTCCCAGAAGATGGCGAAGAACTGGGCCTGTTGCCCAAAGTTCCCCACCCGGTCCAAGTCCCACTGGCCGCTGTTGCCCGCCAGCCGCTCCATGGGCATCCGGGCCAGGCGGCTGATGGTGTCACAGTGGCCGTCAAAAACAGATAACTTCATTTTTCAACCTCCACTTCCGTCGAAGGCGTTGGGGTAATAGCAAATTTCGGGCCGAAAGGTATCCGTCCCCTGGGGGGCGTAGACCTCCGCCACGTCGAACCGGGGCTGACGGGTCTCCTCCGGGTGCTCCTGTAAGTAGCTCTCCGCCGCCAACAGCAGCCTGCGCTGCTTGGCCAGGTCCACTGCCTCCCGAATCTCCATATAGGTGCGGGAGCGGCGGGTCTTGACCTCCACAAAGTAGATTTCCTTCTCCGTGGCGGCAATCAAATCAATTTCCCCGTAGGGACAGCGCCAGTTGGCCGCCAGGATGGTGACGCCCTGGCGTTCCAGCGCCCGGCGCACCTGCCGCTCTCCCCACTGGCCCAACCGGGCCGCTGCTCCGCCGGTCACAGCTTTTTCAGAAAGGTCTTGCGGTGGATGGGACAGGGACCGTACTTCCGCAGCATCTCATAGTGGAGCTTGGTGGGATAGCCCTTGTGCCGCTGGAACTGATATTCAGGATATAGCTCCGCCATTTCCAGCATGTAGTGGTCCCGGCTGACCTTCGCCAGGATGGACGCGGCGGCAATGGATGCTGACAAGCTATCTCCCTTTACAATCGTCCGGTTGGGGATTTGGATGCCCTGACTGCGGTTGCCGTCGATGATGGCGAAGTCCGCTACCGGGTCCAACTGCTGGATGGCCCGGTCCATGGCCAGCATCCGGGCGTTGAGGATATTGATCTCGTCAATTTCCTGCTCCGTGGCCCAAGCAACCGCCCAGGCAATGGCCTGTTCTTTGATTTGCCCGAACAGCACCTCCCGGCGCTTTTCCGTCACTTTTTTGGAGTCATCGAGATACGGCAGGTCATAATCCGGCGGCAGGATCACCGC
Organism: Clostridiales bacterium; assembly: GCA_021205375.1. Lineage (GTDB taxonomy): Bacteria > Bacillota > Clostridia > Oscillospirales > Oscillospiraceae > Onthomonas. Next base: position 7,088 of record JAJPXR010000117.1, on the reverse strand, counting down.
CGCGCCATAGACCGCTCCGGCCAAGGGGCCGGCCCCGGCTTCGTCCGCGCCGCAGACAGAGTTCCACCCGGCGGCGTAGCACTCCCGCTCGATACTCCAGCGGTCAATTTGCTCCGTTTCCTGCTTTTTCATCGACTGCTCTCCCCTGCCGCGGGCGGCGTTTCCAGTGTAAAGCGTCCCAGCTTGCCAGAGCGATATTCCTCCAGCAGCACTCGGCTCATCCGCTCGGTGTCCACTTCGCCGCCGGAAATCAGGAACCCCCGGTTCCGCCCAGCCTGCTCCACCAGCGCCCAACTGTCGAAGTCCGGCGGGATGTCCAGCTTGTAGCGGGCGGACACCGCCTCCGGGTAACGGCTGGCCAGCAGCTTCATCAGGTGGTTTGCCAGGGTCTCCACATCTAATATCGTGTCTTTCACCGCGCCGGTAAAGGCCAGGTACATCCCCACGGTGGGGTCCTCGAACTTGGGCCAGAGGATGCCCGGCGTGTCCAGCAGGTCCAGCCCCTCGTCCACGTTCACCCATTGCTTGCCCCGGGTGACGCCGGGGCGGTTCTGGGCGATGGCGGACTTCCGGTTTGCCACCTTGTTGATGAAGGTGGACTTGCCCACGTTGGGAACCCCCACCACCATCACCCGCACCGGGCGACCCAGCAGGCCCTTCTCCCGCCAGCGTTCGATTTGGTCCTTCAAAATCGCCTTGACCACCGGGGAGAACTGCTTCACCCCCGCGCCGGTCTTGCAGTCCGTCTGGAGGGCGGACATCCCCCGGCTGCGGAAATACTCCGCCCAGCGCTGGTTCATGGCGGGGTCGGCCTGGTCCGCCCGGTTGAGCAAAATCAGCCGGGGCTTGCTCTCCACCAGTCCGTCTAGGTCCGGGTTCCGGCTGGCCAGGGGGATGCGGGCGTCGATGATCTCCACCACCAGGTCCACCAGCTTTAAATTCTCCTGGATCATCCGGCGGGTCTTTGCCATGTGGCCGGGATACCATTGGATGGTCATGGTGTCCTGGTTCTGGGGGGCCACTTTTTTGACAGGGCGGGCCTTGCGGGGGTTGTTGTTCGCGCCGCCCCGGTTCTGTCGCTTCTTCATATTGTACCAATCATCCTCTGTGCAAAAAAGGAGCGGTTGCCCGCTCCTTTTTTCTGCTCCAGGAAATTACAGTTTCTCCTTGACCTTGGCAGCCTTGCCCACCCGGTCGCGCAGATAGTACAGCTTGGCCCGACGGACCTTGCCGCGGCGGATAGTCTCCACCTTGACGACGTTGGGGGAGTGAACGGGGAAGACCTTCTCCACGCCCACGCCGTAAGAGATGCGGCGGACGGTAAAGGTCTCGGCCACGCCGCCGTGCTTCTTGGCGATGACGGTGCCCTCAAAGACCTGGATACGCTCTTTGGCGCCTTCCTTGATCTTGACATGGACGCGGACCGTGGAGCCGATCTCGATCTTCGGCACGTCGGTCTTCATGTTCTGCGCATTCAGCGTTTCAACGAGATTCATGGTTTGTTTCCTCCTGTGATTATAGGTGTTCATGCCCGCTGGGAACCTTGTCCCGCTCCGCTTGGGGCTGTGGCAGAGGACCACCCTTTGTTCAGACCGGTACACTATATCACATCTGCGATGGAATTGCAAGAGATTTTTGCGGAAAAGATTTGCTTTTTTGTTCTGATTTTCACTGGACGAGCATAGGTCTGGGGCAGGAGGCGATTGCATTGGCGATAACCTATGGGACAAAGAACCGCCCGCCCCGGCGGGAGCAAAATCGGCGGCACTCTAACGCGGGCAGGGGCGCGCTGGCCCGACTGTTGACGGCGGCAGGACTGTTTTTTCTCTGCTTTGTGGGCAAGACCCAGTTTCCCCAGCAGACGGCGGTGTATCAGCAGTATCTGACGGAGGCGCTGACCGGCTCCACCGACTTTCAGGCCGCTTTTTCCGCTCTGGGCGAAGAGCTGGCCCAGGGCGGCGACCCGCTGGAGGCGGTGGGCGACTGGTGCGTGGCGGTGTTCGCCCCGGCAGAGACAACGGTGGACGAGATCCTGCCCGCAGCGGCAAACGTCCTCTTGTCGGAGGAAGTCCAGTTTTTCCTGACCTGGGACGGGGACGCGGCGGCTCTCTGCGCCCACCTGCTCCCGGTTGAAGGGTGAGCGTCCGCTTTGACTGTCGAGGGCTGACCGCCGGACGGGTGACGCTGACGGCGGATTTTCTCTTTCTGCTGGCGCTTCTGGTCTATACAGGGGTTGGGCCGGTGCTGGGGTGCTGCGGCGTGGCCGCCGCCCTCCACGAGATGGGCCACGTCCTCTGCTGCCGGGCGCTGGGCGTCCCCGTCCGCCGCCTGCGGCTGTCGCTGGTGGGGGCAGAACTGGACCTGGGCGGGCGGTGCCGCAGCGGAGCGGAGGAGTGTTTGGTGGCGCTGGCAGGGCCGCTGGTCAACCTGCTCACGGCGGCCCTCGCCTTGGCCCCTCCCCTGCCCGGTCAGTCAAACTACCTCTTCGCCGGGGCCAGCCTGATGCTGGCCCTGTTCAACCTGCTCCCCATCCTCCCGCTGGACGGCAGCCGCATCCTCCATGGGGCACTAAGCGCCCTCTGCTCCCTGGACTGGGCGGACTGGGTGACGGCGGGACTTTCTCGGCTGCTGAAGCTGGCGCTGCTGCCACCGGGGGCTTGGTGCGCAGTGAAAGGGAACTTCTCTCTGCTGGTGGTGGCGGTGTGGCTGATTCTCTCGGAAGTTTGACCTTCTGCCAACACCCCACTTGTTTTTTCCCGTACAATCAGGTAAAATGGTCAGGACTACACCGGGCCGGGAACTTTCCCCACACGGCCCCAGAAGGCAGGTACCGCTATGGACCCCAAACTGGAACGCATTTTGCTCCGGGTGCAAAAACCCGCCCGCTACACTGGCGGAGAATACAACGAGATCATCAAGGACAAGGCGACGGTTGACACCCGCTTTGCCTTCTGCTTCCCTGACACCTACGAAATCGGCATGTCCAACCTGGGACTGCGCATCCTCTACGGCGTCATCAACGAGATGGAGGGCGTCTGGTGCGAGCGTTGCTTCGCCCCCTGGGGGGACATGGAGGACGAGCTGCGCAAGGCAAATCTCCCCCTCTACGCGCTGGAAAGCGGCGACCCTCTCTCCGCCTTTGACATGGTGGGTTTCTCCTTGGGCTATGAGATGGCCTACACCAACGTGCTGAACATGCTGGACCTGGGGGGTATCCCCCTCCACAGCGACCAGCGAGGCGAGGACGACCCCATCGTGGTGGCAGGCGGCACCTGTGCTTACAACGGGGAACCTCTGGCCGACTTCATCGACTTGTTCATTCTGGGCGAGGGCGAAGAAGTCAACTGCGAACTGATTGAACTGTACCGTCAGGTCAAACGGGAGGGCGGCAATCGTCTGGCCTTCCTGGAGCGGGCGGCGCAAATTCAGGGCATTTATGTCCCCGCCTTCTACGACGTGTCTTACAACACCGACGGCACCATCCATACCATCACCCCCACCCACGGCGCGCCGCCTCTGGTGACAAAACGCATCGTCCGGGACATGGACAAGTCCTATTACCCCACCCACACCATTGTCCCCTCCACGGAGATCGTCCATGACCGGGTGATGCTGGAGGTGTTCCGGGGCTGTATCCGGGGCTGCCGGTTCTGCCAGGCGGGATACTGCTACCGCCCCGTCCGGCCCAAGAGCGTGAAAACATTGGTGGAACAGGGCATCGAGTCCTGCAAGGACTCCGGTTATCAGGAGGTGACCCTTTCCAGCCTGTCCTCCAGCGACTACCGGGGGCTGGAGGCGGTCTGTGACGGCCTGCTGGACTACTGCGAGCCTCGGAACATCAACCTGAACCTGCCCTCCCTCCGGGCGGACGGCTTCTCCATGTCGCTGATGCAGCGGCTCCAGCGCTCCCGCAAAAGCTCCATCACCTTCGCGCCGGAGGCGGGCACCCAGCGGCTCCGGGACGCCATCAACAAAAACGTCACCGAGGAGGACCTGTTAAAGTCCTGCCAGACGGTGTTCGAGGGCGGGTGCAGCGCGGTCAAGCTCTACTTCATGCTGGGCCTTCCCACCGAGACCGACGAGGATGTGCTGGGCATTGCGGACCTGGCCCAAAAGGTCTACTGGACCTGGCGGAATTACGCCGCCAGCCGCGCCCGTGGCGTGCGCATCACCATCTCCACCTCCTTCTTCGTCCCCAAGCCCTTCACCCCCTTCCAGTGGGAGGAACAGATTTCCATGGAAGAGTACCAGCGCCGGGTGGACCTGCTGCGGGGGGCCATTCACAACAAGTCCATCCAGTACAACTGGCACGAGACCGACACCAGCTACATCGAGGCGGTGCTGGCGCGAGGCGACCGTCGGCTGGGCCGTGCGCTTGAGGAGGTCTGGCGCACCGGCGGCAAGATGGACTCCTGGAGCGATTACTTCTCCTTCCAGCGGTGGATGGACGCCTTTGCCGCCACCGGCACCGACCCGGATTTCTACGCCCGGCGGGAGCGTACCCGCTGCGAGGTACTGCCCTGGTCCATGATCGACGTGGGTGTGCGGCCCGACTACCTGTGGCAGGAGCGGGAGCAGGCGTACAAGTCCGTTATCACCCCGGACTGCCGGGTGAAGTGTATGGGCTGCGGCGCGACAAAGCTGATCCCCGGCGGGGTCTGCGACGAGGACAGGAGGTAAGCGATGGCAATGCACAAAAACAGGCTGCTCTTTTCCAAGAGCGGGCGAGCCTGCTACATCTCCCATCTGGACCTGATGGCCACCTTCCAACGGGCGTTTCTCCGCTCCGGGGTGGAAATTTGGCAGACCGAGGGCTTCAACCGCCACGTGTTCGTCTCCATCGCCCTGCCCCTGAGCCTGGGGTACTCCAGCGACTGCGAGATTCTGGAGTTTAACCTGGAATCCCCCTTCTCTTTCGACGAAGTAGTGGAACGGCTGAACCGGGCACTGCCGGAGGGTATCCACGTCCGAGAGTGTTACGAGGCGAAAATCCCCTGCAAAAAAATCGTGGACTTGGACTGGACGGTGACGCTGGAATACGACAACGGCGTCCCCGCCGCCGCCCCCGCCGCCCTGCGGGAGCTGCTGAGCCGGGAGAGCTGCGTCATTCAGAAGAAGTCCAAAAAGGCCAAAAAAGGCTACACCGAGCTGGACATCATCCCCATGGTGAAAGGCTGGTCCCTGGAGGAACACCCGGACAAGCTGATTTTCTCCGCGCGCTTGGCCGCTCAGAATCCGGGGCTGAACCCCGCCCTCATCATCGACACCCTGGCGATGGAAACGCCAGCGGCTAAACCGGACTTCGTGCGCTGCCACCGAAACGAGATCTACGGCGAGGGCGGCGTGGTGTTCCGTTGAAACATCTCCCCTGCACTCCTGCTGCGCAATTCCCGGAGCCTCACCGGGAACGCGGCCCTGAAACCGCTAAAAACCCTCTCGAACCCCGGCGTTTTTGCCAGGTTCGGGAGGGTTTTGTATCTCGTTCCTTTGGAAGAAGAGTGGGCTGCAATCAGAACTTGCAGACCTCGACCTGGAGCATATGCCCCAGCTTTTCCAGCTCATTGGCGACATTGTCGTAAATGACCACGAAATGCGGCTCCCAGCCGCCCTTTACGCTGCCATAGACCACGTCCTTGGCGGGAGCGTCGGTTTTGACCACGATGGAGGTGCCGCAGAACTGCTTGGGCTTGTCCAGGGCTGCGCCCTCTGCCAGGAAGAACCGGAACGTGCCGTCGCTCTTGCGTCCCACCCGGAAGATGGTGACGTGGTCACACGCCTGGCAGCCAAAGTCCATGGTGGGGCCGATTTTCCGGTTGGGGTGAACGCCCACCGCCGCGCCGGTGTCCTTCCGGGCCAGGGAGCAGGCGGCCATGCCGCAATGCCAGAAGGTGACGGTACCCTCTTCCTCATCCATAGAGACGGGGTCGCCGAAGAAGGTGGCCTTGCCGGAGAGCTGGGAACCGATGTACATGGACAGCGCGCCGTAGGCGTCAGACTCGCAACTGGCGGCGGTGCCGTTGGCGTTGAGCAGCGACAGTACCGTGCAGACCGGGGTACCGAAGGAGGTGAAGAAGTCCGGCCAGCACCGGGAAGAAATGGCTCCCACGCCGTTGTCCTTCACATACGCCTTGTACGCCTTGTAGAGCCGGGCGAAGTCCACCACATTCTTCTCCGGGGTCTTGTCCAGGCCCGTCAGAGTGGCTTTCGCCTCGGCCAGCTCCTCGGCGCAGTCGTCGGCGGTGTAGCCCTTGGCCACATCGATCAGCTCCCGCGCCTCGATGGACTCCAGCGTGACGCCAAAGACGCTCATCATCTCCGCGTCCAGCGCCCGGCCAAAGCCGAAGCCCTGGGGCGTGTGGCCGATGGAGGCCATCTTCAGGTGGGTCAGATCCGCTTTCACCTTCGCGGCGCGGATAGCGGCGTTCAGCTCCGACTGGACTTCCGCCTCACCGGGGCCGCCAAAGACGTACTCAAACTGTCCGTCCCCCCGGAACGCCTGGATCGCGTTGGCGGCGGAATAGGCCCCGGTCAGGGAGTTCAGGCGCAAGCGGCCTCCGTCGATGACCGGCTCCCGCAGGGTCCACAGCAGAATGGGGCAGGAGAAGCGCTTGAGCACTTCGCTGGCATAGGCGGCGTTGGCGAAGGTGATGTTTTGCAGCACCACCAGGTCCGGGGAAAGGCCGTCCAGATAGGCGGTCAGGTCGTCCAGCGTCAGCAGCATTTTCTCCGGGCAGACGGCGGCGTCGGTCAGCGACCGCAGCAGCGAAACGGACTGGTCAAACTGGATCTGCGCGCTTTCCAGGTGAAAGGTGCCGACGCCGATCGGCACATAAGCTACTTGGAATCCCATAAGAGGGCCCTCCTTTAGTTGTGATTTCAACTTTTGTTGTTTTCAAAAAGGCAACCCGCCCATCAGAGGAACGGGTTGCCAAATTGGGTAGGGTAGGAGCAGGGTCAGGAGTCACTGTCCTTTGGTTCAGCGTCCTCCTCACTGTCGTCCGTGCCGCCTTTGGCAGGACGGGGACCCCACTTGTTGTGCTCAGTCTCGTTGATGGCTTCCGCGTCGAACTTCTGATGGTTGGCGGCCA
>JAJPXR010000114.1 GCA_021205375.1 Clostridiales bacterium | reverse complement strand
GCGCAGGAGGCGGAGATACAGACGCCCTCCAGTCCCATCTGGTAGCTGGTGAGCAACTGAGGCTGGTCACTCAACTGCACCTCCACCACAACGCTGGATTCCAACACCTCGCTGCCGTAGTCCCCGGTGGGCATAATGGTGCTCAGGGTACAGAATGCCGTCCCTTCCTCCACCATCGACGCGCCGCTCTGCTGGGAGACCACCGCGTCCTGGGACAGATACCCCTTTTGGTTCCACTGGTAGAGGAACTGGGTCAGTTCCAAAAATTCCTCCGTCTCGTACCAGTCCACCACCGCCAGGGAGTCGTCAGCCTGTAAGTTCAGCACCCCCAGCGTGTCGCCCAGGCAGTCGTAGCCGCCCAAAAGCTGGGTCAGGCTGGCGGAGCCGGAGGACGTGAAGGGAACCACATCCGGCTCATTTTCCAGAATGACCTCCAGCATGGGTTCCACGTCCGCCAGCGTCTCAATGGAGCTGATGTCAAAGCCGTACTTCCGCACCAGCGCGGCGTTAAATTCCAGGCTGGTTCCCATGGTGTAGTTGTCCCGCACCGCCGGGACCATATACTGCACGCCGTTCAACTGCCCCGTGGAAAGGACCTCAGCGGCGCTGTCCAGCACCCCTTGTCCAAACTGCTGGACCGGGCCGCAGAGCTGGACATCGAAGTCACCGGCATGAGCCACGACTGGTTCCTGCCCGCGGGCTGTAAGCAGAAGTCCGGCCACGCCATGCCGCCCCGTGACCTGACCTCCGCCAGTCTCTCCATCGTCTACACCGTGGCCAACTCCGTCGGCCCCATCACCATGATTTCCGGCGGGTACATCAACGACAAGCTGGGTCCTCGGTGGGTGGTCTTTGCCGGTGGGCTGCTGTTCGGCGGCGGGATGTTGGCCAGCGGCTTCGCCACCAGCATCCCCATGCTCGTCGTCACCTACGGCCTGGGCTGCGGCCTGGGGATGGGGCTGGCCTACGGCTACACCATCAACAACTCGGTCAAGTTTTTCCCCGACAAGCGGGGACTCATCGGCGGCATCGCCACCGCCACCTATGGCCTCAGCTCGGTGCTGGTGCCGCCGGTGGCCAACCTGCTCATCTCCAGAGCCGGTATCAGTCAGGCGTTTATCGTGCTGGGCATCGCGTTTGTCCTCATCGTCGGCGTGTTCTCCCAGTTCATCCTGAAATGCCCCGAAAACTACTGCCCCGCCGGGTATCAGCCAAAAGCGGCGCAGGGCGGGGCTGTCCTCTCCAACGACAAAAACTGGCGGGAAATGCTGGCCGACCCCACGTTTTACATGATGATCTTCATGCTGATGTGTGGGGCGTTCAGCGGCCTGATGATCACCTCTCAGGCGTCCCCCATGGCCCAGTCCATTACCGGCATGGGCGCGGGGCTTGCGGCTATGGTGGTCTCCGTTCTGGCGCTGTTCAACGCCGCCGGACGGGTGGTGGCCGGTTCCCTTTCGGACCGGTTTGGCCGTGTGACGGTGCTCCTGGCCGCTTTTCTGCTGGAAATTGTCGGCCTGGTCATTCTGCTGACCACCGGCACCGGCGGAGTGGCTCAGTTTATCGTCGGGGTGTCCATCATGGGCATCTGCTTCGGCGCGCTGATGGGGGTCTATCCCGGCTTCACCGCCGACCAGTTCGGGGCAAAGAACAACAGCGTCAACTACGGCATTATGTTTATCGGCTTTGCTCTGGCCGGATGCCTGGGGCCGTCGGTGGTGGGAAAAGTCCTCACCTCCACCGGCAGCTACAGCGGAGCCTTCCTCATCGCGGGGGGACTGGCCGTGCTGGGTATCGTGCTGGCGCTGCTCTATCAGAAAACCACAAATTAGCCTTTGGCTTTTAGCTCTTAGCTGTTAGCTTGGCAGTGCTCAACGATTCACGCTGCGCTTTGAGTTCGCTGTACAAAACAAACCACTAACAACCAACCGATGTTTAGCGCTGTTCGCTTTTGTCCAGCAGTGCGTAACTAACAGCTAACGGCTAATAGCTAACAACTATTCAAGGAGGTATCCCTATGGCTTATCAGTATCCCCACCTCTGCGCCCCCATCACCCTGGGCCGCACCACCTTCCGCAATCGGATGTTCTCCGCTCCTATGGGCGGCACCGACATCACCAACGACGGCTGCATCGGCCCTAAGTCCACTGCGTTCTATGAGCTGCGGGGCAAGGGCGGCGCTGGGGCCGTCACAGTGTCCGAGTGTATGGTACATCCCCAGACCGACGGCTCCCACGCCTATCACCTGGATGAGAGCATTCTGAATTCGCTGGCCTACGCCACCTACACCGCCGACGCCATCCGCCGCCATGGGGCCATTCCCAGCCTGGAGCTGTCCCACTCCGGCATGTACGCCGGAACGTATATGACCGACAAGTCCAAGCAGAAGTCCATGCACCAGTGGGGACCTTCCGCCTGCACCCGCCCCGACGGGGTGGAGGTGAAAGCCCTGACCAAAGACCTCATCGACGAAATCGTGGCCGCCTACGGCCATGTGGCGGGTCTGGCGAAGCGGGCCGGGTTCGAGATGCTGATGATCCACGGCGGGCATGGCTGGCTCATCAACCAGTTCCTGTCCCCCTACTTCAACAAGCGCACCGACGAATACGGCGGCTCCCTGGAAAACCGCTGCCGGTTCGCCATTGAGGTGCTGCAGTCCGTCCGGGCGGCGGTGGGGCCGTTCTTCCCCATTGAGTTCCGTATGTCCGGCTCCGAGCTGTTCGACGGCGGCTATGACCTGGAGGAGGGCTGCCGCATCGCTCAGCAGGTGGAGCCGTACATCGACCTGCTCCACGTCTCCGCCGGGACTTATCAGCGGGGCTTCGGGGACACCCATCCCAGCATGTTCAAGGAACACGGCTGCAACGTCTATCTTGCAGCCGAAATCAAAAAGCACGTCAAGGTTCCCGTGGCGACCATCGGCGGCCTGAACGACCCGGCTCAGATGGAGGAAATCATTGCCTCCGGCAAGGCGGACGTGGTCTATATGGCCCGTGCGCTGCTGGCAGACCCCTTCCTGCCCAACAAGGTCATGGCGAACAAGAGCGAGGATATCGTGCGCTGTCTGCGGTGCTTCACCTGTATGGCGGAGCGGGCAGCTACTTCCACCCGTCGCTGCACCGTCAATCCCCTGATTGGCCGGGAGTGCGAAGGGGATGAGGTGCGTCCCGCGCCCGTGTCCAAAAAGGTGCTGGTAGCTGGCGGCGGCCCCGGTGGCTTGTACGCCGCTTACACCGCCGCCCGCCGGGGACATCAGGTTATTCTCTGCGAAAAAGAGGCCGAACTGGGCGGCATCCTCAAGAGCGAGCAGGCTTTGCCCTTCAAGCATGAGATGTACCAACTTGCGGGGACTTATGCCAAGTTCGCCAGAGACGCGGGCGTGGAAATTCGCCTGAACACCGAGGTCACGAAGGAATACGTGGAGAAGGAGGCCCCGGACGCGCTCATCATCGCCGTCGGCTCGGCTCCGCTGGTGCCGCCCATCCCCGGCCTGGACGGGGACAACGTGGTGGTGGTCAATAACTACTATCTGGAAAAAGACAAGGTCGGCGACGACGTAGTGGTTATGGGCGGCGGCCTGGCCGGGAGCGAATGCGCCATTCACCTGGGGCAGGAAGGCAAAACAGTCCATCTGGTGGAGATGCGGGACACCCTGGCCCCCGACGCCAACGTCCGGCACCGTCCTCTCCTGCTGAAAGAAATCGACAAATATGTTCACGTCCATACCGGCTATCGTGCCCTTCGGGTCACGGACGAGGGCGTTATCTGTGCTGATGTAGCGGCGGAGTTACAGAGGACGGCCCAGTTTGTTCGGGTGATTGGCGATACCAGCCGGGTCAGTACTATCACCAACGCCATGTATTGAGGCTACCTCGCTGCACTGGATATTTGAGTAAATTGGAAACAGGAAAGGCAGGTCAATGTATGAATCCATATTATCTCGCCATCGACATCGGGGCCTCCTCCGGGCGGCACATCCTGGGCTGCGTCCAGGACGGCAAAATCGTGTTGGAGGAGATCTACCGCTTCGACAACCGGCAGCTCCGCAAAAACGGTCACGACTGCTGGGACATAGACAACCTGTGGAGCGGCATCGTGGGCGGCCTGAAAGCCTGCAAAGCCGCCGGGAAAATCCCTGCCACTGTGGGCATCGACACCTGGGCGGTGGACTACGTTCTGTTGGACAAGCACGACCAGGTCTTGGGCGACGCCGTGGCCTACCGGGACAGCCGCACTGAGGGCGTGGACGCCTTGGTGGAGGCGGAGATTTCGCCGGATGAGCTGTACGACAAGACCGGCATCCAGAAGCAGATTTTCAACACCATCTACCAGCTCGTGGCGCAGAAGCGGGAACATCCTGAGCAGATGGAGCAGGCGAAGAGCTTTCTCATGCTCCCGGATTACTTCCACTTCCTGCTCACCGGCGTGAAGAAGCAGGAGTACACCAACGCCACCAGCACCAATCTGGTGAACGCCCGCGAAAAAACCTGGGATTTGGGCCTGATCGCCCGTCTGGGACTGCCAACCGAGCTGTTTGGTGAATTGTCCATGCCGGGGACTGTGGTGGGCGACTTCACATCGGAAATCCAACAGGAAGTGGGATTCAACGCCACGGTAGTCCTCCCCGCCACCCACGACACCGGCTCCGCTTTCCTCGCCGTTCCTGCGAAGGACGACAACGCGGTTTACCTCTCCAGCGGCACCTGGTCGCTGCTGGAGGTGGAAAACGAGCAGCCCATCACCAGCGAGGCCAGCCGCGCCCAGAACTTCACCAACGAGGGCGGCGCGTGGTATCGCTACCGCTACCTGAAAAACATCATGGGCCTGTGGATGATCCAGTCCATCCGCCGGGAGCTGAACGGCGTGAACTACGTGGAGGGCAAGACCGCGCACACCTCCAGCGGCAAACAGTGGGGTTTCCCCGACCTGATTGAAGCCGCAAAGGGCGCACAGGACTTCCCCTCTGTGGTGGACGTGGACGATGCCGGGTTCCTGGCTCCCGACAGCATGATTCAGGCCGTGAAAGATTACTGCGCCAAGACCAACCAGCCCGTCCCGGAGACGGTGGGGGAGATCATGCAGTGCGTCTATGTCAGCCTGACCCGCCGCTACGCCGAAGCCATTGACGACTTGCAGAAGCTCACCGGCAAGACCTACACCAGTATCAACGTGATGGGCGGCGGATGTCAGGACGGCTATCTGAACCAGATGACCGCCAACGCCACCAGCTTGCCCGTCTACGCCGGCCCCATAGAAGGCACCGCTATCGGGAATCTGCTGGTGCAGATGATTCGGGCGGGGGAGTTCGACAGCTTGCAGGCGGCGTGGGACGCCATTCGAGAGAGTTTCGATATACAGGAAATCCAACCCATGTGAAAAACGGAGGTTCTAAGATGTTAGTCAACACGAAAGCAAAGGTGGGCGTCTTTTCCGGGGTGCTGGACAGTATGCTCATCCCCGCGTTCTCTATGCCCATCAAGCAAGGCACTGCCTGCGCTGTGGAGGGCGACATGAAGGTGGCGATGGCTATGAGCATCCTCAAGACCATCTCCGGCACCGGCCAGCTGGCGGAGATGTACTCCATCGACTTCAATGACGACATCGCAATCATCGGCCACAGCGGCTCCGGCGACGCCGACATCTCCGACAGGAAACCCACCATGAAGATCGTCAAGGTGTTCCACGGCAAGACCGGCGGCGGCTACCTGACCCAGTTCTATCCCTACACCGGCCCCGTGACCTATCTGGCTGTCACCCAGGACGGCAACGGCAACTTCAAATTCGTGGTGGCGGAGGGCGTCAACGAAGAGGGCAAGATCCTCTCCTTCGGCGACACCAATATGCGCACCCGCTTCACCTGTGGGGCCAGAGAGTTCGTCACCCGCTGGAGTGAGTGCGGCCCCACCCATCACTTCGCCGCGGCCACTGGGCGGCACATCGACACCATTTTGAAGGTGGCAAAGATTCTCAACGTGCCGGTGGACATCGTTACCCGGTAAGTTGCTAGTGGCTAGTGATTAGCGGTTAGAAAGAGGGACTCTCTACCGAAAATCCCACTTCTAACGAATAAACTGGGACCAAACGATAAGCACTCCCCCCTTGCCTCCCCTGAAAGGGGAGGGGGACCATGCGAAGCATGGTGGAGGGGTTTTCGCCGGAATGATTGAGAAGCCTGATTCAAAGGGACAACGAACAAGAACAATAAAACGTCATTCAGGGAGGATGAACACCATGAAAGTTTTAGAATCCAACTTTATGCAGGGCTTTATGCGCATGGCCGA
>JAJPXR010000095.1 GCA_021205375.1 Clostridiales bacterium | reverse complement strand
GGCAAGAGGGGATGGTGTTTGTCATCTGGTGACGGTTTCATTCGGCAGATGAGGGATTTTCAAAAGAACCCTCTCTAGCCACTAAAACACGGCTGATTCAAAGAGATAACCAATTATAAAAATACGTGTCCATTAGTCCATCAGCACGCAGCCGCCCACGGGACGGATGGAGGTGATGCGGCAGGCCCCTTCGCCCAGCAGGGCGTCCATGCCTGCCTGGAAGGAGGCCACCCGCGCCAGAGGGACGTAAGCCTGGATGGTGCCGGCGAAGCCGCCGCCATGGACCCGGCAGGCCCCCTGGCCCGCCAGCAGATGCTCCGCCACGGCCAGGGCCACGCCCACAGGCTGCTGGGCCGGGTCCCGATAGGTGGCGATGTTCTGGAGGTACATGAAGGAGGACTGCCCGGACTGGTTGACCAGCGCCAGGAAGGAGGCGAAGTCGCCCCGCTCCAGAGCGGCCACCTGCTCGGTCACGCGGGCGCAGTCGTTGTAGTAGTGGACGGCCCGGAGGATGGCCCGGTCACCCACCTGGGCTTTGATGGAGGGGATAGCGGCGTAGAAGTCCGCCTCGTCCACCTGGGAGAGAACTTCCTTGCCCAGGGCAGCGGCCACGGAGCGCATTTCCGCAGGGACGGCGGCGTAGTCGCCGGTCAGGTCGGCGTGGTCCGCGCCGGTGTCGATGATGCACAGGGCATAGCCCGCCGCGGCGAAGTCGAAGTCTACCGCGTGATAGACGGGGTTGGCCTTGTCCTGGAAGTCAATGGTAACGATGCCGCCCAGGGCGCAGCCCATCTGGTCCAGCAGGCCGGAGGGCTTGCCGAAGTAGACGTTTTCGGCGTACTGGCCGATTTTGGCCACTTCGTCCAGGGGGAGCGCATTGCCGCAGAAGAGGCCGTTGACCGCCACGCCCACCAGCACCTCGAAGCAGGCGGAGGAGGACAGGCCGGAGCCGCCGGGCACGTCGGAGATCACATAGGCGTCGAAGCCGGAGACCGGGTAGCCCAGCTCATGCACGCGGGCCAGGATGCCCCGGATGAGGGCGGCAGTGGTGTTTTCCTCGCTGGGGACAGGGGCGAGCTGGGCGCAGTCCACGGAGATCATGCCGTAGCCCTCGGAGAAGATGTTCACCATGGTGGTGCCGTTGGGGGCGGCACAGGCCAAGGCGTCCAGGTCTACCGAACCGGTCAGGACCTTGCCCTGCTGGTGGTCGGTGTGGTTGCCGCCAATTTCGGTGCGGCCAGGGGCGGAGTAGATGGCGACCTGGGCGCTGTCGTCCTTGCTAAAGGTCTGGGCGTAGCCCTGGGCCACGTGGAGCACGCGGGCGCGGAAGGGGGCCGCCTGCTCCGGCTTGCGGCAGTAGATGTAGGCCAGCCGGTCGTCGTAAACGCCGTCGTTCAGGTTTTTGCTCAGTTGTTCGATTGTCAGCATAGAAAAACCACTTCCTGTTCTTTGAAGTTGCCGGGCGGAATGACCGGCCTGTTGTTACCGCCATTATAGCGTGGAGAAATGAAAAAGGATATGGCAGAATGTGAATAAAAGATGTAAAAAATGCAGGTTTGCAGGGAGGCGAACAATATTTGTCACTCCCGCATACAGCCCCGGAACCGGAAGGTGAAGGACAGGGGCCGGTCCGCAGGCAGCCAGTACTCCGGGTGAGGGACGCTGCCCCAGGTGTCATCGCCGCCCACGCCCATCTGCTTCCAGGCGCAGCGGACCACCGTGTAGTGGACCGGGGGCAGCTCGTAGGGGTGCTGGGCGCAGTCGATCTCGTGGGGGGTCCAGGGCAGGGCGGAGAAGGTCATATTGTCGCCGGAAAATTCCATGCCCCGGCCCCGGTAGTCGGTGACCTTGGCCCAGCGGACGCCGGTGTGACTGCCGGACTCCTGGGGCCGCAGGTAGCGGGCCATTTGCTCCTTCACGGTCCCATTCCAGATGCCCAGGCGAACGCCGTTCTGCCGGTCCACGTAACTCTCTACCGGGCCGTTGCCGTACCACTCCAGCCGGTCATAGTCCGCGTCCAGCTTGAACAGCATCCCGAACTCCGGCATGGGGGGCAGACCCTCCACCGGGTCATAGGTCAGAGTGCAGGCGATTTCGCCGTCTCCCCGGACGGTGTAGGCCACCCGGCAGGAGGAGGCGGGGGAGGTGGGCATGTGATAGGTGTAGGTGACGGTAAGCTGTCCGTCGTGTTCCTCCACCTCTGGGGCATAGGCCAGATTCCAGTAGCCCATGCCCGGCTGCCGGTGGCTGACGAACTGAGAACCCACCTTCCACTGGGCGGTCATCAGGTTCACCTGTCCGCCCAGGTCGTTGTCCACCATGGGCCGCCAGAAGTTGGGGAGCGGGATGGTTTTCAGCAGCTCCACGCCGCCGTACTGGTAGGAGACCAGCCCCCCGTCCGACTTGGAGAACAGGGCGCGGAAGTCAGTTCCTATCGCCCCAATGTTGAAATCGGTGTAAATAATACGGAGAGGATTCACTTTCCGGGGCTGCGCCGGGGCGGACACCCGGTAAACGCCCTGCCCGAAGGCCACCTCATGGCCCCGCTTTGCCCAGAGGGTGTCCTGCCGGAGCCGGAAGGACACGGTGACGGCGTACTCGCCGGGGCGGGTCTCCGGCGGGAAGGGGAGGGAGTAGGTTTTTTCGCTGAGGGGGGCCACGTCGGTGGGCAGCGCCGCCCGGCGGAGAAGGTGACCGTCCCGTTCCACCGTCACCTGGCAGTCATAGGCGGCGGTGGAGGTGAACAGGTGTTTGTTGACGATTTTTACCTTGTCCGCCGTCACCTGAGCGGTGATGTTCTGGTAGTTGAACTTCACCTCGGCCATTTTGGGGGTCTCGGTGCCGTCGGCGTAGCAGATGCCGTTGCCGGAAAACGCGCCGTCGTGGGGGCGGTCATCCAGGTCGCCGCCGTAGAAATAGGCGGTATTGCCGTAGCGGTCCTTGCCCCGGATGGCCTGGTCGATGTAGTCCCAGATAAAGCCCCCCTGATAGCGGGGTTCCGTGTCGGTCAGGTTCGTGTAGCGGTCCATGCCGCCGGTGGAGTTGCCCATGGAGTGACTGTATTCGCAGCAGAGGAAGGGCTTGTCTTTGTGCTCATCCAAAAACGCCTGAATGTCCGCGGCGGAGGGGTACATCTGGCTCTCCATGTCGGAGCTTTCGGCGCTGTAGCGCCGGTCATGGAAGATGCCCTCGTAGTGGACCAGCCGGGTGTCGTCCAGGGCGCGGAACCGTCGGGCCATGTCCCGGATGACCGGGCCGCCATAGCTTTCGTTGCCCAGGGACCAGATGAGGACGGAGGGGTGATTCTTGGCGGTCTGGTAGGTGGACTCCACCCGGTCCAGCAGCAGCGGCTCCCACTCCATATGGTCGCCGGGGAGGGCGCTCTCCGGCAGGTTGGTGCTGTTCTGCCAGGTGCCGTGGCTCTCCATGTTGTTTTCCGCCATGACGTAAAGGCCCAGTTGGTCGCACAGGTCGTAGAGCAGTTGGCTGTCTGGATAGTGGCAGGTGCGCACGGCGTTGATGTTGTTGCGCTTCATGGTCAGCAGGTCCCGGCGGATGTGCTCGGTGGTGACCGCCCGGCCCACGTCGGCGGAGAAGTCGTGGCGGTTGGCCCCCTTAAAGACGATGCGCTGGCCGTTCAGGAGCATCAGGCCGTCTTTCAGCTCGAACCGGCGGAAGCCCACCTGCTGGGGGACAATCTCCTGCACCGTGCCCGCCCCGTCAAAGAGGGTCAGCTCCAGGTCGTAGAGGTTGGGCTTCTCTGCGCTCCACAGCAGGGGCCGGTTCACCTGAATGACAGTGGAAAAGCTGTCGCCGCTGCCCCGCAGGGTGGCCCAGTGCTGCCCGTTGGCGGTGACGCCCAACTGCCAGTTGCCCTGGCCCAAAATCGTGCCGGAGAGGGCCAGCCTGCCGCGGGTCAGGCTCTCGTCCAGGGTGGGAACCAGCTTCACATCCTGAATGTGGAGGCTGGGGACGGCGTACAGGTACACGTCCCGGTAGATGCCGGAGAAGCGGAAGAAGTCCTGGTCCTCCAGCCAGCTCCCGGCGCACCACTTGTAGACCCGGAGGGCCAGCTTGTTCTCACCCTCCTGCAAAAAACTGGTCAGCTCAAACTCGCAGGGGGAGAAGGAGTTGGCGCTGAACCCCACATAGGCCCCGTTGAGCCACAGGGCCACACAGCTCTCCACCCCCTGGAAGGAGAGAAACACCCGTTTGCCTGCCATCTCATCCGGCAGGGAGAAATACTTCACATAGCAGGCCACAGGGTTGTATTCCTCCGGCAGTTGGCCGAGGGCCACGTCCTGGAGACCGTCCCAGGGGTACTGCTGGTTGACGTACTGGGGGAGGCCGTGGCCCTCCATCTGGATGTGGGCGGGGACGGCGATGGTCTCCCAGCCCCGGCAGTCAAAGTCGGCGGCCTCGAAGCCCTGGGGGACCTGGCCCTCGTTCTGGGCGCAGGCGAAGCGCCACACGCCGTTCAGGGAGTGTTTGAGGGGGTTGACGCCCTCCTCCAGCGCCTCCCTGGAGGGATACCAGGTGTGGTCGGAGTGGGCGGGGAGCCGGTTCTCGGCAAAATAGACGGGGGAGCCGAGCGCACGGTACGAAAAAGGCATAGGGATTCCTCCTAAAAGATAGATTCATGACATTTCTGGTACTATTGTAGCAGAGAAGGGAAAGACCCGCAAGCGGGGGAGCGGGAAGTTTCTTTCGGCGAAATGACGGAAAATCAGGCTGAAATTTTGACAAGAGCGACAATTGACGGGAAAGCCGTTTTCAGGTACAATGAAACAGGTAAGAAGGCAGGGTGTGGCCTGCCTGAAATCGATTTCGGTGATTTGGGGCACTGCCCCTTCACATATTTTATTTTCATGGCGGTGGGCCACTCCACAAAAATGGTCGCCGTACATCCAAAAAGGAGGAATCTCATCCCGTTGGCTCACGGTGCGGCAGTGTGGAGACCTGTCGTAATGCGGGTCGCCCTATACGGGCGGACGTGAGGCGGCCGTAGCGGAGGCTGGGTCGTTAGAGCCGGTATTATGTCTGAAGTCGTATTGAAAAACCTGAAGAAAGTCTATGACAACAAGGTGACTGCTGTTCACGATGTCAACCTGACCATCGCTGACAAGGAGTTCATCGTCCTGGTCGGTCCCTCCGGCTGCGGCAAGTCCACCACCCTGCGTATGGTCGCCGGTCTGGAAGACATCTCCGACGGCGAGCTGTACATCGACGGCAAGCTGTGCAACGACATCGCCCCCAAGGACCGCGATATCGCCATGGTTTTCCAGAACTACGCGCTGTATCCCCATATGTCCGTTTACGACAACATGGCCTTCGCCCTGAAGCTCAAGAAGACCCCCAAGGACGAGATTGACAAGAAGGTCCGCGAGGTCGCTGAGATCCTGGACATCACCCAGTACCTGGAGCGTAAGCCCAAGGCTCTGTCCGGTGGTCAGCGTCAGCGTGTCGCCATCGGCCGTGCAATGGTCCGTGACCCCAAGGTCTTCCTGATGGACGAGCCTCTGTCCAACCTGGACGCCAAGCTGCGTAACCAGATGCGGGCTGAGATCATCAAGCTGCGCAAGCGTATCAATACCACCTTTATGTATGTTACCCATGACCAGACCGAGGCCATGACCCTGGGTGACCGGATCGTCATCATGAAGGACGGTTTCGTCAACCAGATCGGCGCTCCTCAGGATCTGTTCAACAAGCCGGTGAACCTGTTTGTGGCTGGCTTCATCGGTATGCCCGTTATGAACTTCTTCGACAACTGCAAGCTGGAGCTGAAGAACGGCGTTTACTATGCCAACATGAAGGGCGTTTCCTTCAAGCTGGATGACTTCCAGCAGAAGGCTCTGAAGCAGAACAACCAGCAGCCCTGCGACATCATCTGCGGCGTCCGTCCCTGCCATGTCACCATCGGCGAGGGCGACCTGAAGGCCAAGATTGAGGTCTCCGAGATGCTCGGCTCCGAGGTCAACCTCCACGCCGACTGCGAGGGCGACGAGGTCGTCATGGTCATCCCCACCGTCGATCTGGAGGTTGATGTGTCCATGGGCGCTGTCGTCAACTTCACCACCCAGCCCAAGCTGATCCAGCTGTTCGACAAGGCCACCAGCAACAACCTGATCTGGTATGATCCTGAGTCCGCCGCTGCCAACGCTCCTGTCAGCAAGAGCTACGATTTCGAGTAATTCGAATTACCTGCGCATAGACTTTTCCTAGCATAAATTTTTATGGTTCTATAATAAATGTTGGGGTCAGGTAAAGCACCTGGCCCCAAATTCA
>JAJPXR010000077.1 GCA_021205375.1 Clostridiales bacterium | reverse complement strand
GGAAGTGCCGCTTGACGGCGGAGGGGGACCATGCGAAGCATGGTGGAGGGGTTTCCCGCCTGAATCACTGATAAGGCCGAATAAGCGGAATCGGCATAAGACATAATTGCCCCAGTCGGGACATACCCTGTACCATCACGCGAGGAGGTACAGGCTATGCCATTTGAACCCAAGGAAAGTCCCCTGAAGCCCCCGCACCACATCGTGCTGGAGGAGCGGGCCGCACTGTCCGTCTCCGGCGTGGAGGAAGTGGAGAGCTTCGACGAGAACACCATCTGCCTTTCCACCTGTCAGGGCGACCTGGTGGTCCGGGGCCAGGAACTGCACATCGAAAAGCTCAGCCTGGACGGCGGCGACTTGAAGGTGGCGGGCGTCATCGACTCCCTGACCTACGAGGAACCCACCGTCCGGGGCGGGCTGCTGGCCCGGCTCCTGCGCTGAGATGGAGGTGGACGTCACCGCCCAGGCCCTGTCTCTGGCCGGGTCCCTGGCGCTGGGCGCAGCGCTGGGGATGGTCTACGACCTGTTTCGGGTGCTGCGGGTGCGCGCTCCCCTGCCCGGCCTGGGCGGTGCGCTGGATGTACTGTTTTGGGCCGTGGCCACCGTGACGCTGTTTGTCTGGTCGGTGGTCTCCGGCGGCGGCGTGGTGCGCATCTACATTGCCCTGGGCCTGCTGGCGGGCTGCTGGGCCTGGTTCCGGCTGCTCAGCCGCCGATTCCTGATTTTGGCCTATCGTCTGGCGGACATTTGTGCATATTTTGCGCACATTTTAGCGCTGCCTTTGAAATTGCTCTGCTCTGCCGCAAAAAAAGTGGAAAAAATTTTTGAAAATCCCTTTCATTATGGCCGAACATGGTATAAAATAGAATCACTATGGAAGAATGACATATTCCGCCGCCACCAGACGGGGGAGGAAGGAGACGAACCGCGTGAAAACCACAAGAGCCAGCCTGATCACCAAATGCGTGATTTTGATTCTGATCGTGTACCTCTCCATCACCCTCCTGAACGTCCGAGGCAAGCTCCAGACCGCCAGCGACACCTACGCCGATCTTCAGGCCCAAGTGACCGCCCAGGCTGCGGAAAACGCCGCCCTGGAAGAGCGCCTGGAAAACCAGGACGACCCTGACACCGTCCTGGAAATCGCCAAGGAGAAACTGGGACTGGTAGAGGAGGGAGAGGTCGTCTTCTACAGCGCCGCCGACTGACGGGGCGAAAAGCCGTCAGAGAAAAAGAGAGAAAAACCGCGGGAGGAAACAAAGCAGGGTATGGAGTTAGAAATTGGAGCCATTTTAGATGGTAAAGTCACTGGCATCACCAAGTTTGGCGCGTTTGTGGCGCTGCCCGGAGGCCGTTCCGGGCTGGTCCACATCTCAGAGGTCGCCTATTCTTTCGTCAACGATGTCAACGAGTTCCTGACGGTGGGCCAGGAGGTCAAAGTCAAGGTCATCGGCATGGAGGGAAACAACCGGATCAACCTCTCCATCAAGCAGACCCTGCCCCCTCCCCCCCGCCAGCAGCGCCCTGCCAACCGGGGCGGCAGCCGCGGGGCCGAAGGGCACGGCGGCGAAGGCCGCGGCAACGGAGGCGACTACCATCGGAACCGCAGCGGCCAGTCGGGGGAGCGCTCTGGCGGCAACAACCGTGACCGCACGCCGCGCAAGACCGGCCCCAAGGAACCCCAGACCTTTGACGACATGGTGAAGCAGTATATGTCCGAGTCCGAGACCAAGCTCTCCCAACTGAATCGGGGTGAGCGGGGTGGAGGTCGCCGCCGCCGCAGCCGGGGCTGAGTCCTTTTCTCCATCAAACGTACATACGCGCCCGAACAGGCCACATTTTCGGTCTGTTCGGGCGCGTTTTTGTGTTTTTATCGCTATGTCAGCAATTCCTCCAGCGCGGCCTGCACCGCCGCCTCGTCCAACTCCTCCGGGGACCAGAGGGCCGCCACCTGCCGCCCCTGGACGACGATCACCGCGTCCGGGTGGGCCGCTCGCACCTCTTCCGCCGCCTGGGACGCGAGAGCTACGGTCAGGCAGCGGTCATACTGGCAGCTCAGCCGCAGTTCCTCCCACTCTTCCCGGTAGGTGCTGCGGGACACCAGCAGAGAGCCGTCCCTGTCGTACTCGGCGGAGACAAAGGTCAGCTCGTCCAGCCCCAGGTCCTCCGCCCGGACCACGTCGGTGAGACTGCCCCGCCAGGAGGCGCTGCCCGCGCTGTAGCGCTGACTGTCCGGCAGGGCCAGGGGCAGCAGTTGGGAAACCAGCAGGGTACACCCCACCACCAGGGCCAGCAGACTCTGCCCGGCGAAGCCCGTCCACTTGCGCCACCCCCGGCGGCCCAACAGCAAAACCAGCAGAGCGACGACCAGCACGCCGCAGCCCCACACCAGCGGCAGTTGGTCCAGCACCAGAGTGGCCAGCAGCAGCACCGCCCACAGGTAAAATCCCACCTGCAACGCGGAGCGCACCCCGGCGTGGCCGGTGCGGGTCTCGTTCTTCCAGGGGACCAGTTGCCGCAGCAGCACCCACACCGCCCAGAGGCCGCTGCCCACCAGCAGCGGGAACCGGCTCAGATACAGCAGCGCGGCGGTGTTACCCAGATACCATGTGGCGTTAAACCAGCTCCATTGCCACGACAGCAGCGCGGCCAGCACCACTGTCACCAGGGACAGCACCCCCCTGGCCCGCCAGCGGCGGCGGTTCCCTGCCGGGTCGTTTTCCGGCTCTGGATAGCGACAGGGCTGGGAGACGTAGACATCCACACCGTTGACGGTGCCCACCGGCGACCAGCCTTGCCGCTCCCGGCGCTCCACCGTCTCCCGCAGTTGGTCCTCGTCCCGGAGAATGGGCGCGACTTCCGTGTCGTAGCGCAGCTCGGCCCGCTCCGTGGGCCGGAACCAGGCAAAAAAGCAGTTCCCGTCCCCCGTCTCGGCCAGCTCCCAGCCCTGCTCCGCCAATCGGTCCAGCCGCTGGCGCAGCGCCAGATAGTCCCCAGTGGGCAGGAAGATCCACTTCAAACGGCTGTCTTTCAAATCCACGCGCCTCGTTTCCCGCTGCTTTACCAGCGATTTTTCACCATCATACGCCGGGGCGCTTTCCTTGTCAAGCAAGGCGAAATGAACTTTTTCTTAAAAATTGGAAAGGTCCCGACCAAAGGAGTGAAAAATGGAACGATTCCTGGATGTTTTACATCTGGGAAAGCCTCCAGCCTCTCCCCCGCCGCCACACACGCAAAAAAGCCCCGGCCAAAAACCGGAGCTTTTTCGTGGAGACCGGGTGTCGTACCTCACCCGACCCCCATGCGGCAAGAGGGGAAAATCTGTTCCAAAGTGTGCAAGGCACATCAGAGGAAGAAAAGAAAGGCGTCAACGTTCTTTTGGAACATTGACGCCCTTGCCCTTCTTGCGATACAGTATACGCCTTTTTTCAGAAAAAGTCAAGTCTTTTTTTCGCGATCAACAGAACTCTATCTGGCCCGGCTCCATGTGCTTCACCCTGGCCAGAGACTCCACCCGGACGCCCTTGGCGCGGATGCGCTCTCCGCCTGGCTGGAATGCCTTCTCCACGGCGATGCCCGCCCCTACCAGGGTGGCCCCGGACTGCTCCACCAGGTCGATGAGGCCCTCTAGGGCCGCGCCGTTGGCCAGAAAGTCGTCGATGAGCAGCACCTTGTCCTCCGGGCGGAGGAACTGCTTGGAGACGATGACCGTGCTGACATTGCCGTGGGTGAACGATTTGACCTGGGTGGAGTAGACTTCCCCGGCGATGTTCCGGGTGCGGGACTTTTTGGCGAAGATCACCGGGCAGTTGAACTGCTCCGCCGTCACGCAGGCGATGCCGATGCCGCTGGCCTCGATGGTCAGGATCTTGGTCACGTTTTCCGCCCCGAAGAGCCTGGCCCACTCCTTGCCCATCTCTTCAAACAGGCCCACGTCCATCTGGTGGTTCAGGAACCGGTCTACCTTCAGCACCTGGCCGTCCTCCACCACGCCGTCCCTGCGGATCCGTTCCTCCAGCAGCTTCATGTACTTTCGCCCCTTCTTAGCATGGAATGGCTCAACCACCCCGGGTGATATTGTGAATATTTTAACATATTCCCTGCCAGGTGGCAAGCCCTAATACAAACTTTTTGCGCAGATTTGTAAGCAGCATGTCATTTTTCTGTAAAGTTGTACGGACGAATCCGCCGCTCAGCCGCCGTTTTTCAGCCGCAGCTCCCCCATCAGCTTCCAGGCGTAATCGCCATACGCCTGCTCGTAAGGCGCAAGGGCTTCGTAGGGACAGATGCGGGGGTCCTGGCGGAGAGCGGGCTTCCGCACGGTGCCATAGGTCCAGTTGTGGTAGAGGTAGTAGCGAAACCACCGCAGATGTTCAATTTTCCGGTATTCGTCCAGGCGGGCGGGGTCCTGGATGTTGTCGCAGTAGACGGCGTAAGCCTGGGCCAGGGTGTCCGCCGTCAGCTCCGTCAATGTCTCATCCTCCAGCAAAATGCGCACCTTGACGAAGAGATGCTCCGACGCGGCGATTTTGGACTGCCGCAGGTTGTCGGTGAGATGGTCCCAGTCCAGCGCCGTTTTGGGGTGGCTGCTGCGGTACAGGTTGTTCATGGAGATAGCCACATGGTTCAGGGTGGTACGGAGGCCGTGCTCCGGGGTGTAGATGTCCGAGGTGACGCCGATGTGGGACACGTCGGGGATGGGGCGGCTGCTCCGCAGGTCGATGCGCCCCCGGATGAGATAGTACCGGCGCAGGTGCCAGAAAATGTCCCAGCCCTTTTGCTCGTCGTCGTCGCAGAGGATGATGCGGTCAGCGGCGGCCAGAATGTCGTGGGCCGCGGCCCAACCGGTGTCGTGGAAAATCAGGGAATCCCGGTCCTCGGCCTCCTTCTGCATGGAGAACGCCAGGTCCAGGTGGTTGTGCATCTGTAAAAACTGCTCCGCGTCCCCGAAAACGTGGTACGCCACATGGTGGTCCGGGGAAATGACGTTGGTGAGGATGGCGTATTTCAGCAGCGCCGCGCCGTAGTACCCAAACCCAATGAGCACAATGCGGCGCTCCCGGCGTGACAGCGGCTTTTGCCGCCAGTACTCCCTGGCGCAGCACTCATAGCAGTGGAAAAAGTGGATGTTGCCGGAGAGCATTTCCTCCCCGCTGACTGTTCTGGCGTACACCTCCACCGGCAGGTCGGAGATGTTGACCGCCCTGGGGTCCACGCCGATGGCGTTTTCCTGCATGAAAAAGACACTGCACTTGCTCCCCTGATTGCCCTTGCGCCGGGCAATGCGCGCCGGGGAGACGTTGGCGAACAGGCAGGGGTAGTCCGGCGTCTCCTCCACCTTGTTTCTGCTCTGACCATAGATAATGACCGCTTGGTCGTCGCTCTCCAGAATCTTCCGGGCCAGAGTAGTGGACTCGATGCCCGTGTCCGCGAAATAGTACCAGTTCTTCTGCCGCTGGAAGGACAGCCGCAGCAGCGGGAACCCTTCGCTGGCCAGGAAGGAAATCAAGGCGCTGACCAACGTGACCAAAATGCCGGTGGACAGCAGCACGAACACCGTACCGATGGCCCGGCCCAGAGGCGTGACCGGCGCGGTATCGCCGTACCCCACAGTGGTCAGAGTGGCCACAGAGTACCACAAGGCGTCGATGAAGGTGTTGATGGACGACGCTGGTTCTGGCTTTTCCACCCACATCAGCAGCAGTAAGAGGGTAATATAAATCAAAACCACTATCAAAACAACGGTGGTGAGGAACCGGCGTCTGCGTTTCATGTTTCTCTCCTTTTGAGCTGGGAAGATTCTCCTAACAGCAATCAGTATAGCGGATTTGCCGTCAAAACGCAACGCGGAATTGACATTTGCGCAAAAATCAGGTAAAATAACACCCGCAAGGAAGCTGGACAGCCGCGTCCGGGGGGCGAAAGGCCCCCGGATGAGGAAAGTCCGGGCTCCACAGGGCAAGGATAACGGGTAACGCCCGCCGAAGGCGACTTCAGGACAAGTGCAACAGAGAGATACCGCCGGCCCCTGGCCGGTAAGGGTGGAAAGGTGAGGTAAGAGCTCACCGGCGGACTGGGAACAGCTCCGTCCTGTAAACTCTATCCGGAGCAACACCGTGGGGGAACACATCGGTCGGCCCGGCCGTTCCCAGGAGGTGGCTGGAGCCTGGCGGCAACGTCAGGTCGAGATAGATGGCTGTCAAAACAGAACCCGGCTTATAGGCTTGCTTGCAAAAAAAGAGGACGGCGTTGCGCCGTCCTTTTTACGGGTTCTATAATAAATGTTGGGGTCAGGTAAAGCACCTGGCCCCAAATTCATAA
>JAJPXR010000142.1 GCA_021205375.1 Clostridiales bacterium | reverse complement strand
CCTCCCCTGAAAGGGGAGGGGGACCATGCGAAGCATGGTGGAGGGGTTTCCGCCGGCATCACTAACTAGCCTGCCTCAAAGGGGCAACATAAAAACTGGAAGTTTCTAGCGAAAGGCTAAGAGCTAAAAGCTAACAGCTCACTTCTCCACTTCTTCCATCTGGAAGCACTCGAAGATGTCGCCGACCTTGATATCGGAGAACTTCTCCAGGGTGATGCCGCACTCGTACCCGGCCTGCACCTCCCGGACGGAGTCCTTGAAGCGCTGGAGGCTGGCGATATTGCCCTCGTGGATGACGATGCCATCCCGGACCAGCCGGAGCTGAGCGTTTCGGGTGACTTTGCCCTCCAGGACGTAGGAACCGGCCACGATGCCCACGTTGGTGATCTTGTACACCTGGCGGACCTCCACGCGGCCCAGCTCCACCTCTTTGAAGGTGGGGGCCAGCATACCCTTCATAGCGGCCTCGATCTCCTCGATGCACTCGTAGATGACCCGGTACATCCGCATATCCACCTTGTTCCGCTCGGCCATGGCTTTGGCGGCAGGGTCGGGACGGACGTTGAAGCCCACGATGATGGCGTTAGAGGTGGAGGCCAGCATGATGTCGCTCTCGTTGATTGCGCCTACGCCGCCGTGGATGACCCGGACCCGGACCTCGTCGTTGCTGAGCTTCTCCAGGTTCTGCTTGACGGCCTCCACGCTGCCCTGCACGTCGGCCTTGACGATGATGTTCAGGTCCTTGACCTCGCCCTCCTGGATCTGGGAGAACAGGTCGTCCAGGCTGACCTTCTTGGCGGTGGGAGCAGCGGCTGCGGCCTTCTGCTCCTGCTTGCGCTGCTCGGCCAGCTCACGGGCCATGCGCTCGTCGGCCACGGCGTAGAAGTCGTCGCCTGCGCTGGGGACCTCGGCCATGCCGGTGATCTCCACGGGAACGGAGGGACCGGCGGTCTTGAGGCGCTTGCCGCGATAGTCGGTCATAGCACGGACACGGCCCACGGCGGTCCCGGCGATGATGACGTCGCCCTGCTTCAGGGTGCCGTTCTGCACCAGCAGGGTGGCAACCGGGCCGCGGCCCTTGTCCAGCCGGGCCTCGATGACCGCGCCCTTGGCGGCGCGGTTGGGGTTGGCCCGCAGCTCCCGCATTTCGGCGGTCAGCAGCACCATCTCCAGCAACTCGTCGATGCCTTCGCCGGTCTTGGCGGAGATGGGGCACACGATGGTGTCGCCGCCCCAGTCCTCGGCCAGCAGGTCGTACTTGGTCAGCTCCTGCTTGATGCGCTCCGGGTCGGCTCCCGGCAGGTCCATCTTGTTGATGGCCACCACGATGGGGATACCGGCGGCCTTGGCGTGGTTGATGGCCTCCACGGTCTGGGGCATGATGCCGTCGTCCGCCGCCACCACCAGGATGGCGATGTCCGTGACCATGGCGCCACGGGCGCGCATGGCGGTGAAGGCTTCGTGGCCGGGGGTGTCCAGGAAGGTGACGATCTTGCCGCCGGGCACCTTCACCTGGTACGCGCCGATGGCCTGGGTGATGCCGCCGGCCTCGCCTGCGGTGACGTTGGTGGAACGGATTTTATCCAGCAGAGAGGTCTTGCCGTGGTCCACGTGGCCCATGACCACCACCACGGGGGCGCGAGGCTCCAGGTTCTCTTCGGCGTCCTCGGTGGTGTCGATGAGCTTCTCCTCGATGGTGACGACGACTTCCTTCTCCACCTTGCAGCCCAGTTCCTCGGCGATGAAGGCGGCGGTGTCGAAGTCGATGGTGTCGCTCATGGAGGCCATGACGCCGTTCATCATCAGGCGCTTGACCACTTCCGCGCCGGTTTTCTTCATCCGGGAGGCCAACTCGCCCACGGTGATCTCGTCGGGGATCTCCACCTTGACGGGGGCTTTCCGGGCGGCCTCCTGCTGGAGGCGGCGCATCCGCTGCTGCTGTTCCTCCTGGCGGCGCTTGGCGGACTGCTTGCCCTGCTTCTGCTGCTGCTGGCGGCGGGAGGAAATTTTCTGCTTGCCCTGCTGCATCCGCTCGGCCCGCTCCGGGGTCAGGTCGTCCAGCCGGGAATCGTACCGGTCCAGATTGACGTTGACGTTCTTCCGGGTGTTGACCACCTTTTTCTGGGGGACACGGCTGGCGGGCTGCTGCTGGGCGGCCTGCTTCTGCTCGGCAGGCTGCTGCTTGGGCTGGGCCTTCTGCGCCGGGGCCTGCTTCTGCTCGGCGGGCTGCTGCTTGCCACCCTGGGCGCTCTGCTGGCGGCGGTCAGACTGCTGCTGAGATTTGTTGTTGCCCTGGCGCTGATTGCGGTCGCTGCGCTGAGCAGAGGATGCGGCCTTGCTGCCCTGCTTGGGCTGGGGCTTCTGGGCGCTGTCCTTGGCCGCGGGAGCCTTGCCAGGCTCCTGATACGTCTCGGCAAATACCTCTTCCAGGCTGCCGATCTGATTGGTTTGGGTCAGATAGTCGAAGATGATGGAAAGCTCCTGGTCGGTCAGCACGGCCATGGCGCTGGTGGGCGTTTTGGCGTACTTTGTCAGAATCTCAGTCACTTTCTTGTTGCCGACGGGTTTGCCGTTCAATGCGAAGTCCTTGGCGACCTCGCGCACTCTGTATTTGATCTCCAGACTCATCTATTATAGCCACCTCCTGTTAGGTATGGGGCGGTCTCCCGGACGGCTGGCGGAGCCAGCGCCCGAAAAAACGCTCCGGGTGATTCCTTCCTGTGGGTATCCCTCTGCATTCCCTCTTTGATGAGTATTTTTGCCCAATATAGTACAAGTTTTCAACAGAAAACCGTCATTCGGCAACTGACAGCCCCTCTTGCCTCCGCCGTCAAGCGGCACTTCCGGGGCTTTGCTCCTCCCTCCCCTGAAAGGGGAGGGGGACCATGCGAAGCATGGTGGAGGGGTTTCAATGTGAGGCTGCGCAAAGGGGGATCCATTACTTCTTTCTCGGTTTGGTCTTTTTGCGCCGGAGCAGCTTTTCCTGCTTCCGGGCCAGCTCCTGGGCGATGGGGACCAGGTCGGGGTCCTCCCCGGCCACCAGACCGGCGATCTTGGCGGCAAAGCCCAGGTCGGTGACGGCGCAGACGGCGCAGGTGTCCCGCCCCAGGGCCGCGCCCAGTTGGGTTTTGTCGCAGGGCAGCTTCATCACCGCTACCCGCTCCCCGGCCAGGGTGCGCACCCGCCGGACGGTGCCGGGGGCGGCGTCCTCCGCCAGCAGCAGCAGCCGGGCCTTGTGTCCGGTGACGGCCTCCTGGGTCATGTCCTCGCCCTGGGCCACCCGCCCGGCTCGTTTGGCCAGGCCCAGCAGCCGCAGGCTTTCAGTTTGTTCCATCACCGCGCTCCATCTGGCCCTCCAGGGCCTCGTAAACTTCATCGGGTATCTTCATACCGAAGGCGCGGCCCAGGGCGTTGCTCTTTCTGGCCCGCTTCAGGCAGTCCCCGTTGGGACAGACATACGCGCCCCGGCCGGGTTTCTTGCCCCGGAAGTCCAGGGACAGCTCCCCCTCCGGGGAGCGGACCACCCGGATCAGTTCCCGCTTGGGCTTCATCTCCCGGCAGCCCACGCACTGGCGCATGGGGATTTTTTTCGGCATAGGGGTTCCTCCCTTCGGTACGGGTGTTTATTCGTCCTCGGCGAAGAGCTCTTCGTCTGCGAACAGTTCCTCCTCCGGGGCCGCCTCCGCGCCCTCATCGACGGGGGATTCCGCGGCGCGCTCCAGCGCTTCCTGGGCTTCCTGTTGGGCCAGCTCCGCGGCAACGGTGACGCTCTTGATGTCGATTTTGTAGCCGGTGAGCCGGGCGGCGAGGCGGGCATTCTGGCCCTCCTTGCCGATGGCCAGGGAGAGCTGGTCGTCGGGGACCACCACGCGGCAGGTCTTTTGCTCCGGCTGGGCGTCCACGCTGACCACGTCGGCGGGGGCCAGGGCCGCGGCGATATAGGCGGCGGGGTCATCGGAGTATTTGATGATGTCCACCTTTTCGCCGTGCAGCTCCTCTACCACGGCGTTGACGCGGGCGCCCCGGGTGCCC
Organism: Clostridiales bacterium; assembly: GCA_021205375.1. Taxonomy (GTDB): domain Bacteria; phylum Bacillota; class Clostridia; order Oscillospirales; family Oscillospiraceae; genus Onthomonas. Next base: position 2,314 of record JAJPXR010000142.1, on the reverse strand, counting down.
ACGCAGGCGCCGATGGGGTCGATCTCCGGGTCAGCGGACCAGACGGCCATCTTGGTGCGGCTGCCCGCCTCACGCGCGATGGACTTGACCTCCACGGTGCCGTCGAACAGCTCCGGCACCTCCAGCTCAAACAGGCGGCGTACCAGGCCGTGGTGGGTGCGGGAGATGACCACCTGGGTCCCGCGGGTGCCCTTGCGCACCTCCACTACGTAGACCTTCAGGCGCTGGCCCTCGGTGTAGGTCTCGCCCCGTACCTGCTCGCTGGTGGAGAGCAGGGCCTCGGTGGTCTTGTCGCCGGAGGCCAGCTTCACGTAAATGCCGCCGCTGCGGGGGTCGGTGCGGGAGACCACGCCGGTGAGAATTTCCTTCTCCTTGGTGTGGAACTCGTCAAAGACCATATTCCGCTCGGCCTCGCGGATGCCCTGGATGATGACCTGCCGGGCGGTCTGGGCGGCGATACGGCCAAAGTTCTTGGTTTTCAGCTCTTTGCTGACCACGTCGCCGATCTGGGCGTTGGGGAGGCTCTTGCGGACTTCCTCCAGGGAGATCTCGGTGTCGGGGTTATCGACCTCCTCCACCACCTCCCGCTTGATGATCATGCGGATGGAGTTCTTTTCCTCGTCCGCCAGGACCACCACGTTGTCGCCGATGCCCTCGTGGTCCCGCTTGTAGGCGGTGACCAGGGCCTGGGTGATTTTTTCCAGCATATAGTCTTTGGAAATGCCCCGCTCCTGCTCCAGCATATCCAGGGCCAGGAAGAAGTCCTTTGCATCCTCTTCGGGAGTGGGACCCTTCTTTTTGCTTACTCTTCTAGCCATGTCACAGCTTCACTCCTTTATCGTTGGGCGGGACGGGATGCGCCCCGCCGTGTTTTCTTTTTTGAATATCCCTTTTGTTTAGCATAGTACAGGCTTTCCGCGAAGAACAGCCTTTTTGAAACTGACCACCCCTCTTGCCTCCCCTGAAAGGGGAGGAGGGCCGCCGCCTTTAGGCGGTGGCGGAGGGGTTACCAGCACATGGCCGGACGAAAGGGATACCTGATTTATTACGCTTAAAACTCGATGTGCAGCCGCACCAACGCTGTCTCCTTCTTCCCGAAGGACAGCGCTTCGCCCGCCGGGTCGGTGATGGTCACGGTCCCGTCCTCGTACCCGGTCAGGGTCCCCTGGAACTCTTTCTTTCCGTCCCTGGGGCGGTAGAGCTTCACGTCCACTTTCTGACCCATGCACTGGGCGAAGTGGGTGGGCTTTTTCAGCGCCCGGTCCGCTCCGGCGCTGCCTACCTCTAATACATAACTGCCCTCGATGGGGTCGGTCTCGTCCAGCAGGTCGCTGAGGGGGCGGCTGACCGCCTCACACTGGTTGATGGAGACCCCCTCCGGGCAGTCGATAAACACTCGCAGATACCAGGTCCCGGCCTCCCGGACGTATTCCACATCCCACAGGGTACAACCCGCCTGCTCCACCAGGGGCAGAGCCAGCTCCGCGGTCAGTTCTGTCACTTTCTTCATTGCTTCCACCACACTTCCTGTCCCGGCCTGAAAATGCGCCGGGAGGTCAAAAAAGCTCAAAGAAAAGAGCGGGGCAGGCCCCACTCTTATGGTTGATACGATCTTACTGTGATATAGTAGCACGTCTTGGCGGGAAAAGCAAGGGCTTTTCCGGGTTGGAAACAAATTTTCTGCGTCACGAACACAAATCTTCGAGGAGGGACGCCAGCTCCTGGTCAGATTTTGCGCCGATGCCCGCCTCCAGCAGGGCGCGGTCCTCCCGCGGCAGAGAGGCTGTCAGCACCCCGGTGTGGGTCAGCAAGTCGCCGCTGCGGAACACGCAAATTTCCCCGTCCACGCTGCGCAGCTCGTAGAGGGGGACCGCCTCCCCGTTGGGTTCGTCGTCGGCGGACGCGGCGGCGAGGGCGGTCTCTGCCGCTGTCTCCACGGCCTGGGGCCAGGGGGAGGACAGGGCGGCGCAGGACAGGGTCAGCGCCAGAGAAAAGGCGGTCAGCAGCAGGGCAAAGCGCAGTTTGAGCATGGTATCAGCGTCCTTCCGGTGATAAATTTGGTGAGTGGTTTAGTATGCACCACTTTTCCGCCTTTTAATCACCGGAAGGGGAAATAGCTGTTAGCTATTAGCCGTTAGCTGTTAGTCAGGTGCTGCCAGCCAATAGCGCACAGCTAAAAAGGAAGCTGGGAGCGAAACCAGCCATTTGTAAAGTCATGCAAACGGTAAGCGTAGCACATAATGCCAAACTCTACCAAGCTAAGGAACCTCTGATTAAATCTCACGCATCCCCCGAAATATGCTATAATAGAAAA
>JAJPXR010000049.1 GCA_021205375.1 Clostridiales bacterium | reverse complement strand
CCCCCTCCGCCGTCAAGCGGCACTTCCGCTTCGCTCCCTGCCCTTTCAGGGGAGGAGGGCCGCCGCCTTTAGGCGGTGGCGGAGGGGTTTCTGGTATACGGCTGAATAAAAAGAAGTAACCGCCCGTTCCCACTAGCGCGGTTACTTCTTATCAAGTACCAACCAGGGGGCCAACCGTTGCCGGACAGCGCCCTTGTTCTGCTTTTAGTATACCCGCAAAGGCGGGGTTTGTCAATTTCTTTTTCGCCGGGAGTGCTGCGAGTGAGAGACCCGCAGCGCTCCCCTTTTGTAACCGTCAGCGGGCCTTCTGCTGGAGCTGGAGCCGGTCGGCGATCATGGCGATAAACTCGCTGTTGGTGGGCTTGCCCTTGGCGTTGGACACGGTGTAGCCGAAGTACTTTTGCAGAGTCTCGATGTCGCCCCGGTCCCAGGCCACCTCGATGGCGTGGCGAATGGCCCGCTCCACCCGGCTGGCGGTGGTGCCGTAGCGCTTGGCCACCTCCGGGTACAGCACCTTGGTGACGGCGTTGATGACATCCATGTTGTCGATGGTGATGAGAATGGCTTCCCGCAGGTACTGATAGCCCTTGATGTGGGCGGGGACGCCGATCTCGTGGATGATGGAGGTGACCAGCGTCTCCATGCTCTCGCTCTGGGGGCGGCTGGGCTTCACGCCCCGTAGCTGCCGCAGGCGCTCCACCACGGCGGAGGTGCGGCAGGGCTTGAGCAGGAAGAAGTCCGCGCCCAGCTCCGCCGCCTGGTTGACCAGGTTGCCCCGCAGGAAGTTGGACAGCACCAGCGTCAGGGGCCGCGGCCCCTGCATCCGGCTCATCTCCCCCAGCAGCTCCAGCCCGTCCATGTTTTTCAGCACGGTGTCCATCACCAGCACGTCTATGTCAGGGGTGCTTTGCAGACAACTGATGGCCCTCTCGCCGTCCTCGGTGGAAAACACCACCTCCATGTCGTCCTCTCTGTCGATCATTTCGCCCAGCAGGACGCGAAACTCTTCGTCCGCGTCCGCGATCATCACTTTTGTTGTGTTCATCTTCCCAGTCTCCTTTTGATTGATTTATGATAGATGCGGCCCCATCGCTCCCGCCGATGCAGGGCGCAGGGGATTCTTCTCCCATAATGTAACATAAATGACGAAATAAGACAACCAATTTCCATTGTTTTTGTGCGACATAAACAACGAAATTTCCGCACATCGTAACAATCTTCCCCCGCCTTTGACGAAATGCGCCAAAATAAGACAAAATATTTTTTCGTTGTATATCCGCTTTTAAACGTCTTTATAAATAACCGTTCGGCGAAACTGTATATTTCCAAACGGATTCCTATTAAAAGACAATTAACCCGTTTCTCTTTTTTATTTGAATCAAAATAGGAAAAGATTTGCACAGTCTCAACCCTTATCCTTTATCCGTCTTGAAACTACCGCATAAAAATGCACAAATTTAGCAGCGCCCCGATGCAACCAAAGGAGCGTGAACGCCTCCTTTTCTCCTCTGTAGAGCAAAAAACACCGCCGTCCGGCCTGCTCGACAAAGCAAACAGGTCAGGCGGCGGAACGCAAGTCGCATTTCGTTGGATGCAAAGCACCTTTTATTTTAATGCGGGAACAGAGATGGTTTCGGTCTCCCCATTGACGGTGCAGGAGAAGGCGTAGACCGGTTGGTAATATCCCTTGGAGTCGGTGGCGTAGGTCAGTTGGCAGTCGGTGACAGTCACCTGATCGCCAGACTGGAGGGGCTGCGCGCAGGAAAAACGGCCCCGCTCCACCATCCGATAGGCTTCGGCGGGAGAGAGGATCTCCGCCTCTTTGACGTACTGATAGGTGGCCATGGTGCTGATGATGCGGGCGGGGATGTCCCCACGGGTCAGGGTGATGACCAGCGACCCGGCGGTGAAGTCGTTCTGGTAGGCAGCCAGGTCCTCCGGGGCGCTCATGTCCCAGCGGAGGCTGCCGCTCTCGTCCAGGCTGTAGACGGCGGCCCGGTCCAGCAGTTGGTTTTCCGTCAGCCAGCTCTCCCACCGCCAGCGGACACTGTCCAGCGAGCCGGAGACGGAGACGCCCTCGTCCTCCTGGGCGGAAAACTGCCAGCTTCCGTCCCGCAGGGAGATGGAAAAGGCGTATTCCCGGCCCTCCTGGTCGGTCAGCGTGAACTGCCGCTGCTGGCCGGTCTGGAGGACCTTGGAGGAAAGGTCCAGGTTCATCTCGGTGGCCAGCAGGGAGGCGATGGTGTCGCCGGGACGGGCAGTATTGGCAATGGTGTTCCGGTAGACCGAGGCGGTCCCCTCCTCTTCCGAGAGAGTGGTCTCCACCGTCAGGGTCACGCCCCCCATAGACTGCCGGTAGGCGGGGGAAAGGGCCAGGTTGCCGAACTCGCTGCCGTAGTACACGGAAAAGACGCCGCCCAGCGCCACCAGACAGCAAACCGGCAGCACCAGCGCCCTGACCAGCGGCGGCCCCAGCCGCTCTTTGCGCCAGACAGTCCAAATCAGCCTGCCCAGGAAAAACCCCGTCAGAACGCCCAGGGTGTTCAGCAGCAGGTCGTCCAGGATGAAGCCGCCCCGCTCCAGGGCGAATTTGACGCAGCTCAGCGTCGCCGTGCAGGAGACGGAGACCGGCAGCAGCCAGCGCAGACGGCAAAACGGCTCCCCCAGCAGGGCGGCTGCCAGGCCCAGGGGCAAAAAGAGGGCAAATTGCAGCAGAAGCTGCAACAGCCCCGCCGCCGACCACTGGTTCCAGGCAGAGCGGAAGGTGCTGAACAAATACAAATTGGCCTGGCTGGAGGTGCTGCCGGGAAGCAGCAGCACCAGGACCACCGCTGCCGCCGCCCAGCAGGAGAGAACGGTCAGCAGAACGCCCTGGTAGGTTTGCAGCGGCTGATGCAGCCTGCGCCACTGGCGATAGATCGCCAGGACAAGGACCAGATCCACCAAAAGGGCGATGACCAGCGGAAATACAGTTTTCAGCGATAAGAGAAGCTCCATGAGATCCTCCTGACAACGGATAAAACGCCGGACATACAGATGCGGCTTTTCATCGCAGTATCTATTTAGTATAACAGAAATGCGGAAAAGAGAAAGGGTAAAATGCAAATGTTCTGTGAATAAACCGTGAAAAAGGTAGTGCATCCCATGACATGGTGTTTCATATTAGATAACAAGGTGAGGCGGATAAGGTGACAAAAAGAGGCGTACTATTGACAACCGGCAGTTTTGCAGTATAATGGAGATGTTCACAGGAATTGCACGTTTTTGTCTCTACAAGGAGGGACCGCGGAATGGAAACCAAGTCGTTTGCGCAGCGCTTGCAGGAGGCCAGCCTCCCGCGCTACAGTCAGTTACCCACGCTGGAGCTGTATAAGGATCAACTGGTGGAGCTGACCAACGGCTATCTGTCCCCGTTTTTCCTGGGGGAGACGGCCGTGACCGACACGATGGTCAACAACTACGTCAAGCTCAAGGTCATCGTTCCGCCGGTGAAGAAGCGTTACCGCCGGGAGCAACTGGCCCAGTTGATTTTGACCTGTCTGCTGAAAAAGGTCCTGTCCATCGCGGAGGTGCGGCAACTGCTGGCGGTGCAGAACCGGGATGGGAGCATCGAGGCCGGGTACGACTATTTTTGCCAGCAGATGGAGCAGGCCGTCCGGACGGTGGGCGGCAACGGCCTCTGGCAGCCGTCGGAGGGAGACAGTACGCCCCAGGAGGCGCTGCTGAACCACGCCATCTGCTCCTTTGTCCACAAGCTGTATTTCGAGATGATTTTGGCGGAGCTGTCGGACGGAGTAGAATGAGCAATTAGCAATGTGCAATGAAGAAAACCCCTCCACCATGCTTCGCATGGTCCCCCTCCCCTTTCAGGGGAGGCGAGAGAGGCGGTCAGTTGCGGAAAAGAATCGTTAAAGGGAAAACATTCTCTATCTGAGTTGATTTCATTCCGCAAATTTTCCTCTTTAAGCAAAAACGCAAACCAAACGACAAGCACTCTCCCCCCTTGCCTCCGCCGTCAAGCGGCACTTCCGGGGCTTTGCCCCTCCTTGCCCTGAAAGGGGAGGAGGGCCGCCGCCTTTAGGCGATGGCGGAGGGTTTTCTCGACATATGGTTAAGCAAAGAAATCACCAGATAACAAAAAGAAGTAACCGCCCTGGACCCTAAACCTTGGCGGTTACTTCAGTAATCGACTCATAAGGGCCAGCCGTTGCCGGGCAACGCCCTTATTTCTATATTTTTTATACCCCCAATGCGGGGATTTGTCAACCGATTCAGCGGCCAATCTGGAACGTTGGCCGCTCCGACACCAAAGGAGCGCACAATGGCGGAACAACTGCGGCTGGACAAGCTGCTGGCCGACACCGGTCTGTGGAGCCGGAAGGAGGCCCGAGACCTGATCCGGCGGGGCCAGGTCACGGTGGACGGGGCCGTGGTGAAGCAGCCGGAGGCCAAGGTGGACCCGGCGCAGTCCTCCCTGACGGCGGCGGGCCAGCCGGTGGCCTGGCAAAAATATACCTATATTATGATGAACAAGCCGGGCGGCGTCCTCACCGCCACAGAGGACCGGCGGCAGCCCACGGTGCTGGACCTGCTGCCCCCGGAGCTGCGGCGGAAGCAGCTTCGCCCGGTGGGGCGGCTGGACAAGGACACCGAGGGTCTGCTGCTCCTCACCGACGACGGAGGGCTGGCCCATCGGCTGCTGGCCCCCAAGTCCCACGTGGACAAGGTCTATTACGCCGAGACCGAGGGCACGGTGGACGAGGACGACATCGCCGCCTTCGCCGCCGGGATGACACTGGGGGACGGGCTGGTCTGCCAGAGCGCCGGACTGGAGCGGCTGGGGCCGGAACGGTGCCTTGTGACCCTCCGGGAGGGAAAGTTTCACCAGGTCAAACGGATGCTGGCCGCCCGCGGCAAACCGGTGCGGTATTTGAAGCGCCTCTCTATGGGCGCGCTGGCCCTGGACGAGGCCCTGGCGCCCGGAGCGTGGCGGCCCCTGACGGCGGGGGAGGTCCGAAAAGTCAAGGGGAAAACAGGCGGCGACTTTCAAAAGTGATTCGTCAATTTCCACAAAATTTTTGGAGAAAACTATTGAAATTGCGAAGAGAACCCGCTATAATAAAAGACGATTAAAAACGCGAACGACCAGAAAAAAGACCTGAAAAAGACCTGAGAAGGAGGAGCGGCAGTATGTCCAGCAGACTGTTTCAGAGCATTGTACTGCAAATGAAAGAAAGTACAGACCGCGCCATCGGTGTCATCGACATCGAGGGCAATGTCATTGCGTGCAATGACCTTCCCATTATTGGTGAGCATTGGCCCAACACGGTGGAAACGCTGAACGGCGACCGGGATTCCACCGTTGTCATCGACGGAAAAACCTTCAAATCCCTCAGCGGCTGGAGCGCTCAGTTCGACTACGCGGTGTTCGTCCGCGGCGACGACGACGAGGCCAAGCTGATCTGCAACCTGGCGGCAGTGGCCCTCAACGGCGTGAAGAGCTATTACGAGGAAAAATACGACAAGACCGCCTTTGTCAAAAACATCCTCACCGACAACATCCTGCTGGGCGACATCTACATCCGGGCCAAGGAGCTGCACTTCGCCACCGACGTGCCCCGGGCGGTGTTCCTGGTCCGGCCCGTGGAGAGCGCGGACGTGGCCCTGCTGGACGCGGTCCAGGCTATGTTCCCCAACCGGCAGAACGACTTCGTCATCTCCGTCAACGAAAACGACGTGGTGCTGGTCAAGCAGATCCAGGAGGGCGTCAGCGGCAAGGAGCTGATCAAAACCGCCCAGCAGATCGAGGAGACCGTCTCCACCGAGCTGAAGCAGCGCATCGTCATCGGCATCGGCACCGTGGCCGAGCACCTGCGGGACCTGGCCCGGTCCTACAAAGAGGCGCAAATGGCCATCGAGGTGGGCAAGGTGTTCGACACCGAGCGCAACGTCATCAACTACGATAACCTGGGCATTGGCCGCCTGATTTATCAGCTCCCCATTACCCTGTGCGAGATGTTCCTGCAGGAGGTCTTTAAAAAGAATCCCATCGACTCGCTGGATTCCGAGACCCTGTTCACCATCAACAAGTTCTTCGAGAACAACCTGAACGTCTCCGAGACCGCCCGGAAGCTCTTCGTCCACCGCAACACCCTGGTTTACCGGCTGGAGAAGATCAAAAAGCTCACCGGTCTGGACCTGCGGGAGTTTGACGACGCCATCACCTTCAAGGTGGCGCTGATGGTCAAGAAATATCTCGTATCCCGTGGAATCAACTCGTAAAATGACAAATCCGCCCAAAAGAGTGCGTAAAAGCGCACTCTTTTTTGGTTCTATAATAAATGTTGGGGTCAGGTAAAGCACCTGGCCCCAAAT
>JAJPXR010000185.1 GCA_021205375.1 Clostridiales bacterium | reverse complement strand
CATATTTTTTTATCAGTCCCTCAGTACAACCGCATCTTTGTACAAATTCATAAGTGGTTCACCTTTGGTATTTATGAGTTCGCTTCTGAAAAATATATGCTTTCACTTGTAAAAGTATCTTCACTTTATGAAAACTATTTGTTAGTAAAAATGATTGCCTATTTCCAAAGTCGCGGATATCTATTGGTAGAGGACAAGAGATGTGTATATCCAGTAAAAAGCACCTGGCAATATAAAAATACTGATTGCAAGAATACCTTTGTATTTAAAAATGAAACAAATTGCATAACTCTTTACTATCAGCCAGTTATTTACGATAGTAATCGTAGTGACATAAATGGCATCCAGCTGATGCGCAATAATTCACTTCCTTTTTTTAGTGGAAACGAAAATATGAATCAAGTTGGTGGGCATTATTATTCACCAGATTATGTAATTAAAGTCGAAAACAACTCGGCTTCACGCTACCTAATTCTTGATGCAAAGTTTAGTGACCTACAAAATGTGAAACGCTATTACGTCAAAGATCTTGCATTCAAGTATTTATTTTCAATTAGTCCTATACAGCAATCCAACACGGTGGTTGGTTTATGCATAATTTATGGTAAGTGCAAATCATCAGAGCGTACACAAAGTGCATATGATAAGCAATTGCCGGGACAAGCAATATCGCCAATTGCGGAGTTACTTCCTTTGGTGGAGGGCATTTCCAATGATGCGCACTTTAATCGACTAGATTCGCTTATGAAAAAAATTATCAGTTTTTAATAGAATATTGATATTGCGTTCTGCACCTTTAGCTTGTTCTCTAAAAATTTCCCTAAGTTCATGCTTGGTGCTGGACTACAGTAAGTGGACCACAGACGTGGAAAGATTGTTCAGGAACATCGCTAAAGGAAATCGAAAGCAATACTACCGAATGATGTGATTTTACAGCATACTTTCCAGCGATGGAAAGACATTTCTAGCCGCAACCAAGATGAACAAGCTGCTCAGAACCGTTTTAATGCCCCCAAGCAGAATGTGCCCAACTATCTTTCCTGGAATGCCACCCACCCGTTTCAGGGCGGACGTACAAACCCCAAATAAAGGGGAGGTTTTAGTTCTAAAGGCCGGCGAGTGCTTGGGTTGAGATTGTGGTAACTATAGGTTGAGACAATGGAAATTAACCGTCTTCGCAGCTCTCCAGCTTCGTTCTTAAAATGGCATGGAAAGCGGCTCTTTCTGGCCCGTTCTTCGCTTGTTTAATAGTGCTTGGATATGTTCCCACAAACGCAAAACCAAAGTAGATATGTTCCCACAAACAGGCCTCGATAATAATGACTGCCAGACATTATTATCGAGGTTTCGAGCCATGTTGAGACTGTTGTTCAACTGTCCCAACACCCCCTTGCTTTGTTCCATACAGACAGCGGTGAGAAAGAAGGCTGAGAGACGATGGAGTTTGACCCAGGATTGAAAATTGGGCAGACGCTCAAAAACAGCGAGCTTGTTGCCATCTTCAAGTGCGGCAACATGGGTGGAATGCGCCGGTCGAAAGCGACTAACACCCTGGTGCTTGTTTCCGACTACACGAAAGGGCTTTACCACGACAAATGGATCGGGGGTGTACTCCATTATACCGGGATGGGGAAAACGGGAGACCAGGACATTCATTGGGCGCAGAACGCCACCCTTGCAGCCTGCGGAGAAAATGGCGTAGGTGTTCATCTGTTTGAGGTAATGGATGCCGGCAAATATGTGTACTGCGGCAGAATCGCACTTGTGGATAAGCCCTATGTGGCCATCCAGCCTGGCGAGGACGGAAACAACAGAAAGGTATGGATGTTCCCGATTCGTCCCGTTCCGGAAAATGACGTAAAAAAGCCGTCTATGTTTGTATTTCGTGATATGGAGGATTACAAGGCACGGGGCGCAAACGCTGATGCGGAGTATAGAAAGAACATAGAGGAGAAAAAAAGGCGAGGCAGCAAGCCGAAACCAGTGCCTGCTGCCTCGGCCACGCCTCCACGTCCGCCGAAGCCAATGATGGCTGCGCCGCCGGAACTCATAGGAAAAAGCGTAAAACACAAATCCTATGGGGAAGGCACCGTCACCGGTATTTCCGGCGCAGTTCTCACGGTTTTGTTTTCCAGCGTGGGGGAGAAAAAGCTGAGCTACGAGGTGTGCATCAAAAATAAACTGATTGAATTTATCTGAGGAATTGGAAAGAGGCCAACATGAAAACAATAAAAGTGGTGGCCGCGGTGCTCCACAGAAATCATCGGATTTTTGCGGCGGCCCGCGGATATGGCGACTATAAGGGCCGCTGGGAGTTCCCCGGCGGAAAAATCGAACCGGGCGAGACACCGAGGCAGGCGCTGGAGCGCGAGATTTGGGAAGAGCTGAACGTTCAAATCGAGGTGGGCGAGCAAATTGGGACGATTGAGTGGGATTATCCGACCTTCCACCTGTCTATGGACTGCTTCTGGTGCGTCATCGTCGCGGGAGAGCTGGTGCTAAACGAAGCGGAGGACGCTAAATGGCTGGACAGGGAGGAACTGTACAGCGTTGACTGGTTGCCGGCCGATAGAGAGCTGATTGAAATAATAAAGGATCACCCACTTGCAGGCGGCGCGCAGTTCGAAACACCCGACACAACAGTTGTCCCAGCATCTTCATGCAGACAGAAACCGACTGGCTGCGCTCCAACAGGCCGCTGACCCATGTCAGACTGGTGTTTTCCGGTGAACCGAAGCAGTATGCCAGGGATATGCAGGAAACGCACGGACTGGAGCATTAATAGATACGAAACAACATGTGAAGTAACGTCAATTGCCCGCTACCCGGCGGTTTTGTCTTGTGAATTGCCGCTTCACCGGGGTTCAGTCGATGCGCTCTCCCTCGTTGCCGTAGCACTCGCAGAACCGCGCCGCAAAGGAGGGCGGTTCCTCCCCGGCGTAGAGGTGGGAAATGTCCCCAAAAGCCGTGACCCGGAACGAGGCCACCCCCGGCCTGCGCTCCTCCGTGACCACCGTTGTCACAGAGGAGGGCGCGGCGCAGACGCCGTGCCACAGAATCATGGGGGACACGTTCCACAGGTGGCTGAGCAGCACGCACTCCAGCGCGAAGTGGCAGAACAGGACGACGGTGTCGTTGTTGGGGTGCACCGCCCGGTAGCACCTGCCGTCCCGCTCATAGCCGTGTTTTTGCAGTAGCGCGTCAAACTGCTGGATTACGTAGTCGTACTGCTGCCCGACCTCCCCCGCCTGCATGACTGGGTCGTCGGCCCACGTTTCGGCGGAGAAAAATCCGTCCCGGCGCGTCCAATCCTGGGGCAGCCAGTCCCAGGCGATGGTCTGTTTCCCCGGCACGTTGGGTTTTTCCACCCTGGCGGGAAATTCCTGCAACCAATCGCACACGGTCGCCGTGCGGCCCAGCCGCTCCAGGGTCAGGGAGGCGGTATCCTTTGCCCGACCCAGCGGCGAGACATAGTAGTAGTCGGCCTCCTGCTTTGTCAGCCGCCGGGCCAGCAGCTCCGCCTCCCGCCAGCCCTTTTCGGTCAGCGAGTCGTGTTCATAATCCGGTTCACAGTGGCGTACAATAAGCAATTTCATAACCTGGTTATCTCCTTTACGCAGCCTCACGAGCATTTTAGCTTTTAGCTATTCGCTTTGCGGTGTTTGGCATCGCGTACTGCGCTAACCGTTTGCATGACTTTACAAATGGGTGGTTTCGCTCTCAGTTTCCTTTTCGGCTGGAAGTAACTGACTAATAGCTAGCAGCTAACGGCTGACAGCTTTCACAGTTCTTCCTCCTCCGGGCGCAGGATGGCCTTCACCAGCCCTTTCACCTTGCCACTGACCCACAGCACCGCGCCGCGGATGCCGTCCACCATGATGTTGGCGGAGAGAGACACCTCAAAGGCCAGCAGCACGAACACAATCAGCACCAGCCATCCCCCGTGGCTCAGGGCGGCCAGGTCCAGGGAGAAGATAGGCTGAAGGAAGGCGATGCAGACGGCGAAGGCCGCCACACAGGTCACCATCAGCAGCCGCCGCAGGGCGTTGTAGGGTTTACAGGTCCGGTGGACCATCAGCAGGCCAACCACCGCCACCACCAGGGTGCAGATGGTGCTCAGCTCGTCGCCGGTCAGGTCAAAGACGATATAAAACAGCACCACGCCGATGCTCAGCACCAAATCGCTCATGGCGGAGGGCAGCGCCCGATAGATGACGTTAGGCATAAACCGGCCCTGGATGCGGTTTTTGTTGGGCTCCAGCGCCATGACGAAGGAGGGTAGGCCGATGGTGATGGCGCTGACCAGGCTCATCTGGGAGGCGGAGAAGGGGTAGGTAAAGGTAAAAATCAGCGAAATGGCCGCCAGGCACAGGGAAAAGATGTTTTTCACCAGGTACAAGCTGGCGGAACGCTCGATGTTGTTGATGACCCGCCGCCCCTCCGCCACAACAGAGGGCATGGCGGAGAAATCGGACTCCAGCAGGACGATGTGGCTGACCTGGCAGGCCACCTGGCTGCCGGAGGCCATGGCCACCGAGCAGTCCGCCTCTTTCAGGGCCAACACATCGTTGACGCCGTCCCCGGTCATGGCGACGGTGTGGCCCGCCTGATGCATGGCCCGCACCAGTTGACGTTTCTGCTCCGGCGTTACCCGGCCAAAGACGGTGTACCGCTCCGCGGCCTGGGCCAGTTCCTCGTCGGTGTGCAAAGTGCGTGCGTCCACATATTGGTCCGCGTTGGGAATTTCCGCCCGGAGGGCAACCTCTGAGACGGTGACAGGGCTGTCGCCGGAGATGACCTTGACGGCCACCCCCTGCTGCCGGAAGTACCGGAAGGTCTCCGGCGCGTTGTCCCGGATCTTGTTGGTCAGCAGCACCAAAGCCAGCGCCTCTACCTGGCCCGTAAGGGTATCGTCATCCAGCTTGCCGCCGTAGCGGGCCAGCAGCAGCACCCGGCACCCCAGCCGGGAATACTTCTCGATTTCCTCGCTGTAGCGCTGGTACTGGCCCCCCAGCAGGTTTTCCGGTGCGCCCAGCAGGTAGGTGCCCTCCCCGGCGAAGGTCACGCCACCGTATTTCCGGGCGGAGGTGAAGGGCAGCGCCTGGATCACCACCCGACGGGAGTGCTGGCCGTCAAAATAGCGTTTCAGCGCCGCCATGGTCTCGTTGTCGTTCTGCATGGCAAAGACATAGTCCGCCAAAATCTCTCGCAGTGCGTCCAGGCTCAGAGGGGAGGCGCTGACTGCCACCAGGTCCTCCACCACCATCTTGGGTTCCGTGATGGTGCCGGTCTTGTCCACACAGAGGGTATCCACCCGCGCCAGAGTCTCGATGCAGCCCATCTCATGGACCAGCGTCTTTCGCTGGGCCAGACGCAGCACGCCGGTCATCAGCGCCAGAGAGGTCAGCAGGTACAGCCCTTCGGGAATCATGCCCACCAGACTGGCTACGGTGGACACCACGCCGTCCCGCACCGTGTTGTCCAGCACGGCGATCTCCTTGTAGGCCATGGCGATTCCCAGGGGAACGATGATGATACCGATGGCCAGCACCAGCCGGTTCAGGGAGCGCATCATCTCCGACCGGGGTGGCTGGCGGGTCTGCTTGGCCTGGAGGGTCAGCTTGGACATATAGGAGTCCCGGCCAACGGCGGTCAGCCGGGCGCGGCACTCCCCGGAGACCAGATAGGCGCCAGAGAGCAGGGAATCCCCCGGCTCTTTTTTGATTTCATCGGCCTCGCCGGTGAGCAGCGACTCATTCACCAGACACTGACCCTCCACCACCTCCGCGTCGGCGTAGATTTGGTCCCCGGCGCGAAAGACAGCGATGTCGTCCCGGACGGTTTCGTAGGCGGAGAGGTCCAGCACCTGGCCCTCCCGTACCACGGTGGCCTTGGGACTGGAGAGGAGGCTCAGGCTGTCCAGCTTCTTTTTGCTCTTCCACTCCTGGCCGATGCCGATGCAGATGTTGGCCACCACCACGATGAGGAAGGTCAGCTCGGTCCACGCGCCCACGGCGCACACTGCCACAGCCAACACAAAAAAGATGAGGTTGAAGTAGGTACAGACGTTGGAGCGGACGATTTCGCCGAAGGACTTAGAGGTAGGCTCAAGTTCCACATTGCGGCAGCCGCCCTCCCGCCGCTCCTGCACCTGTGCGTCGGTCAGGCCCTGGCCGGGGAGCGCCTCGACCACGGGGACCTCCTGGACGGGGCGTGCCTCCGTCTCTGGGGCTGCCTGTTCCCGGCGGAACTGTCTTTTGGCGGGGGATTTACGGGTTTTCTTTGTCTCAGACACAGGTTTCATCTCCAGAGTTTTGTGCGATTTGCTTTTGGCGCTGATTCATAATTATTATACCATGCGGAAGGCAGGTTGTGAACCCAGGAGTTTGATTAAAATCGGGTAAAAAACAGGCCGTTGGCATGGTTTTTTGGTTCTATAATAAATGTTGGGGTCAGGTAAAGCACCTGGCCCCAAA
>JAJPXR010000038.1 GCA_021205375.1 Clostridiales bacterium | reverse complement strand
AGGCTCTCGACCAAAATCACGGATTTTGGTCGAAAATGCGGCCCCGGCAGCGCACATCGTCGGAGCAGACTTCATATCCTTCGCTTCCGGCTAAAGCCGAAAGCTCATCCATTCCGTTGCTCCTCCTCTCCCAGCCAAACCCGCTATGCTGGGCTTTGGCTGGGTCCCCTTTGCGCACGTTTGGGGCCTCCGCCGTCAAGCGGCACTTCCGGGGCGTTGCCCCTCCCTGCCTGTGTGCTTTTGCCGGTACACGCCCGGCTAAAAGCACGGATTTCACTTTATTTTGTTGCTTACGCAACAAAACTCCTGCGGAGGGCTTCTATAACTTTTCGTTACACCTAATTCGCTGGAAATGACTTTTTTGACAAACTGAGACGAGATTCGGTGCCTTTCGGGGTTCCGGACCTCGTTTTCTGCCGCCGAGCCGGTCTATTTCCTGCTTTTGTGCATAGTGTAATCCCAGACGAACAGAGGGAGGCGCGCTATGGAACAAATCAAGGAACAAATACCTATTGCAGAACTCAAACGCTGTCTGCCGCCTTTTGGGGCGGCGCTGGCGCTGGGGATAGGGTTGCACGGGTTGTTTGGCCTCTGGCCCAGCATTTTGACGGAGTTCCTCGCCCCGGTGAATGAGAGCATCTGGGAACACGTCAAGCTGATCTTCTGGCCCCTGCTGCTGGTGGAGTTCGCGTTTTATTCCAAAGAACGGCGCGCCAGGGGCCTGACCGCTATTCTGCTGTGCTGCGCGGGGATGCTGGTCATCGCGTGGAGCTACCATGTGGTGCTGGGCGGGCGGCTGCTGGCGGTGGATCTGGCGCTTTTCGTGTTGTCCATCGCCGCCTACTTCCCCCTGCGGCGGTGGCTGCCTGTCCCCCGGAGCAGTCTCTCCCTGCTGGCTGGGCTGTACATTCTGGCCATTGGTATCCTGCTGGCCTTTACCCTGACCCCGCCGCGGGGAACGCTGTTCAATGACCCCAGCCTGGCGGATGCGTGGGTACACTTGACCTGTTGACAGACAAAATACTTTGAAAACGTCTTGTGTTTTCCTTTTTCCGATGGTATAATATCTTGAATTTGAACGAGTGGTCCCACGGGGCCCTATGGAGGCGGAACAATGGAAATCAAGGTCGTCAAGCAGGTCATGGAGTGGAACGAGGATGTCAGCCAGTCGGTCAAGGACCTGCTGGCCCAGAAGCAGGTCTGTCTGGTCAACGTGATGGGGTCCCCCGGCGCGGGGAAAACCAACCTCATCATGGGCCTCATCCGAGCGTTGTCCCCCCGCTACCGGGTGGGCGTCATCGAGGGCGACATCGCCGGGCAAATCGACGCGGAGACCATGCAGGGCATGGGCGTCCCCTGCGTCCAACTCCAGACCCAAGGGGCTTGCCACATCGAGGCCATGTCCATCCAGAACATCCTGCCCCTGTTCTCTCTGGACGATTTGGACGTGATTTTCGTGGAGAACATCGGCAATCTGGTCTGCCCCGCCGAGTTCAACATTGGCGAGGACTTCCGTGTGGCGGTGCTGTCCATCCCGGAGGGGGACGACAAGGTGGAGAAATACCCCCTGATGTTCGCCACTTGCGACGGGCTGGTGCTGCACAAGTACGATATGCTCCCCTACTTCGACTTCGACCCCCAGCGGGTGACGGACAACGCCAAGGGCGTGAACCCCAACGTCCGGGTGTTTCCGGTGTCCTCCCGCACCGGCGAGGGCATGGAGCCGTTCGTGGCCTGGCTGACGGACAAGGTAGAAGAAAAGCTGGGGAACCGGTAAACGTGATTTGCAAATCAAAAACGAGCTATTTCAGGCGGAAATACCTGGGATAGCTCGTTTTCTCGTTACATAGCAATCAAATCTCGTAGGTCCAATACTCGCTCTGGTCGGTGACACAGAACTCATCGGGCTTATACAGCAGCTCCGGAGTGCGGATGCTGACCCGCGTATGGGGCGGGACGGACTGGGTGATAAAGGCGTTGCCGCCGATGACGCAGCCCTTGCCAATGACCGTCTCACCTCCCAAAATGGAGGCGTTGGAGTAGATGGTCACGTCGTCCTCGATGGTGGGATGGCGCTTGACGTTGCGCAGGCCCTGCCCCGCCCGTGTGGACAGGCCGCCCAAGGTGACGCCCTGGTAGATTTTCACCCGGTCGCCGATGGTGGTGGTCTCCCCGATGACCACGCCGGTGCCGTGGTCGATGAAGAAGTACCGCCCGATGGTGGCGCCGGGGTGGATGTCGATGCCAGTCTGACCATGGGCGTGCTCCGTCATGATGCGGGGGATCAGCGGCACCTTCAGCAGGTGCAGCTCGTGGGCCAGCCGGTTGACCATAATGGCGTAGAAACCGGGGTAGGAGAAGATGATCTCGTCGGTGTTGAAGGCTGCGGGGTCTCCCTCGAAGCCCGCCTGAATGTCCATTTTCAGGTAGTCCCGCAGCCGGGGCAGGGTGTCTAAAAACTGCTCCGTCAACCCAGCCGCCACCTGCTTGCGCTCCCGCTTGGGCAGGTCGGCGTATTCCTCGCTGTGGAGCAGGGCCAGGGTGATCTGGTCTGTCAAGTCGGAGTAGACCTCCTCCACCAGCCCACCCAGCTCGTATTTGACGGCAAACTCGCTGACTTTTTTGCTGCCGAAGTGAGCGGGAAAGAGGATGATTTGCAGCTTTTCCAGAATCCCGATGATGACGCGCTTGTCGGGCTGCAAGTGGATGGACAGATTTTTCAGCCGATGCTCGCTCTCCGCGTCGGCCACGATATAGTCCACAATGCCTTTGATTTTGGACTCCATATCCGTGGACATAGGAACGACCTCCCCTGAACGGAAAGGAACCGTCACGCGGCTCCCCTTCCCGTGTACTTTGCTGTTGTTACGATTATAGGCGGTTTTCCGCGTTTTGTCAACTGGTTTTACGAGTAGGTTAGTGGGTAATTGCCATTTTGTTTGACCGCTGCCCCATGAACCGGCATTTTCAGGTGGACAAATGCTTAGTAAGAATGTTACAATAGTACGCAGAGCACGAAAACAGGAGGGAACGCCCATGCGCGTTATGGCCATTGACTACGGAGACGCCCGAACGGGGGTCGCCGTCTCCGACCCCACAGGGCTGCTGGCCGGGTACACCACCGTCATTTTCAGCCGAAAGCAGGAGGTGGTAGTGGAGCAACTGCTGAACCTCATCTCAGAGCATCAGGTGGACGAGCTGGTGTTGGGCTACCCCAAAAACATGAACGACACCCTTGGCGAGCGCGCCGCCAAAAGCGAGGCGCTGGCGGCCATCCTGCGGGAGCGGACGGGCCTGCCCCTGACCCTGTGGGACGAACGCCTGACCACGGTGGACGCCCACCGCATTCTGTCGGAAAACGGACGCCGGGGCAAAAAGCGGAAGCAGACGGTGGACGCTGTGGCGGCCACACTGATTTTAGAGGGATATCTGGGACACAAGCGTAACCAGAGAGAACGGGAGGAAACCCAATTATGATGCTGGATACAAACAACAACCGGGTCCTGCTGAACCTGGAGGACCCGATGGGCAACGTGCAGACCTATGAGCTGCTGGACATGGTGGAGTACAATCGGGAGGCGTTCGGCATTTTCCTGCCCGCCGACGACCACGAGGGAGATGTGGCCATCCTCCGGCTGGTGGGCAAGGACGACCAGAAGGCGGAGAGCTACGCCCCGGTCAATGACGAGGACCTGGAGCAGGCGGTCTTTGACCTGTTCCAAATCAAAAACCTGGACGCCTTCGACTTCGGCGGGTCCAGCTTCGAGCTGTAATGAGGCAAAAGCGATGAAACGCAGCGAGATAAACCGGGCACTCCGGGAGATGGAGGCCATGTGTGCGCGGGAGCACTGCTACCTGCCGCCCTTCTGCCACTTCACCCCGGAGGAGTGGTTGGAAAAGGGCCACGAGTACGACGAAGTCCGGGACTGTATGCTGGGCTGGGACATCACCGACTACGGCAGCGGCGACTTCGACAAAATCGGCTTCTCCCTCATCACCATCCGCAACGGAAACCGCTCCATGCCGGAGCGTTACCCCAAGGTCTACGCGGAAAAGCTGCTCTATTTAAAGGAGGGGCAGTATTCCCCGAACCACTTCCATTGGTACAAGACCGAGGACATCATCAACCGGGGCGGTGGCAACGTCCTCATTCGGGTGTACAACTCTCTTCCTGATGAGGAAATCGACGACAGCAGCCCGGTGACCGTCCACTGTGACGGACGGACATTCACCGTCCCCGCCGGGACGCAAATCAAGCTGACGCCCGGCGAGAGCATTCACATTCAGCAGCGGCTGTACCACGACTTCACCGTGGAACCGGGGACGGGGCCGGTGCTGCTGGGCGAGGTCAGCCAGTGCAACGACGACAACACCGACAACCGCTTCAATCCGCCTGTTGGACGGTTCCCCACCGTCGAGGAGGACGAGCCGCCTTATCGGCTGCTGTGCAGCGAGTATCCGCAAGTGAGCTGTTAGCTGTTAGTCATTAGCTATTGCCGTCAAGCGGCACTTCCGAAGCTACGCTTTTCCCTGTAGTCAGGCGCTACCAGTCCAAATCGCACTGCTAAAAAAGGAAACTGAGCGCGAAATCTTCCGGTTCTAAGGGGATGCAAACGGTAAGCGCAGCACGTAAAAGCAAAGGACCACAAAGCTAAGAGCTAACGGCTAACGGCTGACAATCGCGTCATATCGGCGGTTGAGCAGCTTCCAAATGATACCGCTGCCCACGAACCCCACCAGGCACCCAGCCAGCACGTCCGTGGGGTAGTGGACCCCTACATAGAGTCGGGAGAAGGCCATCAGCGCCGCCAGCGCCATTGTCACCCACCGCAGCCACCGGAACCGCTTCTCTTTCAGGCCCATCCAGTAGGTGTGGGCCGCCGCGAAGGAAGAGCAGGCGTGGCCCGACGGGAAGGAGTACGAGGTTGGCTCCGCCACCAGGGTGGTCAGCTCCGGGATGACCCAGAAGGGCCGGGACCGCTGCACCAGCTCCTTCAAAATCAGGTCGTTGAAGATGTAGCACAGCAACAGGGACAGCAGCGCCATCCACCCCGCCTTGCGGGTATCGGGCCGGAACAGGAGCAGCACCGAGAGAATGATCCACATGGTCCCGCAGCCGCCGAAGATGGTCAGCGGGATCAGGAACAGAGACAGCGGGGCGCAGCGCAGATGCTCCTGCAAAAAGAGCAGTACGTTTCCGTCCAACTGTTGAAAGAATGCGAACATACGTGACCTCCTGGCAAAACAACTGCTGTCATGATACAACAGGGGCGGCCCCCTGTCCATTCCATTTTGCTTTTCGTTTACAAAAAATTTACCGGCATTGGGAGGTGCTGTCCTATGGCTCAAATCATCTGTGTCTCCCATCTCCCCTGGGGCGAGGGGGCAAACCGGATCGGGAATCTGGTTCGATGGCTCCCCCAGGCGGAGGTGCTGTTTTTTGAGCCTGCCCAGTCCCGCTTTTCCAGCCTGCGCCGCCCCAGAGAGGGCGGCAGGGTGGCGGAGCAGGTGCTGGCTTTCACTCTGCCCGCCAGCGTCCCCGCAAACGAGGAGGCTCCCGCCCGCATCGCCCGGCGGAGCAGGCAAAACGCCGCCTTCATCCGCCAGTGCATGGAGGAGCAGGGCTTCGACCGCTCGGTGCTGTGGCTCCGCTGCCCCGACCAGGTGGAGCTGGCCTATCTGCTGCCGGAGTGCGGCGGTCTGCTTTACGACTGCGACCGAGACTGGCCCCAGTTCCCCCCGGAGTGGGAGGCGACGCTGGCCGGAGAAGCAGATGTGGTCTTTGCCGCTTCGGAGCAGCTACAGGACCGGCTGAGCCAGTACAGCGACAACGTGGCCCTGCTACCCAACGGGGTGGACTACCCACTGTTCTCCCAGGCTGCCGCCGTATATCCCTCCGCCCCGGCGGACCTGTCCCGCATCCCACAGCCCATCTTCGGCTATTTGGGGCGGGTGGACGACTTCACCCAACTCGGTCCCGCGTATCAGGCGGCCATGGCCCACCCGGAGTGGAGCTTCGTCTTTGTGGGTCCCGTCTCCCGGCAGAACCCCGGCTATTCCGCCATGCGCAAGCAGAAAAACGTGTTCTTCCTGGGGGAGAAGTCCCTCCCCTCTCTGCCCCGGTATCTGGCGGGATTTGACGTGTGCTTTACCCTGCTGGACGAGCGGGACCCTGCGCCGCTCCTGGCTTCGGAGCAGCTTTATCAGTACCTGGCCTCCGGTAAGCCCATTGTGACGATGCTTTTCGGCAACAGCGAGCCTTTCTACGCTGACGTAGTCTACACCGCCCATTTTGACATTGAGTTTATCAGCGCCTGCACTCTGGCTCTGGAGGAGGACGGCGACGCCTTCGCCCGGCGGCGCACCGCCTATGCCGCCGCCGCCGACTGGCGGGTGCGGGGACGCTATCTGGCCCAGATGTTCGACGCCAACGGTTTTTGACGGCGCGCTTTCCCCTTCTCCCCTGTCCGTTCGTT
>JAJPXR010000025.1 GCA_021205375.1 Clostridiales bacterium | reverse complement strand
AAGCAGACCACCCCAATCATGGCCCCCGCCGCCAGTTGGTAGATAGACGGCATCTCAGAGGTCAAACAGGACCTTGACCAGGTCAAACAGCTCGCTGATCTCCTGCACCACCAGCATCAGCACCACCACCAGCCCCGCCAGCGTCACCATGGTGGCCTGCTCGTCCCGCCCGGAGCGGGTCAGTACCTGGTTGAGTACCGAGACGAGAATCCCAATGGCAGCGATTCGAAAAATCAGGTCAACATCCATGTTTTTTCCTCATCAGAATAAAATCAGCACCGCCAGCAGCCCCGCCGAGGCCGCCAGGGTATACCACAGCCGCCTCTCGCCCCGCAGTGCCTCCCGCCGCCGGGTCTGGCAGCGGCGAAGGACTTCGGCGGCATTCGCCAGGGTGTCGCACTGTTCCTCCGCGCCACAGGTCCCCAACACCTGCCCTACCTGGGAGAGTGTTTCCCGCTCCTCCCGGCTCAGGGAAAGACCGCTGGAGCATATTGCGCTGTCCCACAGGGCGGCGAAGGGACGCTGTTCCAGCTCCTCCAGCCGGAGGGCGGCAAAGAACCGGCCCACTGTCCCCTCTGGGGAACGCCCGGCCTGGGCCAACAGCTCCCCCATGGGCGGCGCGCAAATGGTAAGCTGTCGTCGCATCCCGTCCAGCGCCTGAGCCAAAGCACCCAGTTGGACGATGTGTTCTCGTTCCATCCGCAGCCGCTGGCAGACGGGCAGCAGGCACCCCAGCAGGACGCAGACCGCGCCAGCACATTTAACCATCCTCTATCGGCTCCGCCTGGTAGCTGCGGCGGCTGCCCTGGCGGGTGATGTGGATGACCTGACGGAAGATTTTCTCGTCTAGCAGCCGCCGGTACAGGGGCCGCCGCCGCAGGTCCTCCAAACTGCCGCCGTGGGCAGTAGCCAGCACCGCCACCCCGCAGTTGGCGGCGGCGGAAAGGGCGGCGATATCCTCCGGCGCGGTGATCTCGTCCGCCGCCAGCAGTTGGGGATTCATGGTCCGCAGCAACAGTTGCAACCCCTCCGCCTTGGGGCAGCCGTCCAGTACGTCGGTGCTGGCCCCCACGTCGAACTGGGGGACGCCGTGCCACAGGGCGGCCACCTCGCCCCGCTCGTCTGCCAGCCCCACCCGCTGGCCGTACCGGTCCGACCCCAGCCGAATCAGCTCCCGCAGGAGGGTGGTCTTGCCCAGCCCCGGCGGGGACAGCAGCAGCGTGGACACCGCTCCCTCTGGGCGGAACACCTGTTCTGCCGCCTCCCAGCCGATGCCCTGAACCGGGTGGGCAATGCGGAGGCACAGGGAGGACAGCGCCCGGTAGCCGTGGATTTTGCCCTCCCGTAGGTCCACCGTGCCGGTGACGCCCAGCCGGTGACCCCCTTTCAGGGGCAGAAAGCCCTGGCAGAGCTTTTCCACCGCCGCATGATAGCTGGCGCAGGTGGCAATCTCCAGGGTCAGCCGCAAATCGTCCGCCGTCAGCTCCAGGGGCTTGCCCATCCACAACACCGGCGTTTCTCGCCCGTCCGCGCCGCAGAGGGCAAAGGGCCGCCCGGCCCGCAGCCGCAGCTCCTCCGGGTCCTGCCCGGAGGAAAGCACCGCCAGCCGCAGTTCCCGCGGCAGAAACGCCGCCGCCTGTTCCAAAGGCGTCGCCAATGTGACCCCCTCCTCGTTGTGGTATGGGACAATCTATGTTCGAGGGCGCAAAAAAAGAACGCGCCGTTTTCATTCGGTGCGTTCTTTTGTGAGACAAACCCCTCCATCGCGGCTACGCCGCGCCCCCTCCCCTTTGCGACTCGCATGGCCTAAAGGCCATAGCTCCCTGCATTTGCGCAAAGGAGGAATTGGCCATTCGGCCAGCGCTTCACAGGGGAGGCGAGAGGGGTGGTCAGTTACCGAAGCGTTCTTCTCTGTGGAAAACCTATACTATACTGGACAAAATCGCTACATAAAGGGGATAGTCAGGTTACCTTATTCGGTTTCATTCAGGTCAGGGACAAACCCGTTCAGGTAATATGACCCCATGGTAAACCGCTTGTCGTAGGTCAGCTCCTTGCCCAGGCAGGGCAGCTGCTCCCAGGCGTTGGCGGCCTCCTCGCTCTCGAACTCCACCTCCGCGTAGGAAAAGGCCCCGTGGTCCACCTCGGAACACTCCAGCACATGGCCGTCGGGCAGGCGGTAGGCGTGGTAATCCTTGTGGACCAGAGGCCGGTCCAGCATCCCGGCCAGCTCCTCGAACTGCGACCGTTCGATGGGGGTCTCCACCTCGTGGCGGGACAGAGTACCCTTGCTCTTGATGCAGAGGATATAGGTACAGTCCCCGGTGGCGCAGTTGCGGCTGCGGCGGATGCGGACGGTAACGGGGACGTTGGCCAGATAGCCCTGGTCGGTCTCCAGGTGGACGATTTCCGGGTAGTCCGTGGGGAAGGCGGTCAGCCAAAATTTGCGTTCGATTTCCATAGTGATTTCCTCGCTTGCGTTTTTTCTCATTGTACAAAATCTTTCCCCTTCCGTCAAGGGGTTGACCGCCACGCTGATTGACCTTATAATAGTTTCTAATTTTAAAGAATTTTATCAGGTCAAGGAGGTTTTTCCATGCTCACCCCATCCTTAGACAGCAACGCCAAAGAACCCCTCTATGAACAGCTTTACCGGTTTCTCCGCCGGGAGATCGAGACGGGCCGCATCCCTGCCGGGGAGCGGCTGCCCTCCAAACGGAAGCTGGCCAGCGACGCCCATCTCAGCGTGGTCACGGTGGAGACCGCCTACAGCCAACTTGTGGCCGAGGGCTACCTCCGCAGCGAGGACCGGCGGGGCTTTTTCGTTCAACAGGCGGCCTCCCGTCCGGAGCAGGCCCAGCCGCTGTCACCGCCGCTGCCCGCCGCTCCCGCAAAACCCAGTTGCCCCTATGACTTCGCCACCAATGCGGTGGACGCGGAGTTTTTCCCCTTCTCCACCTGGGCCAAGCTGACCCGGGAGGTCCTCTCCAGCCGGGACAGCGCCCTGCTGTCCGCGGCCCACCCCCAGGGGGTGCCGGAGCTGCGCCAGGCCATCGTCAGCCACCTTTACCACTTCCGGGGCATCCAGGTGCAGCCGGAGCAGATCGTAGTGGGGGCCGGGTCGGAGTATCTGCTCTCCCTGCTGGTCCAACTGCTGGGCCGGGAGGGGGGCTACGCCGTGGAGGACCCTGGCTACCAAAAGACGGAACAAATCCTCTCCCACAGCGGCGCGCAAGTGTACCCCATCCCCGTGGACGAGCAGGGGCTGCGGGTGGACCTGCTGGAGCAGTCCGGCGCGCGGGTGGTCCATGTGACGCCGTCCCACCACTTCCCGCTGAGCCTGGTCATGCCGGTGACCCGACGGCGGGCGCTCCTGGACTGGGCCGCCGCCCAACCGGACCGATACATCATCGAGGACGACTACGACAGCGAGTTCCGCCTCTCCGGGCGGCCTATCCCCGCCCTCCAGGGCCTGGACCGAGATGAGCGGGTGATTTATTTGAATACGTTTACAAAAAGCCTAGCACCGTCCATGCGCATCAGTTATATGGTGCTCCCAGCACAATTGGCCCGGCGTTACCAGCAGGAGTTCTTCTTTTACTCCTCCACCGTCCCCTCCTTTGAGCAGTACACCCTGGCGCTGTTCATGGACCGGGGACACCTGGAGCGTCATATCTGGCGCACCAGGAAAAACTACAAGGCCCGCCGAGATACCCTGCTAAACGCAGCAAAAGAAAGCGGTTTGACCGAATTTTCGGACTTTTCCGGCGGTGAAGCCGGGCTGCATCTGCTGCTGAAAGTACACACTCAGCGGACAGAGCAACAACTTGTGGAAGCCGCTGAGGGCGTCGGCGTCCGTGTCTACCCCCTGCGGCAGTTTTACCGGCTCTCCGTCCCCCAGTCCTATATCCCCACCTTCGTCATGGGCTACGCCAGGATGCGTGAGGAGGAGATTCAAGAAGCTATTCACCGTTTGGTGATAGCCTGGAAAACAGGCTGATTTTCCGTTCCAAACTTTTGACCTTTCATTTTCCATAAGTTCTGTGCCGCCGTTTGAGCTTATGGAAAATGAAATTATTTTTCTGGCTGGAATGTAACATTTTGTTACTAATTTTCTGTTGCTTCCCCAAATAAAAGCGATTAATCCTCATTTTTTTAGGCGTTTTGCACTGTCTGATTTTCCCATTCACTCGTTTTTGTTCAAATTTTACTTGACAACAGCCATTTTTGGGTCTATACTGCAAGAGCGTTAAGAATTGTAACAAAAATTACAAAGCGTAACCAAATCACAATAGAGAGTTTACACCCTATTTCTGTGGAGGTCTATGTATGATTCAACCGAATACTGAGGCGGCGCCAAAACGTCTGGCAGCTCTCGCTCTGCGTCTTGTCGCCGTCTTTGCCCTCGTGCTGGCGGTGGTCCTTGTGCTGGCCAACCCCGCGAAGGCCAAAAACGTCTATAACATCCAAGCGGACTCCGACACCTACACCATCGAGACCACATCGGACGAGGTGGACGAGGTGCTGGACGAGGCCGGGATCGACGTCAGTGCAACCGATACCATCGACACCCAGGAATCTGAGGATGCGGTGGACGTGTCCATCACCCGCGCTGAGTACGCCACCCTGACCGTGGATAAGACCCTCTCCACCGTCCTCCTTCAAGAGGATGACACCGTTCAGGATGTTCTCACCCGCCTGAACGTGGAGCTGGGCGAAAACGACATCGTTTCCATGGACCTGGACGAGACCGTCAGCGGCGGCGATTCCATTGTGGTCAACCGGGTGGAGATCAGCTATTACGACGAGGTGGAGACTTCCGCCTACGACACCGCCCGCGTCGCCGACCCCGACAGCTACATCGGCACCGAGTACATCAAGCAGGCCGGTGTCGCCGGGACCGTCACCTATACTTACGAGAAGAAAATCATCGACGGCGGCGAACCCATCATCACTCTGGTGAACACCGAGACCACCGACATGGTCACTGAGATCACCGCCTACGGCACCAAGGTCTATTTCTCTGGCCTCAGCTCTCTGAGTGCTTCCACCGTCTACATGACCAACAAGGATGAGGAACTGGGGACCGTCACCATGTCCGATGGCAGCACCTACGGCTATAGCTCGGTGAAGAGCTTTACCGCCACCGCCTACACCTCCAAGTCCGGCAAGCACACCTCTACCGGGCGCACCGCCCAAGTGGGCGTGGTCGCGGTGGACCCCTCCGTCATCCCCTACGGGACCCGGATGTATATCACCAGCGGCAGCATCGTCTACGGCGTCTGCGTGGCCGGGGACTGCGGGGTCAAGGGCAACACCATCGACCTGTATTACGATTCCAAGTCCCAGTGCTACTCCTTCGGTCGCCGGAGCTGCACCGTCTACTTCCTGAACTGAACTTGTTACCCTCTCCCCTCCCCTGCCGGGACACGTTTCCGGCGGGGGAGGGTTTTCTTTGTTTTGCCCCTCACTCTCGCAGAAAAGCATTTGACAAAAGTGGTGTTCTATCGTATTATCATGTTATAAAAACAGGCAAGGAGGTATCTGCCATGAAAATCGAAACCACCCTCCCCATCAACAACGGGACTGAGCTTTATCTGGTCAAGGACACCGTCACCCGCCCCAGAGCGGCGGTGGTCATCGTCCACGGGCTTTGTGAGCACCAGGGCCGGTATGACTACGTGGCCGCCCGGCTCAACGCCCAGCAGCTCAACGTCTACCGCTTCGACCACCGGGGTCACGGGCGCTCCGGCGGCAAGCGGGTCTATTACGACGACTGGAAGGAGATCAGCGACGATGTGAACTCCGCCGTGGAGCTGGCCATCCAAGAGAACCCCGGCCTGCCCGTCTACGTGGTGGGCCACAGCATGGGCGGCTACGCCACGGCCTGCTTCGCCACCCGGTTCCCCGGCAAGGCGGCGGGCATCGTTCTCTCCGGCGCGCTGACCCGGTACAACAACCCGCTGATGGGCGAGCTGCCCATTGCGGCCCCGGCGGACACCTACGTCCCCAACGCCCTGGGAGATGGCGTTTGCTCTGACCCGGCGGTGGGCGAAGCCTACACTGCGGACCCCTATGTGGAGAAGCAAATCTCCGTGGGCCTGATGAACAGCCTGGCCGGTGGCGTCAGCTACCTGAAAGAGAACCCCGCCCGGTTTACCGACCCGGTCTTGATTCTCCACGGGCAGAACGACGGCCTGGTCAGCCCGCTGGACTCCCTCCAGCTCTACGCGGAGATCGCGTCCCAGGACAAGGCCCTGCGGGTCTACGCCGGGATGTGCCACGAGATCTTTAACGAGTTCGACAAGGACGAGCCCATCGGGGATATGATCGCCTGGCTGAATAAGCGCATCTGACAAGTTCCCCTCCCCTGCCGGGACACGTTTCCGGCGGGGGAGGGATTGCTTTTGGGCATGAGAAAAGCACGGCTTACGTCGTGCTTTCTTTCATGGCGTCCCACCGTCAGAGAGGCGGTCAGGACTAATATTTCGCTT
>JAJPXR010000110.1:26935-29132 GCA_021205375.1 Clostridiales bacterium | reverse complement strand
GGCAAAACTTCCTCATTGACGGCAGCGTTCCCCAGGCCATTGCCGAGGCGTCTGGCGCGGACGAGACCACCGCCGTGCTGGAAATCGGGCCGGGCATCGGCCCGCTGACCGTTCAGTTGTCTCAACGAGCGGGCAAAGTTGCGGCGGTGGAGCTGGACACCGCGTTGCTACCGGTGCTGGCGGAAACGCTGGCCGACTGCCCCAACGTAACCGTCATTCCCGGCAACATCATGAAACTGGACCTGGATGCTCTGCTGGAGGAGCATTGCGACGGGCTGACCCCCATCGTCTGCGCCAACCTGCCCTATAACATCACCACGCCTGTGCTGACCCGGCTGCTGGAGAGCCGCCGCTTCGCCTCTGTCACGGTGATGATCCAGCGGGAGGTGGCGAAGCGCATCTGCGCCCGGCCCAACAACAGCGATTACGGCGCGTTTACGCTGCTGTGCCAATACTACGCGGACTGTGAGCTGCTGTTCGAGGTGCCGCCCCACTGCTTCTATCCCGCGCCCAAGGTCACCTCGGCGGTGGTGCGGATGACTTTGCGCTCCGCGCCCCCGGCGGCGGTGGACAGTGAAGCGCGATTCTTTCAGGTGGTGCGGGCGGCCTTCCTCCAGCGGCGAAAAAAACTGCTGAACGGCCTTTCCTCTGCGTTTTCCACCCAACTGACCAAGGAGCAACTGCGAGAGGCTCTGACCGCCTGCGGTCTGGGGGAGAACACCCGCGGGGAGCAGTTGGGTTTGGAACAGTTCGCCGCCCTCTCCAATAACATCGGGGAACTGTTGGACTAAGGAGCGGTTCCCACCTCTCCCCTACTGGCATAGACTGGGGTATTCTCAATGTGGGAGGCCCTGTCTATGCCTTTTGTCTATCTGTCCCCCTCCTCCCAGGAGTTCAACCCCTACGTGGGCGGCGGCAACGAAGAATTGTACATGAATTTGATTGCCGACCAGTTGGTGCGGTGGTTTCGCGCCTGCGGCATCTCCTTTGTGCGAAACACCACAGACATGACCGCCGCCCAGTCCATCGAGGCATCCAACGCCGGGCAGTTTTCCCTGCACCTGGCCCTGCACAGCAACGCCGCGCCGGAGGCCCTTTCCGGCGTTCTCCAGGGGACCGATGTGTACTATTCCCCCACCTCCGCCCACAGCCGCCGGGCCGCTGAGCTGATTGTCAATCATCTTCGCACCATTTACCCCCAGCCGGAGAAGGTGCGCGCCCTGCCCACCACAACCATTGGCGAGGTGGCAAAGGTCGCGGCTCCCGCCGTGTTGGTGGAGCTGGCCTACCACGACAACCCGGAGGACGCCCAGTGGATTCGGGACAACGTGCCGGAGATTGCCAAAGCGCTGGCGGAGGCGGTGGCCCAGTATTTTTCCCTGCCCTTTCTGCCTCTCCAGCCGCCCCAGGCGGGCTATGTGGACCTGAACTGGGGCAGTTTGAACGTCCGCGCCGCGCCGGACACCGCCAGCGAGGTGGTGGTGTCCCTCCAGGACGGCACCCGGCTCACCGTCTGGAACCGCTACCAAAACTGGTTCGTGGTGGAGTGGAACGGCGTGTCCGGGTTTGCGTTGCAGCAGTTCATCACGCTGGCGGGTGAATAATCGAGCTTCATTTTGTCCACCATATCCATGCGCCGGAAACGGCGCGGAATGGGAGACAAAACCGTGAAAAAACAGAACTATCGCAATTTAAACCACCTGCTCCACTGCGACCGGGACGCGGAGTGCTACTTTACCGTCCTGCCGGACCCGGTGCGGGAGCGGGT
This sequence comes from Clostridiales bacterium, assembly GCA_021205375.1. Lineage (GTDB taxonomy): Bacteria > Bacillota > Clostridia > Oscillospirales > Oscillospiraceae > Onthomonas. The sequence continues at coordinate 27,364 of JAJPXR010000110.1, read as the reverse complement.
CATTCAGTGCGGCGATTCCATTCGGAACCTGGCCGCGCTGCGGGAGTATTCCGAGAACGTCCTGCGGGAGTTGTACTAAGGACGCAGAAAGGCGGAGCCTGCGGTGGTACCGTGGGCGTCCGCCTTTTGTGTTTGGGGTTTACTGGCTGTTCAGCCAGGTCTCGAAGTCCTGGTCGCCGTGGTCGATGTGGGGGAAGCAGTCGCGGAGGTTTCTTATGGCTCGCTTTGTATCCGGGTGTTCCGGGCCGAGTGTTTTCTGCCAAATCTTCCATGCTTTCCGGTATAGCTCCACTGCCTCATCATATTTTTTCTGATGTTCATAGACAACCCCCAGGTTGTTGTAGCTCATGGCCGTGTCCGGGTGGTCCTCTCCCAGCACCCTGCGGTGGATGTCCAGCGCTTTTCGGTGGCACTCCTCCGCCTGGGCGT
>JAJPXR010000110.1:0-26835 GCA_021205375.1 Clostridiales bacterium | reverse complement strand
GATGTCCAGCGCTTTTCGGTGGCACTCCTCCGCCTGGGCGTACTTCCCCTGCTGTCTATAGACGATACCCAGGTTGTTGTAAAACACAGCCGTGTCTTGGTGTTCTTCCAGCCTATTTCCCACCTGCTTCAACACCGCCGCGACGATTCCCAGCTTGAATTGCACCGCCCGGTAGTCCTCGCCGTCCTGAAAATACCCCTCGTAGGTCACAAAATGGAGGAACTGCTTCACCGCCTCCACCGGCACCTGGTCCAGCAGGACGATCTCCCGGACAATGGGGTGGACTTCGTACCCTCCTCTTTTGTTCGCGTCCTCCGTCTGGCTCAACCAGCCGGTGTTGACCAGCTCCGCCAGGGTGTTTTCGTCGCAGCCGATCCACTCCTGCACCTCCGCAGGCAGCGTGCGGCTGTCCGCCATCAGCGCCAGGTTCTGCATAACACGACTTTGTTCCCCGTCCAAACCGGTCATGTCAAAGAGCTTTTTCAGGTGTTTTACAACCGTGTCTTTTTCGTTGTCATGACCGGTGCTGAATTTCAGGTTGGAAAAGCCGAAGTTCTTCGCTTGCAGTTGTTCCAGGTACTCCGCCAGGCTCGCCTTTGCAGGAACGCTCTTGGCCAGCAGCTCCACCGCCAGGGTGTGGCAACTGACCAGCCGAACCAACTCCCATAGCACGGGCGCGTCCTGCTCCGAGAGGGTTCTCTCATAATAGGCACGGAACAGGGACACGCATTGGTCCTCGCTCAACTGGGGGATAGGAACGGACCGATAGCCCTCCACCCGCTCCATGCGGGAAGTCACCACCAGGGTGATGTCATAGCCCGTCAGTTGGTCCAGCAGCGGGTCCGGCTGGTCCACGTTGTCCAGGAACAGCACGGTCTCCCCTGTTGCGCTTCGCAGAAGGCGCTTGATTTGCCGAAAGCGCTGATTGTCGTCCGTTTTCTCCTGTTCTCCCGTGTCGATAGCCGCCAGCAGGCTGGCCCGCAGGTCGCCGTTTTCCCGGCACTCCACCCAGCCGATTTGTTTGCACTGGTCTTTTAGCCTGTGGTACAGCGCGCGGGCCACGGTGGTCTTGCCCACCCCGCCAAAGCCTGACAGGAGGAATTTGTTGTCATCCTCAGTTTTCTCTGCTGTAACAATTTTCCACTGTAAATTCTCCACCAACGGTTCCCGGAATCGGAAATTCGCTTTGACCCTGGGCGGCGGGTCGGTCAACGGTTCCGCCTTGCGGCGGCTCTCCTCGATTTTTTTACTGGCTTCCTCACCTACATCCTTCCCTATATCATAAATGTCCTTAAATATGCTCATAGAAACACCTTCCTCCCGCGTGAGCAGAACATTTCATTTCTTTTATTTAGTATACCATATTTTTCACTCCGCGCAAGGCGAAAAAGGCAAAAGCTGTCCGTTTCTGCCGAATCCAGGGACGGGGAAGCAGATACCACCACCCCACGGATAAATCCCCATTCTTCTGGGAAAGATACCCTCGACCAACAAACAGGAGGGTATCGCCATGAAACAATACGGAAAAGAACTGCTTGGCACCAAAACCGACCAGAACCTGCGCACAGCCTTCGCCGGGGAGACCCAGGCCCGGAGCAAATACGACTTCTTCGCACAGGTGGCCCACCGAGAGGGTTTTGAGCAAATCGCCGCCATCTTCCGGGAGACCGCCGACAACGAGCGGGAACACGCCCGGCTGTGGTTCCAGGCCCTCTCCGGCATCGCGGACACGGCGCTGAACCTGAAAAGTGCCGCCGCCGGGGAGCATTACGAATGGACGGAGATGTACGCCCACTTTGCCGAGGACGCGGAGGCAGAGGGCTTCTCCGAGCTGGCGGCCCGGTTCCGACTGGTGGCGGCGGTGGAAAAGGGCCACGAGGAGCGGTTCCAGAAGCTGATCCGCAGCGTGGAGGCCCAGACCGTTTTTGCCAGGGCTGGCGAGGTGGTCTGGGAGTGCCGGAAGTGCGGCCATCTGGTGGTGGCTAAGCGCGCGCCAGAGGTTTGCGCCGTCTGCGGCGTCGGACAGGGGTATTTCCAGGTGAAACCAGAGCTGCAATAAGCCATACAACGCAAAACCAGCCGGGAAAGAGGGTGTCCTCTTCCCGGCTGGTTCTTTGCGCTTATTTCAGTGTTATTTTGTTATCTGAATCATTCCTGTTACTCTGCTTTAAGGTAAAACCCCTCCGCCGCGGCTTACGCCGCGCCACCTCCCCTTTCAGGGCAGGGAGCGCAGCGGAAGTGCCGCTTGACGGCGGAGGCAAGAGGGGATAGTGCTTGTCATCTGGCGTCAGTATTGTTCGGCAGATGTGGAGTTTTCACTAGAAATGCCCTCTTTCTAGCCACTAAAAAATGCGGCTGGCTCAAAGGGGCCACCATATTAGCTTTTATTTTTAGCTGCTCGCTACGGGTTTGCGATATCACACTAACAGCTAACGGCTAATAGCTAACAGCTTTTCAGTATTCCTCCAGCATATACCCAATCATCTCGTCTCTGGCCTCGGCGGTGTCGGCCACGCCGATGAGAAAGTCGTCACCCATGGTCCCCTCCAGGATACCGGTCAGGCGGCCAGAGTCCTTGATGCGCCAGCCGTACCGCTGGCAGATGTCGTCGTGGGAGTGGCGGTAGTGTTTCTCGTCCCACCGGCCAATGTAGGCGCAATAGTACCGCTGACCGTCGTAGCTGTGGCGGGGTTCATCGTAGCAGATCATGTCCGCCCAAAGCTGGTAGTAGTCTGCGCTGGTGGCGTAGTTGATCATGTCCGGAGTGTAGCCTCCGGCGGGGCGCATGTTGACCTCCAGGCCCACGATGTCCCCCACGTTGCCCAGTCCCTCCTTGGCCTCAGTCAGCCGGAAGAACTCCAGGTGGAAGCTGCGCTTTTTCAGACCGAAGGATTTCAGCACCGCCTTGCCCGCCTCCAGCATATCCCATGGAACATCTTTCAGCACAGAGTAATACATGGGGCCGTGGTGCTGCACCATGTCCATGATGGAGATAGTGGTCACATGGTTGGCGCAAAAGACAATTTCGCCCTTGCTGTTCACGATGCCGTCAAAGGCGGACACGTCCCCAGAGACGAACTCCTCCAAAATATACTGGGAGCCAAGGTCCATGTCAAACAGCCGGTACAGGTCCGCGTCTGAGCGGATGGTGCGGTTCCCGGCGGCACCCACGCCGTTGTCTGGCTTTGCCACCAGAGGATATCCCACCCGATGGGCGAAGTCCAGGGCGCTCTGCCGGTCGGTCAGCAGATGATACCGGGCGGTGGGGATGCCCGCCGCGGCGTAATAGGCTTTCATGGCGGATTTATTCTTGAACTTCCGCATATCCTCCGGCTGGAGGCCGCTGGTGATGTGGAAGTCCTGGCGCAGGCGGGCGTCCTGCTCCATCCAATACTCGTTGTTGGACTCCAGATAGTCGATTTTGCCGTAACGGAAGGTGAAATAGGCCACCGCCCGGAGCATCTGGTCGTAGTCCTCCATGGTGTCCACCTTGTAATACTCGGTCAGGGAGGCTTTCAGCTCCGGGTGCAGCAGGGCATAGGGACAGTCGCCAATGCCCAGCACATTGACGCCGTTGCCCTTCAAGCGCTGGCAGAAGTGGCGGTAACAGTCGGGGAACTGGGGGGAAACAAAGACAAAATTCATGCAAAACCTTCCTTTCTCTCGTTCGCAGTTTGTGTGGGCAGGGGATTTCTATGCTTACTCGAATTGGAAACCTGTGTTATTCTTCCACCACGCGGATGCTGTAAACTGTGTTGATTTGGGCGGGGTCGGATTCTGCGATGTCGCCGTTGTAGACGATTTCCAGCGTGTCCCCCACCTCCGGCTCCGGGGAGGCCGCCATTTCTGTCATTGGGACAACGATGCGGTCAGAGCTGTTCCGTTCTGCGCTCCCCGCCACCGGCTCCACCAGAAAGCTGCTCTCGTCTGCCTCCAAAATGGTGGCCCGAAAGGTCACGCGGTCCGTTGTTTCGCCGCCGCAGGCGGTCAGGGAAAACAGGACGGCAAGGGTCAGGAGCATACAGAGGAATCGCTTCATGTTGTCTCTCCGCTTTTACTGTCCGGTAAAATACATCGTATACCCGTCAACGGAGAGCACCAGCGTAGGGGCGGTGCCGCCGTCCGCATACTTTGTCAGCGCGGAGGTGGCGTTCCCCGTGCTATTGTCAAACTGGACGGTGTAAAGAAGGCTGTCGTCGGTGGCTGTACTCTCGGCGTAAACCCCGCTGTAGACCTGACCGCTGGCGTGGTCGGTCAGCGTAAGCTCGCCCGCGCTGGCGGCGCAGGAAAAATCGACCTCAGCCGCATCGGGGTACGAATCCAGGTAGTCCGCGGCGCAGGCCACCACTTCACCGCCGTCGCTGTCGCTCTGCACCGTATTCAGCGTCCACTCGTATTGGTCGATGGCCGTTAGGCTGGCACCGCCGCAGGCAGTCAGAGAAAGCATGATGACAAGGGACAGTAACGTGTAAAGGAATCGTTTCCATTTCCACATAACAGGAACCTCCATTCATCGTCAGGGTTTCCATCGCTGTTACATTCAGAATAGCACATATCAAAACGCCTGTCAATTCAGTCGGTACTGCTTTTATGGAAATTTAATGTAACCTGCTGCGAGTCACGCCTGCTCTGACGCCTCCTCCAGCTTGGTCAGATCGGCAAGGGTCAGCACGCAGGACTGGAGCAGTTCCACGAACTGCTCCGGCGGCATACAGTCCCGGCTTGAGAGCCACCGCTCCAGGGAGCAGAGGAAGGCATCGGAATAAAAGTTGATGTAAAACTCCATCTGCCGCGGCTCGGCCAGGACTTTTCTTAGTAGTTCCCGCAACAGCGGGGAAAGCATCTCCCGGAAGTGGTCGGAAAAGGAGTTCTGCCCCTTCACCTCCAGCGCCCGCCGGTAAAAGACCCGGTTGTCATAAAAATACCGGCACAGTTCCCCCAGCAGCGTCCAGCGGATGCCCTCTTCGTGCCGAACGGTGAGCTGCAAAAACTCTATGTCAAAAATCCAGTTGACCAGGTCGTATTTGTCCCGAAAATGGTAGTAGAAGCTCTTGCGGTTCATGCCGCATTTCTCGCAGATATCCCCCACGCTGATTTTGGAGAAGGGCATTTGTTCCATCAGCTCTTTCATCGCCATCGCCAGCGCCCGTTTGGTGATGTTGGAATCCGCCATATCCTGCCGTCTCCTTCCATGTTTCACAGATATTACCTGGTATTTTGGGCAGCGGGCCTCTACATCCGACCCGCCCCCTGAAAAGACATCATTTTTTAGTATATTGTAGCGCATCCAGATGGAAACCGTCAAGTCTCCTTCCCACCGATAGACGGACAAATTTACTTCTTTGTGGCAAAAGTTTGGAAGTCCCGGTATTTTTACGCCTCAAACTTGAAGCTCTACGGTGCTGCCGTTCCTGCCGCCTTTGACCAGGATTTTCTGGGGAATACACTCCTCCAGCTTCTCCACGTGGGAGATGATGCCCACCTGTCGGCTGTCTCCGGCCAGTTGGCGCAGCACCTCCAGGGCCTTTTCCAATGCCTGGTTATCCAGGGAGCCGAACCCCTCGTCAATGAACATGGTCTCCAACTGAACGCCCCCAGCGTGTTGCTGCACCACGTCGGAGAGGCCCAGGGCCAGGGCCAGCGACGCCTGGAAGGACTCACCGCCGGAGAGCGACGGGGTGCGCCGGGCCTCCCCGGTGAAGGCGTCCAGCACCTCCAGCTCCAGCCCCGCCGCACCGTTCTTTCGGTCGGCGGTCTCCCGCCGGGCCAGGCTGTATTTGCCGCCGCTCATCACGTCCAGGTGACAATTCGCCTGGGCGATGATTTCCTCGAAAAAAGCGCTGAGCACATATCGGTCAAAGCTGTAGCGGCCCAGGGCGGTGTCCTGGCCGTTGGCCACCTGAGACAGTCGTTTCAGCTCCCGCTCCGCCGGGGCAACGCGACGCAGGGTCGCCTGCCCCCGGGCCACCCCGCGGGCCACCTGCCGGTTGGCCTGCTGCCGGTGGTACTGCCGGTCACGGTCCTCCCGCCGTGCGGCAAGCTGACCCTCCAGCGTTTGCAACGCGCCCTCCAGCGCCGCAAGGTCGCTGCGCTCCCACCCGGCGGTCTCCTCTTCCAGGGAACGGAGCCGGTTGGCGCAGTCCCGGCGGCGGTTTTGGTATTCGTTCAGCCGGGCCTCCTGCGCGGTTAGCCAGTCCTCGTCGATGGTCTGCCCCTCCGGGGCCAGCGCTCGCTGGTAGTCCGCCAGGGACGCGAACCCTGCGCCCTTCCAGGCGGCATCCAACTGCGCGGCGGCAGTTGCCAGTTCCTTCTGTTGGGCAGCCAACCGGGTCTCCCCGGTGTCCAGCAGACCGGCCAACCGCGCCAGCTCCCGCTGGCTCTCGTCCAGTGCGGCCTGGGCCTGGTCCAGCGCCCGCTGCCATTGGTTCCTCTGAGCGGTCAGCCTGGCCTGTTCCGCAAGCGCCTCCTGTCGGGAAGGATAGGGGAGTTTTCGCCGTCCCTCCTCCGCCTGGGCGGTCAGACGAGTGACCTCCTCCTGTGCGTTTCGGCAGTCCTCGGCCCACTGGTCCAACTGCGCCTGCGCCTGTTCCATCTGGGGCTGGAGATCATGGAACGCTGTCTCGGTGGTCTCTTTGGCCCGCTTCTGCGCCTGCGCTGTCTGCAATGCGGTCTCCACCGCGGTCAGGTCGGCTTTGCCCTGGGCGATGACCTCGGTCAGATACTCCGGTTGGGCCAGCGTGTTCCAGTCCGGCGCTTCCGGGAACAGCTCCGCCGCCTGTGCCAGCGCGTTTCGTTTTTTCTCCATCCAGGCGGCGACTTTCTCGTTCAAATCCAGCGTCAGGGCATTGTTTTTCTCCTGCTCCCGCTTTGCCGCGGTCTCGGCCTGGTTCAATTCCTCCTGAGAGGGGGTCTCCGCCGCTTTCCGTGCAAAGGGCGGGTGGTTTCCCCGTAGGTGCCGGGCGCCGCAGACGGGGCAAACGCCCTCGCCTTCCAGCGCCAGCGTTTCCTCCAACTGCTCCGCCATGATGCCGGCCTGTCCCAGCCAGAAAATCTCCTTCATATGGTCGCGCCGTTGTTCCGCCGCCTGAAGCCGCTGCTGCTGTTGCTGCTGGCGGCGGCGCAGGGTCTGGCCCTCGGTCAACCCGGTTTTTAACTCTGTGATTTGGTCGCCCAGCCCGGTGAGGCGGCTCAGCCGCCTGCTGGCCTGCTCCCGCTCCGCTGCCAGCCGGACGCAAGTCACCTCCGCGCCCTTGAGGGGGTCCAATTTGGCCTGTAATGCGGCCTGTTGGGTCTCCAATCGCTGTTTTATATCCTGGGCCTGTGTCTCACCTCGCCGGGCGGCGGCCAGGCGGCGGCTGGCGCTGTCCAGCGCCTTTTGAACGGATTCCACCCGGTCATAGTCGGGCAGCGCCTCCCCAATGGCCTGAATTTGGTGGCCCAGCCGTTCCATCTGGAGGGTCTGCTCCCGCCAGCGCTGACAGTCCTGTTCCAGCGATTGGAACCGCCGGGTCTCCTGCTCCCGCTGGCTGGTCCATTGGGCCAGCTCCCCCTGGGTCTGGAGCAAACGGCTCCGGGTCTGCTCCATGGCACGTTCGCTGGGGGACACTTGACGGAGGGCTTTCCTGCCCCGCTCCACCCGGAGGGCCAGGGCCTCCATCGGCTCCGCCTGGGCCTGTAAATCAGTCTCCTCCTGGCGGTACTGTTCCAGCGTATCCAGCCGCTGGTTTCGCTGTTGGGCCAAAGCCTTTTGGGTCTGCATCTCCTCCCGCCGGTTCTCCTGGGCGCGAATTTCCCCATCCAGAGCCTCCAGCGCCTGTCGGTCCTCGGCCTCCAGTTGGGCCAGTGCCTCCTCCAGTTGGGGATGGTAGAGGACGAAACGGCTCCGTTGTTCCTCTGTCAGTTCCTCCGGGAGGCTGAGGGTGCTCAGCCGCAGGTTGATCTCCCGCTCTGCCTCCTGCCGCTGGGTCTCCAGGCAGTCCGCCCCCCGCTTCAACCGCTGCTGGAAGTCGAGGTACAGCCGGTTGTCGAAGAGCTGTCCCAAAATCCTGCCCCGCTCGTCGCTGCCCGCCTCCAGGAATCGGCGGAACTCTCCCTGTGCCAGCATGACGATTTGGCGGAATTGGGTGGCGTCCAGCCCCAGCAGTTGGGTGATGCGGGCGGTGACGGCGGCCTCTTTGGTGACAGGCGGCTTCCCCTCCTCCTCCAGCAGAGCATTTTTGGTGGGCTTGCCCACGCTGCCGTCCCGTTTTTTGGGGAAACGGAACTCACGGCTCACCCGGAACCGCCGCCCGCCCTGGGTGAAGGTCAGCTCTACCCACGTGCGGTCATGCTTGCCGGCGTAGTCGCTGTGAAACATCTCCGTTGTCCGCCCACTGCCGCTGGCCACGCCGTATAGGGCGTAGACAATGGCGTCGAACAGGGTGGTTTTCCCCGCGCCGGTGTTGCCGGAAATGAGGTAAAGCCCGCTGCCCAGTTGAGTGAAGTCCACCGTAGTCTCCCCGGCGTAGGGGCCAAAGGCCCCCATGGTCAGTTTTTCGGGTCGCATGGCTGTTCCTCCTCTCCGAAGCGGCGCAGGGCGAAGTCCACCAGCGCCAGCGTGTCCTGATCTACATCGTCCCCTCGGCGCAGCTCCGGCAGCGTCCCCTGTCGGGATTGTTCCGCGACGAAGGCCGCCAGCTCCGTCTGCGCCTGGTCGGGGACCTCACCCGCCTGATGGGTGTAGAAATCCCAGAACAAGTCCTCTAACGGGCGTTCTTTCACCTGGGCTGTTCGACCAGCGGCACGCTGGGCCGCCTGGGGCAGTTCCCGCGCCACCTCCATCAGGTTGGGATACACCGCCCGCAGCCGCTCCATGGCGCGGGGCGGCATCTGCACATCGGTCAGCACTGCCCGCAGATAATCATTCCGCAAAGAGACATCTTCCGTTCCCAGGGCGAGCAGTTCTTCCAGCGTTCCCTTCACCTGGCGCATCCGGTGAAGGGCGGGCAGTTCGATGAGCCGAAACGCCATCTGGCCCTTCTCCCCCAGCTCCACCAGGGTCACACCCTTGCGCTGGCCCACCTCGGAGAAGCTATAGGGCAGCGGCGAGCCGCCGTAACGCACCGTCTCCCGGCCAATTTTCTGGGGACCGTGGATGTGGCCCAGAGCTACGTAGTCGAAGTCAGAGAAGGCGCTTGCGTCCACCTGCCCCACGCCGCCCACGGCGGTCTCGGAGCCGTCCCGCTCCGGTTCTGCGCCGCCGGAGACAACGAACTGGTGAGCCACCAGCACGTTCCGGCGGGCGGTATCCACAGGCTGTGCATCCAACAGGGCACGGACCGCCCGGTCATAGGTGGTCACGTCCTCCCGATCCAGGGCGAAGCGCACCGCCGCCGGGAACAGGTAGGGCATCAGCCAGAAGGTCACGGGGCCGTATTCGTCCTCCAGCGTCACGTGCGTCAACTCCTTTTGGCACTCCCCGGCGATGTAAACCCTTTCCCGCTCCAGCAGACCGCTGGCAAAGGCCAGCCGGGGACCGGAGTCGTGGTTGCCCGCCACCATCAGCACGGGGATGTTCCTCTGGGAGAGGGCGGTCAACAGCCGGTCCAGCAGCTCCACCGCCTCTTTTGGCGGCACCGCCCGGTCATATACGTCTCCCGCGATGACCACCGCATCGGGCCGGTACTCGTCCGCCGCCTCCAGCAGTCGGTCTACCCAATAAGGCTGATCCCCCTCGTCGATGAGGGAGTAGCCGTACAGGGACTTGCCCAGGTGCAGGTCCGCCAAGTGAAAGAATCGCATAATACCCCTCCGTGTCGTTTGCTTTTTCTCGTTCTGAATTATCAGCCGTATGCTAGAAACCCCTCCGCCACCGCCTTTAGGCGGTGGCCCTCCTCCCCTTTCAGGGGAGGCAAGAGGGGATAGTGCTTGTCAGTTGTTGCCGTTTTTGCTCGATAGATGAGGATTTTTCAGTGATAACCTCCCTTACGAGCCACTAACTATTAGTCATTAGAAATGCGGCTAATTCAAAGGAATAACTAATTTTCTTTATTATACCGCACTGGGGCGACATTTTCCATCCCTTTTCCGGCAAAGGACAGAAAACGCCCGGAGAAGGGCGATTTGCTCTCCTCCGGGCGATGGTTGCGATAAAACAGGAACTCAGAACCGGAAATCCCGCTGACCGTTCTCGATGTCCGCCAGGTGCTGAACGGTGATAGCCCGCACTTTCTCGTTGGGGATGTTGGCCAGCTCCTTCTGGATGAGCTTAAGGCCCACCTCACGGGTGGCGGGGGTGGCGTAGTCCTCAAGGTACTCCTTCAGGGTCATCAGGGCGTTGGGGTGACAGCAGTTCTGGATAGCACCGGACTTGCACACCTCCATGAACCGGTCGCCGGTGCGCCCCGCCCGGTAACAGGCGGTGCAGAAGCTGGGGATATACCCCATGTCCATCAGCCACTTGACCACTTCATCCAGGCTCCGCTGGTCGGAGATGTCGAACTGCACCGTGTCCTCCGGGCGGATCTCTTCGGTGTAGCCGCCGACGCTGGTACGGCTGCCGCCGGAGATCTGGGAGATGCCCAGGTGCAGCACCCGCTCTCTGGTGCGCTGGCTCTCACGGGTGGAGACGATCATGCCGGTGTAGGGCACCGCCACCCGGATGCAGGCCACGATTTTGGCGAAGGTGTCGTCGTCGATGGCGTTGGAGAAGGTGCTGGGGTCGATGTCGTCCGCCGGGCAGATGCGGGGGACGGAGATGGTGTGGGGGCCAACGCCGTGAACAGCCTCCAGGTGTTCAGCGTGCATCAGGATACCCGCGAACTCATAGCGGTACTTGTCCAGGCCGAACAGCACGCCCAGTCCCACGTCGTCGATGCCGCCCTCCATGGCCCGGTCCATGGCCTCGGTGTGGTAGGCGTAGTCGTGCTTGGGGCCCCAGGGGTGCAACTGCTCATAGGACTCTTTGTGGTAGGTCTCCTGGAAGAGGATATAGGTTCCAATCCCCGCCTCTTTCAGCTTGCGGTAGTTCTCCACGGTGGTGGCGGCGATGTTGACGTTCACCCGGCGGATGTCGCCGTTTTTGTGGTGGACGGAGTAAATGGTCTGGATGGACTCCAAGATGTACTCGATGGGATTGTTCACCGGGTCCTCGCCGGACTCGATGGCCAGCCGCTTGTGGCCCAGGTCCTGGAGGGCGATGACCTCCTGGCGAATTTCCTCCTGAGTGAGCTTTTTCCGAGGGATGTGCTTGTTGATGGCGTGGTAGGGGCAGTAGGTACAGCCGTTGACGCAGTAGTTGGATAGGTACAGCGGCGCGAACAGCACAATGCGGTTGCCGTAGAAGTCCTTCTTAATTTGCTCCGCCAGGGTGTAGACCTGCTCTACCTTGTCCGGCAGGGTGCAGGCCAGCAGAACGGAGGCGTCCCGGTGGGACAGGCCCTTCAGCTCTTTGGCCTTGGCGATGATCTGGTCGATGAGTTCCGCGTCCTCCTTGTGGGCGTCGGCGTAGGCCAGGGTCTCTAAAATTTCCTCGTGGTTGATGAACTCCTCCGCTTTCAGGGAGCTGGGGTTGTAAATTGCCATAGCTTGGTTCCTCTTTCTTTTTTATATTATTGGGGTATCCCGTTTGCTCAATCTTATCAGTTATTGCAGCCGTGAAACCCCTCCGTCGCGGCTTACGCCGCGCCACCTCCGCCGTCAAGCGGCACTTCCGGGGCTTCGCCCCTCCCTGCCCTTTCAGGGGAGGCAAGGGGCTGGTCAGTTGTAGAATGGTAGTTCTCGGTGGAAAGCTGGTGCAAAGGGAGCAGCCAAAATTGCACACTGCACATTGCTAATTGCAAATTAAATACGGGAATAGGCCACTTTCGCGCTGACGCCGTCCAGCCGTCCGATCTTGCCGGACAGGGTACTGATGGTATCCATGGGCGCGTCCACGGCCACGCTGATGAGGTTGACCCCCTTGGCGTGGTAAGGGATACCCATCCGCCCGATGATGATATTGCCGTACTCGTGCAGGAGGGCGTTCAGCGCCTCCACACTGTCGGGGTTTTCCACGATAATGGCGATGACCGCCAGTCTTGTCTCCATAGTGTTCTCTCCTTTTATATTTGTTGTTCTCTCATTCGGGAATAGCCACATCCGCCAAAATGCCGCTGAGGTGGGCAATGGCGACCCCGTAGTTGGTCATGGGGACCCCGGCGGCCTGGGCCTCGGCCACCCGGCTGAGGACGTACTTCCGGTTGAACATGCAGGCTCCGCACTGGATGATGAGGGCGTACTGCCCCAAATCGGCGGGGAAGTCCTTGCCGCTGACCACGTCCACGGTCAAACCGGGGCCGGTGCGCTGGCGCAGCAGCCGGGGGATTTTCACCCGGCCAATGTCCTCCTCCATCGGAGCGTGGGTACACGCCTCGGCAATCAGCACCTTGTCGGTCTCCCGCAGCCCGTCAATGGCCTTTGCGCCCTGAATGTAGGCGTGAATGTCCCCCTTGTAAGCGGCGAACAGAGTGGAAAAGGAAGTGAGCAGGCTCTCCTGGGGCTTTTTGTCGTAGACCAGCCGGAACACCTGGGAATCGGTGATGATGAGCTTGGGGGGGTAGGCCAACGCAGAGAGGGTTTTGTCCAGCTTGTCGGTGGTGCAGCTCATCACCAGGCATTTTTTGTCCAGCAACTCCCGGATTGTCTGCACCTGGGGCAAAATCAGCCGTCCCTCCGGGGCCTGGATGTCCTGGGGCATCACCAGCAGCACCAGGTCGTTTTCTCCCACCAGGTTCCCGGTGATGAACCGCTTGCCCTCCGTCCGGTGGGACAGCTCCACCAGCCGCTCCCGCAGGGCGTCCACCCCCTGGCCGGTGACAGCACTGGTGGTGATGGGGTCGGTGTCCAGTTCCCGGCGAATGGCGGCGCAGAGGGCCTCGACATCCGGGTTGGCGTCGCATTTGCTGACCACCGCCACCACGGGGGTATCCTGCTGGGCGAAGAGGCGGAACCAGTCGGTCTCCTCCTCCAGATTTTCCTGGGTGAAGAGAATGACCGCCAGATCGGTCTCCTGGGCCACCTGCCGGGTGGTCTCCACTCGCTTTTGGCCCAGGTCCCCGTCGTCGTCAAAGCCCGCCGTGTCGATGAGGACGCAGGGACCGATGCCGTGGATCTCCATGCTCTTGCGGACGGGGTCGGTGGTGGTCCCGGCTGCGCCGTCCACGATGGAGACGGCGTGGCCCGCGAAGGCGTTGACAAGGGCGCTCTTACCGCTGTTCATCCTGCCCAGAAAGGTGATGTGGGTGCGGCTGGAGGCGGGGGTCTCGTTCAGGGAGGTCTTCATAAGCGTCTCCTTTCTCTCGTGGGGCGTTTCCGGCGCTCGCAGTTGCAGCCTGCGCCGCCGGAAGCACAGAAAAAAGCCCGCATCGGAGGATGCGGGCATACTATACCTCTTTTAAACAAACACAAAGGGCAGTTCGTCCGGCCATTCGTCAGAACTCGTATTCTTCCAGGGGGCGGGGCGAAGCAACATTCGGGTTTGTGACAAGGGGTCTGCTCATCACTCACACGAGTATCATACTATAAAGCAGGCGGAAAGTCCAGAGGAAAAACGCGATTTCAGGAAAATTGGTCGTTCCAATTTTGATGGGCCTCTGAATGGAAACCCTGCCTCACCACAAAAAAAGTCCCCGTCCAAAAAAGACGGGGACTGAATTGGTGCGCAAGGCGGGAGTCGAACCCGCACGCCCGCAATGAGCACTGGCACCTGAAGCCAGCGAGTCTACCAATTCCACCACTTGCGCACATCGAACAGGACTGGTCTCGCTCACTGCAAGAGTTACTTTACCACCCGCTAAAGGAAAAGTCAAGTCCCAATCGACGTTTTTTTGCAAAGAAATCTTCTGGTCACAGCAAGAGCAGCAGCGCCAGCAGCACACCGCCCCGCAGCAGGTCGGGCCACAGTTCGTCCCCTTTCAGCAGGCCAAAGGCGGTGGAGATGTTGCCCCTAGGACAGATACCGGAGCAGCGCCCACAGCGGATGCACTCCCCTTGTCGAAGGGAGTCCCGGTCCAGTTGGAGGGAGGCGGGGCAGTTGTTCTGACACGCGCCGCACCGGGCGGGGCAGGCGGCGGCGTCCCGTGGCCGGTGGAAAAAGGGCAGCACCGGCAGCAGGGAGAACACCGCCCCCAGCGGGCAGAAAAACTGACAGAAATACCGCTCCTGGAGGGCCATGCCCACCAGAATCGTCAGCAGGAGCACAATGGCCAGGCCGTAGGCCGCCAGCCGGAAATTTCCGGAGATGAGCATGGAGAACACCGTCCACGGGCTGTTCTGGCTGACCGCGCCGCCGTATCCCAGAAAGCACAGGGCCAGCACTGCCGCCAGCGTCACATATTTCATCCATTGCAGCACAAGGACCGCCTTTTCCGGCAGCTTGGGCAGCTTGATTTTGGTCTTTCTCTGCACCCACTGGGAGAAGCGATAAATCCAGTCCCCCACCGCGCCAAAAGCGCAGGCCCAGCCGCAGAAATATCGGCCAAAGAGGATGGTGAAGACCACCAGCAGCACCAGATGGGTGGTGAACGCGGACCAAGCCAGCGGCTCCCCTTCCCCGAAGGCGGTGAAAATTGCTTTGAGGCCGGAAAACGCCGAGGCGTAGACCGAAGGGGCCGCCAGGAAAAACACGATTTGTACGCCAACACGCACCCAGCCCTGGCGCTGGCGGCGGGCCAGGGCCGGGTTCTTCGGCTTCTTTTTCTGCTCTGTCATTGACTTGCCTCCTCCAGCGCGTTCTGCGCCGCTTCCAGGATGCCCGTGGAGGAGAAGGTGGCCCCGCTGACCGTGTCCAGGTCGGCGGACTGGGCGGTGACGATGTCGTCCAGCAGCGTTTCGGCCTGGGAGAGATAGGAAGAATCCTCGCCGGGCGCGGAGACGATTTCCACCTCGGTGATTTCACCGCTCTCGATGGTAACGCTCAGGATGATCTCCCCGCCGAAGCCGGTACCGGTGCCGGTGTAAGTGCCGTCCTGATACCCGCTCTCCGCCTCATCCTCTGCGGCCTGGTTCAGCGCCGCCGCCTCCATCGCGGCGTATTCCTCCGCCAGGGCCTCGGCCTGGGCTGCCTGTTGGTTGTACTCCTCCACCTCCGCCGCGCGGGGCAGAGCGTACTGTTGATAACACATCCCAATGGCAAGGATCAGCGCCAGATTGACCGCCCGAAGGATAAACTGTCTCATTCCTCTGTGTCCTCCTTCTCGTTCTGTGGGGATGTTTCTTCGGCTGCCGCGTCATCCTCCGTTGTCTGTTTCTCCTCGGCGGCGGATTCCTCGGCCTCGTGTTCGGCGGGGACAGCCGATTCCTCTGTGGGTTCGCTGGCGGTTTCCGCTTCTGCGGCTTCGGTTTCCTCGGTGGAGGCTTCTTCGGCGGTTTCTTCCGGCTCCGCTTCTTCCGTTTCGGTGTCCTCGTCTGTGTCAACCGCCGCCGTGGTCGCCTGGCTGTTTGCGGCCACCGCTTGGGCGTATGCGTCCTCGTAAATCGCTACCATCGCCACGGAGGAACAGGTGGCGTTGCTCACAACGTCAATGTCCGCGCTGCTCTGCTTGTCGATAAGCTGGGCCACCACGCCGGTATACTTGCTGGTGCCCTCAACGGCGCGGGTGTAGTATTTTACGTTGCTGTCATCGGTGGAGGTCAGGTTGTCGATGGACACCAGTTTTCCATCCTCAAAGGTCACATCCGCCGTCAGGGTATAGGCTTCAAAGTCCTCATACTCGTCTGGCTCGCACAGGGCGCTGGCGGTATAGGTGCCGTCGGCGGGGGTGCCGGTCAAATCGCCGCTATCTGAATCGTCGGTTTCGCCGGAATCGCTGTCGCCCTCGTCCTCCGTCTGGGCGGCGGCCACCGCCTGGGCGTAAGCGTCCTCGTAAATGGCTACCAATGCCACGGAGGAACAGGTGGCATTTGTCACCGCGTCAATGTCTGCGCTGCTCTGTTTGTCGATGAGCTGGGCCACCACGCCAGTGTACCTGCTGGTGCCCTCGGCGGCGCGGGTGTAGTATTTCGCGTTGCTGTCATCGGTGGAGGTCAGGTTGTCAATGGACACCAGTTTTCCGTCCTCAAAGGTCACGTCCGCCGTCAGGGTATAGGCTTCAAAGTCCTCGTATTCGTCCGGCTCGCACAGGGCGCTGGCGGTATAGGTGCCGTCGGCGGGCAGCACGACCTCGCGCTGCTCCTCGTCCTGGGTGCCGGTGTTGTCCTCGGTCTCGTCTGTTTCCTCGTCCGCGCCGCCGCTCTGGGTGTCATCGGAATCGTCACCCGGCGTTTCCACCGTGCTTCCGCCAGCGGCTACCGCCTGGGCATAGGCGTCCTGATAGGCCGCCAAAATCGCGTTGGAGGAATAGGTGGCCCCGGAGACCACATCGGTGCTGCCGGAGAGCAGGTTGGTTTTCATCCCCGCCCAGGCGGAAGCCGCGAAGGGGTCGTTGTCCTCGTCATCGTTGTCCACCAGGGTAAAATCCTCCAGGGCGGTCAGCACGCCGTTCTGGAACACGGCGGTCAGGGTGACGCTGTAGCCTACCCGCGCACACGCCCCCGTGCCGGTATAGAGGCCGTCCGCGGGCGCGCCCTCCGGCACGGGGATGTCCTGGCGGGCGGTGGATTCCGGGGGGTCGTCCTCTTCTTCCTTAAGGGTGGAGACCGACTGCCCCGCGGCTTTTTTCAGGGCGGCCTTCACCGCCTCCCGGATGCCCGTGGAGGAGTAGGTGGCCCCGCTGACCGTGTCCACGTTGGGACTTTGGGCCTTGAGGATGCGGCTGATGATGGCTTTGGCCTTGCTGAAATAGGACGCGGTCTCCCCGGAGTGGCTCAGCACCTGAATGGCGGTGATTTTGCCGTCCTTGATGGTGACCTGGACCTTGATGGTCCCGCCGAAGCCCCTGGCGGAGCCGGTATAGGTGCCATCCGCCCAGGTCGCGCTGTCGTCGTAGCTGCTGACGGTGAGTTCCGCTGTGGTTGCGCCGCTGTCCGCCGTTTCTGACAGCTCGTTGGTGCCGCTCAGGGCGTTTTTCACCGCCTCCAGAATCCCCCGGCTGGAATAGGTGGCCCCGGAGACCGTGTCCACCTCCCAGGTCTGGGCGGTCAGCACGGAATCAATGACCCCTTTGGCCCGGTTGAAGAAGCTGTCGTCGTCCTGATAACTCAAAATGTTGATTTGGACGATTTGACGGTTCTCCACCACCACCTCCACCTGGGTGATGCCGGAAAAGCCTGTGCCGGAGCCGTAATACACGCCGTCCTCGAAGTCGCCGACCCCCTGGGCCAGCAGTTCTTCCACAACGGCTTCGGTCTCCTGCTGGCTCAGCGTTTCGCCGTCCTCCGCCACGGCGGAGAGGTCCGGCTCCTCCGGCCAGACAATGGCCTCCAGCGCCGGGGCACTGATTTGGAACCCAATGGCCGCTGCCAGCCCCACCGCCACGGCGGGAAGCAGTTGGACCAAACTCAATATCTTTTTCATTGCGTTTCCCTCAGTTTTCCACACAGGTATAGTCCAAATCGGACTCGAAGCAATCTTTCAACCCGCCAGTGATGGTGACGGAGCCGTCCTCCTCCACCAGAACCGCGTCAAATTCGTCGCTGTGCGCAGCCCAATATTCCAGGGCGCGTTCCTTGCCCATGACGAACAGCGAGGTAGACAGGCCATCGGCCAGGGTGCCGTCCTCGCTGACGATGGTGACAGAGAGCAGGCCGCTGCGGGCGCTGCTGCCAGTGGCCGGGTCCAGGATATGGTGGTAGGTAACGCCGTCCTCCTCAAAATAGCGCTCGTAGCCGCCGGAGGTGATGACCGCCTTGTCCTCCACGCTGAGGATGCCCACATAGTCCACATTGGACAGGGCCTCTACGGTGGTGTCCGGGTTCTCAATGCCCACCCGCCAGAGGCTGCCGTCGGTCTTGGTGCGGTAGGTCTGCACGTTGCCCCCCAGAGACACCATGCCGGACACCACGCCGTATTCCTCGAACACGTCCATGATGTGGCTGGAGACGTAGCCCTTGGCGATACCACCCAGGTCGATTGCCATGCCCTCCGGGAGGGTCAACTGCCGGGTCTCGGCGTCGTATTCCAGCTTGTCGCTGCCCACCAGTTCCAGCAGCTCGTCGATGCGCTCCTGAGTCGGAACCTGGTACTCTCCACTGGTGAAGCCCCACTCCACCATCAGGGGGTAAATGGTGATATCGAAGGCCCCCTCCGTCTCCTGGTACAGGGTCAGGGAGCGTTCCACCAGCTCCGCCGTCTCCTCAGAGAGGAGAATAGAGCCGCTGTCGTTGAGGATGGAAATTTCGCTGTCACTTTCCCCTACGCTCCACAGAGCGTCCAGCCGCTGAATTTCCTCCACCGCGGCGGACACTGCCGCTTCCGCCTGGTCGCCGTAGGCAGTGACGGTCATATAGGTGTCCATGGCGAACACCTGCTGGGTGCTGCTGGAAATTTCCTCCGTCTCCTGGGCAGTTTGGATGGCGCTGGACGCTGCCTGACTGGTCGCGCCGTCAGACGATACTTCCGCCGCGCCGCCGCAGCCGGTCAGGGCGCACAGCGCCGCCGCCAGCAGCAGGCAGCCGATTTGCCTTGTCAATCGGGATCTTCCTTTCTATTGGAGCTATTAGCCTCTAACAACCAACGGCTAAAAGCTAACATCGCACGTCAAGGCAGGGGCCGAAGCCCCTGCCTGTGGTTGTTTGGTTGGTAAGAACGAGCGTGGCTTACTTCTTGACCTTGACGGTCTTGACCTTGCTCCAGCCGGCGTAAGAGGTCACGCTGCCGGCGGTCTTGTAGGCCCGCATACGGATGTAATAGGTCTTGCCCTTCCTCAGCCGCAGCTTCTTCCACTTCGGCGGCGGCGACGGCTGCCGCCTCGTCGGAGGCGTCCAGCTCGGCGGCCAGCACTGTGGGCTGGGCAATGCTCAGCATCAGCGCCAGAGACAGGAGCAGGGAACATACTCTCTTCATTTTGATACTTCCTTTCATTAGAATCAGACAGCACTTGGTTAGAAACTGCTAACCTTTCACCTGTGAAAAAGCCGCTGGCGCGGCGATTCCGGTGTCGGGTTAGTTGTAGCGAACCTCTGCCCGTAAATGGTGGTTAGCCCGTGGTAAAAAGAATTATCCCTTGCTAACCGATGCACAGTTTATCAGGTTCCATTCAGCTTGTCAATTCGTCGTCGGCGCAAACGGCTTTTTCCCTCTTGAAAAAAATCCGAAAAGGCGTGTTTTGTCCGATTCCGCTTGTCTCCGGGTGCATGAATCCGGGCTGTTTGGGACAAACTACCGCCGAGGTGAACGCAATGGACCCCATGAGAGAGCTTCCCCTGGGCTTCGGCATGGCGCTGTGCGCCAATCCGGGCGCGATGGCCTATTTTGAGCGGCAGTCCCCCGCCCGGCAGCGGGCGATTTTGGAGCACACCCACAGCATCCGCTCCGCCAAAGAGATGAAGGCGTTTGTGGCCGGGCTGGGGCAGGAATGACGCAAAAAACCACCGGAAGAGGTTTCCTCCGGTGGTTTTGTACTTATCTGATTATCCCTTTGAATCAGTCTTGTCAGTAATTTCAGCGCAAACCCCTCCACCATGCTTCGCATGGTCCCCCTCCCCTTTCAGGGGCGGCAAGGGGGAGAGTACTTGTTGATTGGTCATCACTTTTATCCAACAAAGACAAATTTTCCACGTAAAATGGACAACCAGCTTTTCTTATTCCTCAATCAGTCCCAGGTGGACGAACGCCTTATAAAGCCCGTCCTCCTCCACGCTGGCAGTGACGTAGTCCGCCATTTGCAAAATCTCCGGGCCGCCATTGCCCATGGCCACACCGATGTTGCAATATTCCAACATGGGGATGTCCACCTTGGCGTCGCCGAAGGCAATGGTGTCCTTGAGGTCCGCGTGCAGGTGCCTGAGCAGCGTCTCGATGGCGTTGGCCTTGGTGATGTCCTTCACCCCCAGGTCACCAAAGAGAGCAGTCTCTCCCTTGCCGCCCCAAGTGCCGGGTTGCAGGTCGGGGAACTCCGCCACAGAGTCCAGGTGGTCCTGATAGCTGCTGAGGATAAAGCTGACTTTGTTCACATCATCCCGGTACAGCTCGCCGCCGAAGATCATCTCCGGGAACACGTCCTCCACCGTCAGCTCCCCGGCGTTGGCGACCTCCTTACGCTTGCTGTACTCCTGGATAACGGGCCGCCCCGCCTCCCGGAAGTGTTCGCTGCCATAGAGACCGCTGTTGCTCTCCACGTAGAACTCCAGCCCCCGCTGGTGGAGCCAGTCCACCACATGGCGGCACTGCTCCAGCGAGAGAGTCTGGTGCAGCAGCACCTGGCCGTCGTCCTCTACATAGCTGCCGTTGCCGCCGATCATGCCATCCACGCCGATGTCCCACAGCTCCGGGTAAATCTCCGCCCGGCTGCGCCCGGTGCAGAAGTAGACCCGGTGGCCCCGGCTCCTGGCGGCGCGGATGGCCCGGACCGCCGACGGAGGGACACGGGTCTCGTAGTCCACCAGGGTCCCGTCGATGTCAAGAAAAATGATTTTTGACATAGGATGTTCCTTTCCTCTTGAAAAAAGGGGCAGATACCCTCGGTGTCTGCCCCTCTGTGATGATTCGGTTGCTTACAGCTCGTCGCCGTTGCTCTCAATGACCTTCTTGTACCAGTAGAAGGAATCCTTCTTCCGGCGGCCCAGGTCACCGGTGCCGTCGTCGTACTTGTTCACATAGACCATGCCGTAGCGCTTGGCCATCTCGCCGGTGGAGGCGCTGACCACGTCGATCCAGCCCCAGGGGGTGTAGCCCATCAGGTCCACGCCGTCCTTGACGGCCTCTTCCATCTGCTCGATGTGCTGGCGCAGGTAGTCGATGCGATAGCTGTCGTGGATGCTGCCATCCTCCTCCAGCTTGTCGTAAGCGCCCAGGCCGTTCTCCACCACCATCAGCGGGATCTGATAGCGGTCGTAAATCTCGTTCAGGGTGTAGCGCAGGCCCTTGGGGTCGATCTGCCAGCCCCAGTCGCTGGCGCTCAGATACGGGTTCTTGCAGCCGCCCACCAGGTTGCCGCCCACAGCGTCCGCGTTGGGGTCTGCGGACTCGCAGGCGGTCATATAATAGCTGAAGGTGTAGAAGTCCACGGTGCCCTGCTTCAGCAGCTCGTCGTCGCCCGGCTCCTTGGCGATGGTGATGTTGTTCTCCTCGAAGAACCGCTTCATATAGGAGGGATAATAGCCCCGCACCTGGATGTCAGAGCAGAACCAGTTCATCTGGCGCATTTCGTTCTGGCATTTCAGCACGTCGTCGGGGTTGCAGGTGTAGGGGTACTTGGTGGCGAAGCAAATCATGCAGCCCATCTTGAACTGGGGATACTTCTCGTGGGCCAGCTTGATGGCCTTGGCGCTGGCCACGAACTGGTGGTGCAGGCCCTGATAGCGGATCTGCTTCTCGTCCGGCACTTCGGTCACCGGGCCGCAATAGTCCTTGACGGTGCCCAGAGACAGGACGGCGCCCATGGTCATGGTGCCGCAGTTGATCTCGTTGAAGGTCAGCCAATACTTGACCTTGTCCTGATAGCGGTCGAAGATGACCTCACAGTAGCGGATATAGCAGTCGATGACCTCCCGGCCATACCAGCCGTTGTACTTCTCCACCAGAGCGTAGGGAAGCTCATAGTGGGAGATGGTGACCAGCGGCTCGATGCCGTACTTGTTCAGCTCGTCAAAGACCTTGTCGTAGAAGGCCAGGCCCGCTTCATTCGGCTCGGTCTCCATGCCGGTGGGGAAGATACGGGTCCAGTTGATGGACATACGGAAGCACTTGAAGCCCATCTCGGCGGCCAGTGCGATGTCCTCTTTGTAGTGGTGATAGAAGTCGGTGGCTTCCCGGCTGGGGTAAAGGGTGCCTTCCTCGAAGGTGGGGGTGATGCGCTTGGGGGTGGCGTTGGAGCCGTTGGTGCACATATCGGAGACAGACGGACCTTTGCCGTCCACATCCCAGGCCCCTTCGTACTGATTGGCAGCGGTCGCGCCGCCCCAGAGGAAGTCTTTACGCAAAACAGACATAAATTTGCTCCTTTCAGGGTGATATAATTCCGCTCTGCCCCCGCAGAAGCGGGGGCAGAGGGGTAGGATTACATAATGCTATTATACCACAGTCATCAGGTCCTGACCAGCCTGAATGTTGGCCGCGTCCACGGGCTTGATGGAGACGTATTCGTCGGAGTTGGTGACCAGCACCGGGGTGTGGAGGGGATAGCCAGCGCCCTTGATGCCGTCGATGTCGAACTCGATGAGGGTGTCGCCGCGCTTGACGTTGTCGCCCTCCTTGACCTTGTAGTCATAGAATTTGCCGTTCAGCTCCACGGTATTCAGGCCCACGTGAATCAGCAGCTCCATCCCTTCGGGGGTGGTCAGGCCAACGGCGTGCTTGGTGTCCATGGTGGCGGAAACGACTGCGTCGCAGGGAGCGACCACCTTGCCCACGGTGGGGATGATGGCGACGCCTTCGCCCAGAGCGCCGGAGGCAAAGACCTGGTCGGGCACGTCGGCCAGCTTCACGACCTCGCCGGTCATGGGAGCGGACAGGGTGATGGTCTGGACCAGGGGCTTGGGAGCGGACTCGGAAGCGTCCTCAGTAGGCTCTTCCTCTTCTCCTTCTTCCACAGCAGGGTCCTTATACATGATGAAGGACAGAACGAAGGAAATGCCGATGGAGAGGACTGCGCCGACGGCGCCGCAGATCACGCCGCGCATGGGGCTGTCGCCGCCGATGAACTGGATCAGGGTCAGGAGGGAGGGAGAACCGCCCGCCACGTAGCCTACCACGCCGGTGATGCCACACCACAGGCCGGAGATGCCAGCGGCGATGACAGCGGCGGCCATGGGCCGACCATAGCGCAGGTTGATGCCGTACATAGCAGGCTCGGTGACACCGGCTACCATAGCGGAGATGCCGCAGGCGATGCCTT
The DNA here is from genome assembly GCA_021205375.1 of Clostridiales bacterium. Lineage (GTDB taxonomy): Bacteria > Bacillota > Clostridia > Oscillospirales > Oscillospiraceae > Onthomonas. The sequence goes on along the minus strand of JAJPXR010000110.1, from coordinate 3,886 downwards.
CAGACTTGGTCTCGGTGTTCTTGCTCTTGAGGCCGACGCCCATGGAAGCGCCGCCCTGGGCCAGGTTGGAGCAGAACATGGTGGTGATGACCAGGGCGTCAAAGCCAAGCGTGGTCAGGTTGATTGTCATAAACGGAACCAATGCGTAGTGCATACCGGTCATAACGATGAAAGGCATGATAGCGGACATAACGCCGATGGTCAGCCAGCCGCAGGCGTTGTAAGCGGTGTTGAACACGCCGGACAGGGCATTACCGATGATGTTGCCGATGGGGCCAAGGATGATCAGTGCCACAGGGACGCAGATAATCAGGAAGATCAGGGGCTTCAGGAAGGATTTCAGTACGTTGGGGGACACCCGGTCTGCGAAGTCCTCCACCCACTTCATCACCGGGGCCATCAGCAGCATGGGCAGGACGGAGGAGGTGTAGGTAGAGCAGATGACGGGGATGCCGAAGAGATAGGTGCAGTCCATCCCCAGGAAGGTGCCCAGCTCCAGGGAGCCGCCGGCCAGCAGGGTGACCAGGTCGGGATACACCATCGCAGCGGCCACGGCCATGAACAGCATGGGGGAGCCATCCATCTTTTTGGCGATGTTAAAGGCCAGGAAGATGGGCAGGAAGGTGAAGAAGCAGTCGCCCATGGCGTTGAGGATGATATAGGTGGAGGTGTCGGTACCCAGCCCTGCAAAGGTGGTCAGCAGGGTCAGCACCACCTTCATCATACCACAGCCAAGCATGGCGGGCAGCATGGGGGTCATACACCCCGCAATGAAGCCGAACAGCCGCTGGATGGGATTGCCCTCGGCCTTCTTGGGAGCAGCGCTGCCGCCCTCCGCGCCGAAGTTGCCCATGGTCTTGAACTCCTTGAAGAGGTTGGAGACTTCGTTGCCGATGACGATCTGGTACTGACCGCCCTGTTTAATGACGCTCTTCACGCCCTTGATCTTCTCCACCTTCTTGTCGTCCGCTTTGCTCTCGTCGTTCAGGACCAGACGCAGGCGGGTCATACAGTTGGTGGCGCTGGCGATGTTGGAGACACCGCCAACGGCTTCGATGATCTTTTTCGAAGTCTCGACATAGTCTAATGCCATTTTCTTCTTCCTCCTAGAATAGAATTTGGTTTTTATGATAAGCGGTGCGCGCCAACCGCTATAACATACGATTCCAAAAACAGAAAACGGACAAAGCCGGAAAAGCAGACAGGTCCTGTGGGCCTTCCTGTATCTTTCCCAGGCCTTGCCCACTTAAGGTCACAATCCCGTACAAAAATCAGTGTTAAATTGTAGAAATCTCCGTCAGCCCCGGTTCCGGCTCCGGCGGGTGACCCGCTCCACGTGGATCATCAGGTAAAGCCGCTCTTCGGCGCCAACGTCATAATGGAAGTTGATGAGGATATAATCCGCGATGCGTTCCACGCACTGGTAAACGTGGGGGTAGCGCTCCTTCAGCTCGTCATACAGCTCGTTGTGGCTGTCCTCCTCGTAGGTTTGGCGCTGAGCCACCCGACTGACGAAGAATTTCAGGTGGGTCAGGAACCGCTGATAGTTCCAGTCATCCTCATTCAGAGTGATTTGGAAGGACTGCTGCACCAGGTCGATGACGTGACCAGCCATCGTCGCCATGGTGTCCGGCGACACGCCGTGGGTGCTTCCGTCCAACTGGGCGTTAACAAAGTGATACGCCAAAAAAGCCGCTTCGTCATCTCTCATCTCAACGCCAAAGCGCTCTTCGAGCAATTCCAGGGCGTATTTGCCAATTTTGAACTCTTTTGGATAGACCCGCTTCACGTCCCACAGCATGGGGTTTTCCAGCACCACGCCGTTGCGGTAGCGCTCCACGCTGCCCGCCATGTGGTCGCACAGGGGGAGAATAATTTTCTGGGAGACCTTGACTCCATAGCGAGAGCGGCCATAGTCCACCACGTCCTCTGCGATGGCCCAGTATTCTTCGGGGATCTCAGAAAAAAGCTGCTGGAAGTGACGGCTCTCGTCCTGGTTTTCAGGGACGAAGCGCCGCTCTATCAGAGAGGTGTCCACACTGTCGCCGCTGCGCTTCTGCCAGCCAATGCCTTTACCTTGGCAAATGCACTCATCTCCATGCTCATCACGAGCCAGAACCATGTTGTTGTTCAAAGATTTGACAACCTTCACTCGTGTTCCTTCCCCTCTTGAGCAAAAGAAAAACAGACACAGCCGCGCCGAAAAAGATAGTATACCCCATAAACTGGGATTTATCTCATCTCAAAACGTAGGCCTTGCCTGCATGACCAGTCACAATCTACTGGTGATTATGTTACCAAACAAATATATTTCTGTCAAGACTCGCATTCCACAAAAAACAATCACTTTTTTTGTGCAACTTTACAATTCATTTTCGATTTCCGGCGATTTTGCTATTGACTTTCCCCTCTTTCTGCCCTTATAATAGGTTAGCTGACGCTAACATCTATCCCAACTTACATCGTTTTGGAGCCGTCTTATGGAAAACCCACCCGTACAACCGAACAGCGCCTGTGACCGCTGCCCTGGGGTATGGGTCTGCGGCGGGGCCTCCTGTGGGCCTGCGCCGCCTGGGGACTGCCTGGGGGTGGCCTTTTGCCGGGAAGGGCGGCTGCAAATCGACCTGCCCGGCGGCAGGGCGGCGCAGATGGGCGAGAAAAGCGTGCTGCTGCTGGACCGCTGGGGGGAGGCCACTCCCCGGCGAGATTCCGCAGACGCAGCAGGGACTGCCTGCATCCTGCTGGCGGTGGACCGCCGCCGGGTCGCTGACCGGCCCCTCCCTGCCCCGCTGGACTGGGCCGCCATCGACGCCCTGCTGGAGGCCCGCGGCGGCTGCGCCGCGCTGGAGCGGGACGGCTGGACCGCCGCGCTGTTCCAGGTGCTGGCCCGCCTCCCCGCCGGGGAACAGGCCGACTACTGCGCGTTCAAGGTGCTGGAGCTGCTGTATCTGCTGAGCCGTCAGGGGCTGAGCGTCTCCACCGCTCCCTGGGCCGCTTACTACGACAGCCGCCAGATTCAAATCACCCGCCAGGTCCACGACTATATGCTCTCCCACCTGGGTGAACACCTGACCATCCCCGGCCTGTCCAGCCGGTTCCACGCCTCCTCTACCCTGCTGAAAAGCTGCTTCCGCCAGCTCTACGGCTGTCCTCTCCACACCTGCCTGCGGCAAGAGCGGCTGCGCCGGGGGGCGGAGCTGCTGCGCACCACTTCCCTGCCCATCGCGGAGGTGGCCGTGCAGGTGGGGTACGGCAGCGTCAGTCAATTCGGCGCTGCCTTTCGGCAGGAGTTCGGGGTCTCCCCTTCCCAGTACCGGAAACAGGCCAATTAGTAATTTGCAATGTGCAATGTGCAATGGGTCCTCCTGAAAGGACCGCCTTCTATCCTGCGCAGAAAAAGCACTGTTGATTCTCTCTTTTACTCAGTTTATAGGCGAAACCCCTCCGCCACCGCCTGCGGCGGCGGCCCTCCTCCCCTTTCAGGGGCGGCAAGAGGGGTGGTCAATTCAGGAACGGAACTTTTTTGAGCCGAAGCATCTTCTCCGTTGTGCAAAACACTGGAAACGATTCATTATCTGCCAAACAATACAACTATCGGAGGTATTTACAATGACAAAGCTGACATTGAAAATCGACGGCATGATGTGCGGCATGTGCGAGAGCCATGTGAACGACGCCGTCCGCGGGGCCTTCCCCGTGAAGAAGGTCACCTCCTCCCACAGCAAGGGGGAGACGGTGATTTTGACCGAGGCGGACATCCCGGAGGATCAGCTTCGCGCCGCCATCGAAAAGACGGGGTATCAGGTGCTGTCCGTCACGGCGGAACCCTACAAAAAGGGGTTCTATAATAAATGTTGGGGTCAGGTAAAGCACCTGGCCCCAAATT
>JAJPXR010000099.1 GCA_021205375.1 Clostridiales bacterium | reverse complement strand
ATATAAGTGTATAGGCACTTTTCTAAAAGAAATCAAATAGACCCTTGGACAGTTCTATTTATTCTATGATTCTCCCCCAACGATACTACAATTTTATGCAAAGGATGATGACAAATGCCGACCTATAACACCGCTGAGCTTCGGAGACAAAACCGCAACCGGGTTTTCCGCTATATCTACCCCTCCGATACTCCTGTCACCAAGCAGGACGTGGCCCACTCGCTGAACCTGAGTCTGCCCACCGTGGGCCAGAACCTGAAAGAATTGCAGGAGGTCGGCCTGTTGGAGACCCAGGGCACCTTCGACTCCACCGGCGGGCGGAAGCCCCGGGCCATTGGCGTGGCCTCCAACGTCAAGTACAGCGTGGGCATCATGCTCTCTAACTACCACATCCACATCGTCTGCATCGACCTGCGGGCCAAGGTGATAGCGCAAAAGACCATCGCCCACGACTTTGAGGACAGCGACGCCTATTTCCAGGAGATCGGCAGCCAGTTGGAGTCCTTCCTGGACAGCAATGAGATCGACCGCAGCCGTCTGCTGGGGGTGGGCATCGCCCTGCCCGGCATCCCCGACATCGACCGGGGCATCGTCACCCTCTCCCGCACCCTGTCCTCCAAGGACATCTCCATCGCCAAGCTGACGGAGCACATCCCCTATCCCTGCTTCGTGGAAAACGACGCCAACGCCGGCGGCGTGGCCGAATGGTGGAACCACCAGGAACACGACAACATGGTCTATCTCTCCATCCAGCGGGGCGTGGGCGGCGCAGTGCTGCTGGACGGCGTGCGCTACATGGGCCGCCACCACCACAGCGGCGAGTTCGGCCATATGTGCATCGTCCCCGGCGGGCAGCGGTGCCTTTGCGGACGCCGCGGCTGCCTGGAGGCATACTGCTCCACCGCCCGCATCTCCTCCGACCTGGGCATCACCCGTGAAGAGTTCTTCGAGGCGCTGGAGGCCGGCAACACCGAGTACCAGAAGATTTGGAGCGACTACCTGGACCACCTGGCCATCGGCATCAACAACATCCGCATGGTGCTGGACTGCGACATCATCCTGGGCGGCGTGCTGGCCCACTTCATGGGCCCCTACCTGGACGACCTGCGGTTCCGGCTGCGCAACATCAGCTCCTTCGAGACCACCGGCGACTTCCTGAAGCTGTCCCGCGACTTGAGCTGGTCCACCTGCGTGGGCGTGGCGCTGCACTTCATCTCTGACTTCATCGACAGCATCTGAGTTTTCTTCTCCTGTCCGGTCCCCTCCGGGCCGGGCGCAAGTACCCCTGACGCGGTCTCGTTTTCTGCGGCCACGTCAGGGGTATTTTTTGCGGCAAGGCGGCGAAAACCTGTCTGCTGCATCTGTTTCTTCCGAAACCGCAACAAATTCTTTGATGAATGTTGATTTTTTATTTTTGTCGCCATGTTTTGGTTGCTTTTGGTGACAAAATATGATATAGTGAAACGAAACGTTTCAAAGTATTAAGGAGATGATGAAACAATGAAAAAAATTTGGATTGTCGGGGTGAAGGGCCACGTGGGTTCCGCGCTGATGGAGCTGCTGAACCTGCAATCCTATGAGCTTTTCCCCACCGACAAGGACGAGGTGGACGTGACCGACCGGGACGAGGTGCGGATGTACATGCAGCGCAACCGCCCGGACGTGGTCATCAACTGCGCGGGCATCACCGACCCGCAGCAGTGCGAGGACAACCCGGACGAGGCTTACCGCGTCAATGCCCTGGGCGCGCGGAACATCGCCGCCGAAGCGGAGCCGGTCAATTGCAAGGTCATCCAGTTCTCCACCGACGACGTGTTCGACCTGAACAAGTCCTTCCCCTACACGGAGTTTGACGTGGCCATGCCCAACAACGTCTACGGCAAATCCAAGTACGCCGGGGAGCGGATGATCGTGTCGCTGAGCACCCGCTATGTCATCGTCAGAAGTTCCTGGGTGTACGGCATTGGCAAGGACTTTGTCAACACCGTGCTGGAGGCCGCGGACAGCGGCGCGGAGCTTCGCGTTCCCATCAACCAGATCGCCTGCCCCACCAGCGCTGCGGAGCTGGCGAAGGTCATCAAGCAGTTCATCGACCAGGACATCTACGGCATCTACCACGCGGTCTGCAAGGGCAGTTGCAGCCGGTATGAGTTTGCCCAAGAGGTTTTGCGCCTCACCGGAAAAACCGCCAACCTGGTGCCGGTGGACAGCGACCACGGGATGCGGCCCAAGTACTCCGTGCTGGACAACATGATGCTCCGGCTGGAGGGGCTGGAAGAACCCAAGGATTGGAAAACGGCGCTGGCCGACTACATCAAAGCGACAGGAGGAAAGGGCTAATGGCAGCAAAAGAGAAAACCGAAAAGAAGAAGCTGGGCTTATCCTCCCAGATTTTTATCGCGCTCATCGGCGGCGCCATCGTGGGCATACTCATCCACTACTTTATGCCGGAGGGCTACATCCGGGACACCATCATCATCAACGGTATCCTCTACGTCATCGGTCAGGGCTTTGTGCGCCTGCTGCAAATGCTGGTGGTCCCGCTGGTGTTCTGCTCCCTGGTGTGCGGCAGCATGGCCATCGGCGACACCAAGACCCTGGGCGGCGTGGGCGTGCGCATCATCATTTTCTATCTGTGTACCACGGCTATCGCGGTGTGCGTCGCCCTGAGCATCGCTTCCCTCATCAACCCCGGTATCGGCATCTCCCTGGACGCCATCGAGACTTCCGAGGTGACGGTAGCAGAGTCCACCAGCTTTGCCGACACGCTGCTGAACATCATCCCCACCAACCCCATCAACGCGCTGGCCGAGGGCGATATGCTGCCCATCATCGTCTTTGCGCTGTTTGTGGGCGTGATGCTGGCCAAGCTGGGCAGCAAGGCCAGCACCGTAGCCAACTTCTTCAGCCAGTTTAACGACGTGATGATGGAAATGACCATGTCCATCATGACCATCGCCCCCATCGGCGTGTTCTGCATGATCGCCAAGACCTTCGCGGGCATCGGCTTTGACGCTTTCCTGCCCATGCTCAAGTACATGGGGTCGGTCACGCTGGCCCTGGTCATCCAGTGCTTCGGCGTGTATATGCTGCTGCTGGTGGTTTTCACCCGGCTGAACCCCATCAAGTTCCTGAAAAAGTTCTTCCCGGTGCAGATGTTCGCCTTCACCACCGCCACCTCTAACGCCACCATCCCCCTGTCCATCGACACCCTGACCAATAAGCTGGGCGTCTCCCGGAAGATCTCCTCCTTCACCATCCCCCTGGGCGCCACCATCAACATGGACGGCACCTCTATCATGCAGGGCGTGGCGGTCATCTTCATCGCCCAGGTCTACGGCGTGAACCTCGGCCCCACGGAGATCCTGACGGTCATCGCCACGGCGACCCTGGCCTCCATCGGCACCGCCGGCGTCCCCTCTGTGGGCCTCATCACCCTGTCCATGGTGCTGACCTCCGTGGGTCTGCCCACCGAAGGCATCGCCCTCATCATGGGCATTGACCGTATCCTGGATATGCTGCGCACCGCCGTCAACATCACCGGCGACGCGGTCTGCACCATCATCGTTTCCCACCAGAATCACGCGCTGAACCGCGAGATCTTCAACCGCGAGGACGTGGCTCCGGCGAAGAAGTAACTTCCACTGATTCAACTGAGAGACTGAAACCAATCGTTCCCCTCCGGCGGCAATGCGCTGCCGGAGGGGTTCGCTATCCTCCCCTGCCCCAAAACCTCCCCGAAACCGACTGCATAGCCGCCCCCTTTGCCGGGAAAACTGGTGTTACCACATCCGGCAAGGAGGGCCTGATTTTTATGCGGGGCAAAGTGGAGATCTGCGGCGTAAACACCGCCAAATTAAAGGTACTGAAAAACGAGGAGATGACCGAGCTGCTCAAGCGGGTCAAGCAGGGCGACAAGGAGGCCCGGCAGCAGATGATCGAGGGAAATCTGCGTCTGGTGCTCTCCGTCATTCAGCGGTTCGCGGGGCGAGGGGAGAGCATGGACGATTTGTTTCAAATCGGCTGTATCGGGCTGATGAAGGCCATCGACAACTTCGACTGTGAGCAGTATCAGGTGAAGTTTTCCACCTATGGGGTGCCGATGAGTGTCTTGTGATGTAAAACATCGTTAAACGCCATTGACAATGTTGGAATCATTGAATTTAAGCGACCAGCATTGTGAGAAAAGCGGCTGGAAACGGAGTGCATCACTCCTCTGCTCGTGTGAGTTTCTGGTAGAAAGTGTTGAGCAATTTGCGCTCCCATCCTGTGGCTTCGGCTTTCGGATGGAAACAGATGCAGCAGGCAACTATGCCTGTCACTGTAACTTTTTGCGAGGAGATACGACATGACTATCAAAACCGCCCTTGAAATCGCAGCCGAATTGGTTCGCCAATCGAACCGTCCAGACGAAACAGAGGTGATAGAGGCACTGTCCCTGTGCCGCGACACGCTACATACCATGAAGTGGACAAAAGAGCTGATTTTCGACGCCTGTGACCAGTTCGTGCTGGAACATCAGCGGAACATCACCACCAGGGATTTTGACCGAAAGGGACTGCCGCGTCACCCGACGGTGGAACGTATTTTTCACATGACGGCGGCGGAGTTTCGAGACCGTTATTATCCGCTTGCGCCAACCACGCGAACAGTCATGTCGCCCTATGGAGATTTGTCCCAAGAGGAAGTGGCACGCAGATTTGTCAAGGAATTTCACCGCATCAGGGCAAGCTCCGCTGAGGACTTCGACCAGCGGCGCAACAAATCGGTCTCTCCCTGTTGGCTCACCGTAGCCAGAATTTGTGGACTACCGGACCGGTGGAGTGCGCTGCTGAACCACCTGGGGCTGGAGACCTATCCGAAAGTGAAGAAAGTCAGAGAGCAAACAAAGTTCTCGGTTTCCAGCAATTCCGCGCTGATTGAAAAAGCAAGAAAGACCAATCAGCATAAGTGACGGAACCTCCAAATAGCTGCTGTAATACATAAAAGACTGAGCGTATATCGCCCCACCACGGGGCAGATGTACGCTCTTTCTTTTTGCCCAAACCAAAATGGAGGGATGCCAAGATGGAAAATCGCAACTACACCCAGGACGGCTATTCGCTGGATAGCAAAGCCGCAGTCTGGTACGACAAGAACCGGGACGGGAAGTTCCCGGACTGCCGGTTCTGCCGGTATCACATCCACGGGAGCCGGGGCGTTCGGTGCCGCTACAAGCGCTGCCCCTACCGCAAGCACAACCGCCGCAAAGGAGAGAAATAAAAATGCCAGTATTTCGCGTTGAGAAAAATACCAACTATACGACCATGAGCAACTACCATCTGCGCGACCAGAACCTGACGCTGAAAGCAAAGGGCCTTCTGTCCCTCTGTCTGAGCCTGCCGGAAAGCTGGGATTACAGCGTTCGGGGGCTGGTGGCCATTTGCAAGGAGGGCAAGGATTCCATCGTCAAGACCTTGCAGGAGCTGGAACAGTGCGGCTATCTGGAGCGGCACCAGCTCCGCCGGGAGGACGGGAAGATGGGTGGCATTGAGTACGTCATCTATGAAATGCCCCATGCGCCGTGTACGGAAAAACCGTGTGCGGAAAACCCGGACGCGGTAAAACCGGACACGGATACCCCGGATACGGCAAAACCGGATGCGGAGAAACCGCGTCCGGGAAACCCGCCACAATTAAATAAAGAACAATTAAGTAAAGAAAAATCAAATACTGACTCAAATAAAAGAAAGAGGGAGAAAGAGCCGCGCCACCAACACGGGCAGTATCGCAACGTGCTTTTGTCGGAGGCTGAGTTTCAAGATCTCCAGGCGGAGTTTCCTCTGGACTACCAGCAGCGCATCGAGCGTCTGTCGGAGTATATCGCCTCAACAGGGAAAACTTACAAGAGCCACCTGGCCACCATTCGGAGTTGGGCGCGGCGGGACAGGCAGAAACCTCCGGCGAAACCGACGTACAGCCACGAAAATTACACTTTTGAAGGCGGTGACAGCTTATGACCGATTGTGTGGACATGGCACAGGATGATGAAGCCTTCCTGCGGGAACTGGCGGAGATGAACCGGCGCAGCCGGATTCGCAGCCTGAAAACCAGCGGCATCCAGGAACCAGCGCTGGCCAACTGGACGTTTGCCAGCGCGGAGGACAGCCCCAGCATCCAGATGGCACGGCGGTATGTGGATAACTGGCCGCAGATGAAGGAAAATAATCTGGGGCTGCTGCTCTGGGGCGATGTTGGAACAGGAAAATCCTTCACCGCGGCCTGCATCGCCAATGCCCTGCTGGAGACCGGTGTTCCAGTGCTGATGACCAACTTCTCCAAAATCCTGAACAAAATGGGCGGGATGTACTCGGAGCAGCGTTACCGGTACATCGCTTCGCTGACAGAGTACGAGCTGCTCATCATCGACGATCTGGGCATCGAACGCAGCACGGATTACGCGATGGAACAGGTCTACGCCGTCGTGGACGAACGGTACAAATCCAACAAGCCGCTGATCGTCACGACCAACCTGA
>JAJPXR010000072.1 GCA_021205375.1 Clostridiales bacterium | reverse complement strand
GCTTCACTATTTTTGCGGGTTATTTTTCTCTGCCCCAACTCTTGACATAGAACCTCTTTTTTTTGCAAAGCTGCGTGTCCTGTATTGACATCCGGCTAAAAAAACACTATACTATTTGTCGAAAATGCTTTTAGGCAGGATACTTCAGCATGATCGACTTCCAGCACGTTTCCAAACGATATAAAGGGGCAGAGCAGCTTGCCGTTCAGGACGCCACCTTCCAGGTGAAGGATGGCGAGTTCGTCTTTCTGGTCGGGCCGTCCGGTTCGGGAAAGACGACCATCTTTAAGCTCATCACCAAGGAGGAGCCGCTGACCGGGGGAAACATCCAGGTCAACAGCTTCGACCTGAATCGGCTCAAGCACCGCAAGGTCCCCTTTTACCGCAGGACGCTGGGGGTCGTTTTTCAGGATTTCCGGCTGATCCAGACCAAGACGGTGGCGGAAAACCTGGCCTTTGTCATGAAGGTCATCAACATCGACCCCTATTTCATCGACGACCGGGTGGACGAAGTGCTGAGCTGGGTGGGGATGGCCGACAAAAAGCAGCGCTTCCCCCACGAGCTGTCCGGCGGAGAGCAGCAGCGGGTCTCCATCGCCCGGGCGCTGATGAACCGGCCGGAGGTGATTTTGGCGGACGAACCCACCGGCAACCTGGACCCGGAGCTGAGCCAGGACACCCTCCAGTTGTTTGACCGCATCAACCAGGAGCTGAAAACCACCGTGCTGGTGGTCACCCACGAAAAGGCGCTGGTGGACGCGATGAACAAGCGGGTGCTCTACCTGGACCGGGGCCGCATCGTCGGGGACCGGCAGCAGGGAACTTACGAGTTCTCCGGGGCGAAAGGAAGGCGTTGACCATTTATTACATCCGAGAGGGCTTCCGTGGGATACGGCGGCATTTGCTGATGTTCCTCGGCTCCGTGGCCGTCATCACCGCCTGTCTGGCGCTGACCGGCAGCTTTGCGCTGCTGGCTGAAAATCTGGACTACAACATCGGTCAGCTCATCGACGAGAACGAGTTCGTCGCCTATTTGGAGGACGGCATGGACGAGGATGAGGCCGCCGGGATGGAGCGCGACATCCTGGCCGTGGACAACGTGCGGGAGGCCATTTACATCTCCTCCGAGCAGGCCATGGAAAATTACCTGGAACAGATGGAGGAAGGCGACCGGCTGTTCGCGGACCTGCCGGAGGACCTGCTGCCCGCCCGGTACACCGTCTACGTGGAGGACATCGACGGGCTGGAGGAGACGGCGGACCAGGTGGAGGCTTTGTCCGGCGTGGACCATGTGACGGTCTCCCTGTCCGTGGCGGAGGGCTTTTCCTCCACCCGGAAGGTGGTCGTCGCCGTGGCTGCGTTGCTGCTGGCGGCACTGCTGGCAGTCTCCCTGCTGGTCATCTTCAACACCACCCGCATGGCCATGCAGGGGCGGGAGGAAGAGATCGCCGTGATGAAAATGGTGGGCGCCACCAACGGCTTTGTCCGCGGCCCCTTCGTCGTGGAGGGCGCGGTGATGGGCCTGCTCAGCGGCGCTCTGGCCTGCGCGCTGGAGCGTGGGTTTTACGAGGTGTTCCAGCAAATCGTGGAATCCTATCAACTGGCCGATCTGTTCTATGTGATCCCCTTCCGGCAGGTCCAAACTGTCGTGTTTGCGGTTTACCTGGGCGGGGGGCTGTTCATTGGAATTTTTGGCAGCGTTGCCGCCATCCGCAGACTGTTGAAGGTGTAAATGAGCTGCTAGCTGTAAGCTACGCATCGCAAGCCAAAAGGGAACAGCAAAAAAGAAAAGTGAAGCGTGAATCCAGCCATTTGTAAGGCAATGCAAACGATAAACGTAACACGGAAAAACAAAGAACTTGCAAGCTAATAGCTAAGAGCCAACAGCTAATAGCTCATAATGAAAAGGAGCAAACCGGCCATGAGCAACGACGACCATAAGAAATACGGCAGCGCCAGCCGTCACAAGCTGATCGTGCGCATCGTGGCCATTGTGCTGGCGGCGGTTTTCGTGCTGATGCTGGCGTCTCAAATCTTCCTCTACGCCCTGGCGGTGGACGCCGACGACATCGACGCCCTGAAAGCCCAGCAGGCGGCGCTCCAGGCCCAGGCAGAAGAGTGCCAGACCCAACTGGACGCGCTGGCCGACGAAGAGGCCGCAGCGGTAGAAGAATACCAGCTTCTGGAGGAACAGAACCAGGTCCTCGCCAACCAAATCGACGCCACCACCGCCCTGGTGGACAGCTATGACGAGCAGATTGAGTCAACGGCGGCGGAGCTGGCCCAGGCCGAAAGCGACTACGAGGACTATTATGAGCTGTACTGCCAGCGGGTCAGCCAGATGGAACAGGGCGGCTCCGTCACCATCTGGGAGGCGGTGTTTTCCTCCAGCACCATCACTGAGCTGCTGACCGCCCTGGAGGACATGAACACCATCCTCCAATATGACAACAGCATCCTCCAGCAGATGACCGACCTGGAGGCCGAGATCGCCGAAACGCAATCCTCGCTGACCGAGGCCAAGGAGGAACAGGAGGCCGTTCTCTCCCAGCTCCAGACCGAGCAGGACCAGATGCAGGCCAACGAGGACCGGGCCGCCGCGGTCCTGGCGGAAATCGAGGAGAACATCGACCTCTATGCCCAGCAGTTGGCTTCTGTGACCGTGGAGTGCGGCGACCTGGAGGCGGACATCCTCGAAGCGGAGACGCTGGCGGCGCAGCAGGCCGCGGAAGAGGCCGCACGACAGGCAGAGCTGGAGGCGCAGCAGGCCGCCGAACGGGAGGCTGCGGCAGCCGCCGAAGCGGAGGCCAAAGCAGCCGCTGAGAAGGAAGCGGAGACCTCCGCCCAGACGGACGCCGGGAAAGGATCCAACGGGCAAACGTCTGACGCCAAGGAGGAGACCTCCTCCGGCTCCGGCACAGACGCGGAGAGCGACAGCAGCGAGGAAGAGACCGGTTCCTCTTCGTCCTCGTCTAACACTTCTTCGTCCTCCAGCTCCTCTTCCTCCTCGTCCAGCGCTTCTTCCAGTTCTTCTTCGTCTAACTCGTCGTCATCCTCCAGTTCGTCCTCGTCCTCCGGCGTCACCGGGTCGGACGTGGTGGCCTACGCGGTGCAGTTCGTGGGCAACCCCTACGTCTGGGGCGGGACAAGCCTGACCAACGGCTGCGACTGCTCCGGCTTTGTGGTCAGCGTGTACGCCCACTTCGGCTATTCCCTGCCCCACTTCTCCGGCAGCCTGCGCTACTGCGGCACCGGGGTCAGCTACAGCGAGGCCCAGCCCGGCGACATCATCTGCTATGACGGTCACGTGGGCATCTACATGGGCGGCGGCCAGATGGTCAACGCCTTCGACACCAATCACGGCATCATCATCTGCGCGGTGAACACCAGCAGGCTGGTGGCGGTGCGGCGTATCCTTACATAACGGATGGCAAAACAATAATATAACGGATTCGAACAAAATCGTGCTTTCCTTCTCCGGGGAGGCACGGTTTTTTGACGTTATCGTGCCAGAAATACAACAAATCGGGTATTGTGTTTGGGGCGAAAACCGTGTATACTGAATTAGAATAACCTTTTGACTGTGTACTCCCCGGTTTGCGGGGAGTGACGATACATCGACGCACTTATCATTGCTATTTCATTGGGGGAATCAACTATGTACATCACCTGCCTGGACATGGAGGGCGTTCTGGTCCCGGAAATTTGGATCGCCTTCGCCGAGGCCACCGGCATCGACGCCCTGCGGCGCACCACCCGGGACGAGCCGGATTACGACAAGCTGATGCAGTACCGGCTGGATATATTGAAGGAACACGGCCTGGGCCTGAAGGAAATTCAGGACGTCATCGCCACCATCGACCCCCTGCCCGGCGCAAAGGAATTTTTGGATGAGCTGCGGGGCTTCTCCCAGGTCATCGTCCTCAGCGACACCTTCGAGCAGTTCGCCATGCCCCTCATCGAGAAGCTGGGGCGGCCCACCCTGTTCTGCAACACCCTGGAGGTGGCCCCGGACGGCATGATCACCGGCATCCACATGCGGGTGGCCCAGTCCAAGCTGACCACGGTGAAGGCCCTCCAGTCCATCGGCTACGACACCATCGCCGCCGGAGACAGCTTCAACGACCTGGCCATGATCCAGGCCAGCAAAGCGGGCTTCCTGTTCCGCAGCACACCGCAGATCCAGGCGGATTATCCCGACATCCCCGCCTTCACCTCCTTTGACGACCTGCTGGCCGCTATCCGGGGCGCGATGAAGTAAAAGAACGGACGAATATGGTTTTCACTCTTGTTTTGATCTTGCGTCAGAAACCCCTCCGCCACCGCCTAAAGGCGGCGGCCCTCCTCCCCTTTCAGGGGAGGCAAGAGGGGTGGGCAATTATCAAACTGCAGTTCTCTGTGGATAGCTTCTACTATGCAGGACAAAAGGGATAACCAAACCGCCAAAATGAGGCACGACTGACAATATTCACGGTTATCCGGGGCAGAGTATCCCTTCCGCCCCAGAAAGGCAAGGTGCCACATGGCAAACAAATTGAACTGGCCCGCCTTCCGCCCGGCGGATCTGCTGCTGCCCACCGACTGCGATATGAGCAAGTGGAGCGTGGTAGCCTGTGACCAATACACCTCCCAGCCGGACTACTGGCAGCGGGTGGCCGATTATGTGGGGGACGCGCCCTCCACCCTGAACATGATTTTGCCTGAGTTCTACCTGCGGGAAGGCAACACCATGCAGCGGCGGGCCTCCATCAACCGGACCATGGACCAGTACCTGGCCGAGGGCAACTTCCGGGCCTGTCCCGACGCGCTGATCTACGTGGAGCGCTGGCTGTCCGGCGGACAACTCCGCCGGGGGCTGGTGGGGGCCATCGACCTGGAGGATTATGACTACGACGGCAGCCGGGAGACCCTCATCCGCGCCACTGAGGCCACTGTCGTGGCGCGCATCCCGCCCCGCATGGCAATACGCCGGGGGGCGGCGCTGGAGCTGTCCCATGTGCTGCTGCTAATGGATGACCCGGAAAAGCAGATCATCGAGCAACTGACCTATGAGACCGACGACATGGAAATGGTCTACGACTTCGACCTGATGGAACAGGGAGGCCACATCACCGGCTACCTGCTGACCGAGGAACAGAAGGCGACCATCTGCGCAGAGCTGAATGAGCTGAACGACCCCAGCCGCTTCGAGGAGCTGTACGACGCCCAGGGAGAGGCGCCCATGCTCTTCGCCGTGGGCGACGGCAACCATTCCCTGGCCACGGCGCGGGCCTGTTACCTGGAGCAGAAGGAGCTGCACCCGGAGCTGGACTGGGAACACCACCCCGCCCGGTACGCCACGGTGGAGCTGGTCAACCTCCACGACGACTCCCTGGACTTCGAGGCCATCCACCGGGTGGTGTTCTCCGTGGACCCGGAAAAGCTGCTGGCGGACCTGGTGAGCTACTACCCCGGCACCCACTACGGCGAGGGGGAGGGCCAGACCTTCCGCTACGTCTGGGAGAAGGGCGAGGGGACCATCACCATCCCCGACCCGGTGGCCCAACTTGCGGTGGGGTCCCTCCAGGGCTTTTTGGACTACTACCTGACCGCCAACGATGACGGCTATGTGGACTACGTCCACGGCGAGGACGTGACCACCGAGCTGGGCAGACGGCCCGGCAACATCGGCTTCCTGCTGCCCTCCATCCACAAGGCGGACCTGTTCAAGGGGGTCATCCACGACGGGGCGCTGCCCCGCAAGACCTTCTCCATGGGCGAAGCCTGCGACAAGCGTTTCTATTTGGAGGCGAAGAAGATCAAATGACCCAGCTAACGCTGCCGGCCTATGCCAAGCTGAACCTGACTCTGGACGTGCTGGGCAAGCGGCCCGACGGGTTTCACGACCTGAAAATGGTCATGCAGTCGGTGTCCCTCCACGACGACGTGACCCTGACCCTGACCGGCGGAACGGGCATCTCCCTGGCCGCGGACTGGGGCTTTCTGCCCACCGACGGGCGGAACATCGCCGTCAAAGCGGCGGAGGTCTTTGCCCGCGCCACAGGGACCGACCTGAACGGCCTGGTCATCCGGCTGGACAAGCACATCCCCGTCTGCGCCGGCACCGCCGGAGGCAGCAGCGACGGCGCCGCCGTCCTGCGGGGGCTGAATGAGCTGTGCGGCGCCGGTCTCTCCCCGGAGGAACTGGCAAAGCTGGGGGAGCAGGTGGGGTCCGATGTCCCCTATTGCGTGTTGGGCGGCACCATGCTGGCCCAGGGCCGGGGGGAAGTGCTGACCCGGCTGGCCCCCATGCCCGCCTGCGCCATCGTCATGTGCAAACCGGGGTTCCCGGTGTCCACCCCGGAGCTGTATAACCGGCTGGACACCATGAAAATCCGCTGTCGCCCCAACACCGACGGCCTCATCGCCGCGCTGGAGGCCGGGGACCTGGCCGCCGTCGCCCGGCAGATGTACAACGTCTTTGAGGACGCGCTGCCCGTCCACCGGGCCAACGTCATCCAGGAAATTCGCAACACGCTCATCCAGCGGGGGGCGCTGGG
>JAJPXR010000200.1 GCA_021205375.1 Clostridiales bacterium | reverse complement strand
ACTATTTTTGCGGGTTATTTTTCTCTGCCCCAACTCTTGACATAGAACCCAAAAAGTGCGGGGTCGCATTGATGAAAAACAGAGTTACAGTTCCAGGCCCTTGATGGCGTTGGCGCACCGGGGGCAAAGCCCGCCTTCCTCGGTGATGGCGGCGTTGTGCAGCCAGCAGCGGGGGCACTTGGGGGCGGTGTGGACTTCCACCCGGATGCTGCGCTCATCGCCCTTTTCCACAGCCACCTCGGAGACGATGAACAGGTCGGCCAGGTTCATATCCTGGATGGTCTCGTAGGCGGCCCAGCCTTCCTCGTCCAGCACCAGGGTCAGCTTGGCGTCGGTGGACTTTTTGCAGATTTTGGCGGTGCGGGCCTGTTCCAAAGCCTGGTTGACCTCGGCTTTGAAGGCCAGCAGGTTGGCCCAGCGGGTCTCCTGCTCCTCGGTCAGCGCCCAGTCGGGGTTGGCGGAGGGCATGTCGTTGAACAGCGCCGCCTCGGTGTCGTCCTCGGCCCGGTGAGGCATGGCCTGCCAGACCTCCTCAGAGGTGAAGGCCAGGATGGGGGTCAGGATGCGCACCAGCGCGTTCAGGATCAGGTACATGGCGGACTGGGCGCTGCGGCGCTCGTGGGACTCCACGGCCTCGCAGTAAAGCCGGTCCTTGATGATGTCCAGGTAGAAGTTGGACATCTCCACCACGCAGAAGTTATACACCAGGCGATAGACGGTGTGGAAATCGTAGTTGTCGTAGGCGTCGCGGACCTTGCCCACCAGGGTGTTCAGGGCGGCCACAGCCCACTGGTCCAGCTCCAGCATCTCCTTCACGTCCACCATATCGCTGTTGGGGTCGAAGCCGTTCAGGTTGCCCAACATATAGCGGCAGGTGTTGCGGAGTTTGAGGTAGGCGTCAGCCAACTGCTTCAAAATCTCCTTGGACAAACGCATATCCTGGGTGTAATCGGCGGAGGACACCCACAGGCGGAAGATGTCCGCGCCGTACTGCTTGATGGTGTCCTGGGGGCTGATGGCGTTGCCCAGGCTCTTGTGCATGACCCGGCCCTTGCCGTCCACGGTCCAGCCGTGGGTGATGATCTCCTTGTAGGGAGCCACGCCGTTGACGGCGATGGAGGTCAGCATGGAGGACTGGAACCAGCCGCGGTACTGGTCGCCGCCCTCCAGATACAGGTCGGCGGGGTAGCGCAGCTCAGGCCGGGTGTCGCTGACGGCGGACCAGGTGGAGCCGGAGTCAAACCACACGTCCAGAATGTCCTTCTCCTTGCGGAAGCTGGTGCAGCCGCAGTCGCACTTGGCGCCCTCCGGCATCAGCTCGGTCACGTCCATAGCCCACCATGCGTTGGAGCCTTCCTTGGCGAAGATACCGGCCACCTTGTCGATGGACTCCGGCGTGCAGTATGGCTTGCCGCAGTCCTCGCAGAAGAACATGGGGATGGGTACGCCCCAGGTGCGCTGGCGGGAGATGCACCAGTCGGAGCGCTCCCGGATCATGGAGATCATCCGCTCCTGGCCCCACTCCGGCTTCCAATAGATGTCGTCGCAGGCTTTGACGGCCTCGTCCTTGATGGCGTCCACGCTGGCGAACCACTGCTGGGTGGCCCGGAAGATGACGGGCTTCTTGCAGCGCCAGCAATGGGGGTAGCTGTGGGTGATGTCCTTGCTGGACAGCAGCGCGCCGCTCTCCACCAGGTCCTTGTAGATGATGGGATGGGCCTTCTGGACGTGGATGCCCTTGTAGGGACCGGCGAACTCGTTCAGGTAGCCCTTGGCGTCCACAGAGACCTCCATGGTGATGTCGGTGGGGATCTCCGGATAGCGCTGGCAGACATAGAAGTCGTCCAGGCCGAAGGAGGGGGCGGTGTGGACGCAGCCGGAACCGGCGTCCAGGGTGACGTGGTCGCCCAGGATGAGCAGGGAATCCCGGTTCATGAAGGGATGGTAAGCGGTCATATACTCGAACTCGTCACCAAAGAGGGTGGCAACGGTCTCATACTCGGTGATGCCGCACTCGCTCATCACGTTGCCCACCAGGTCGGTGGCGATGATGAGGATGTCGCCGGAGGCCACCTTCACCAGAGAGTATTCCAACTGGGGGTTCAGGCAGATGGCCATGTTGCCGGGCAGGGTCCAGGTGGTGGTGGTCCAGATGACGAAGTACATCTTGCTCAGGTCGCCGTACTGGGACAGCTTGCCCTTGTCGTCATGCACCTGGAACTTGACATAGATGGTGGTGACGGGGTCCTCGGCGTACTCCACCTCGGCCTCGGCCAGAGCGGTCTCGCAGGTGGGGCACCAGTAGGTGGGCTTGAGGCCCTGATAAATCAGGCCTTTCTCGGCCATGGCGCCGAACACCTTCACCTGCTTGGCCTCGAAGTCGGGGGTCAGGGTCAGATAGGGGTGGTCCCAGTCGCCGATGACGCCCAGGCGCTTGAAGCCCTCCCGCTGCTTGTCCACCTGCTCCAGGGCGAAGGCCCGGCACTTGTCCCGGAACTCCGGCACAGGCATCTCGTTGCGCTTGACGCCCTGCTTCTGGATGGCGGTCTCGATGGGCATACCGTGGGTGTCCCAGCCGGGGATATAGGGGGCCTTAAACCCGGCCATGTTCTTATAGCGGACGATGAAGTCCTTCAGGATCTTGTTCAGGGCGTGGCCGATGTGAATTTCGCCGTTGGCGTAGGGAGGGCCGTCGTGGAGGACGTAGAGGGGCTTTCCCTCGTTTTTCTTCATCAGCTTGTTGTACACGTCCTTGCGGTACATCTCCTCCAGCATGGCCGGCTCCCGCTTGGCCAGGGCCGCCCGCATGGGGAAAGAGGTCTTGGGCAGATTGATGGTTTTGTTGTAATCGGGCATTGGCTTCTATCTCCTCTTGTATCTGATAGCCGAACGCCGCTTTTGCGGCGTTCGAATGGGTCTCTTTTTCTGTGTCAGCAATTACACCTTGTAGTCCTGGTCGGCGCTCATGCTGCTCAGGTCCATCACGCGGGTGGGGTCATCCCCGTCTGGGGCGATGCCGCCCAGGTTGGGGACCTCCTGGGCGTAGGCGGTCTCCGGCGACTGCTCCGCCGCGGCTTCGGCGGCGGCCATCTCAGCGGCCAGGGCCTCGTCGGAGAGGATGCTCTTCATGGCGTCCTCCACCTCGTCGGTCTCCTCCGCCTGGGGAGCTGTCTCCTCCGGCGTTTCGGTGGCTTTGATCTCGTCCAGCCGGTCCAGGAACGCGGCCTCCTGTGCCAGGAAGGTCTGCTGCTGGGCCACCAGCGCCCGCATCCCGTTGACGAAGTCCACCGTGGACTGTCGGGCGGCGGTCAGTTGGGCCTCGGAGTTGTTGATTTCCTGGCGCAGCTCCTGGCGGCGGGCGGCCACTTCGGTCTCCGCTTCCTGTAGCATGGCCTGGCGCTCCTCCTGGGCCTGAGCGGTAATGCTCTCGGCGTTCCGGCGGGCGGTCAACAGGGTCTGGCGCATATCGTCCTCAGTGGCCCGATATTCGCCGATTTTGTCCACCAGGACCTTCATTTTGCTCTTGAGAACGGCGTTTTCCTTATACAAAGCGGTGTAATCCGCCGTCAACTGGTCTAAAAACTCGTCCACGTCGGCGGTGCTGTAACCGTTGAAGCGGGCAGTGGCAAAGCGATGCTGCGCCACATCGTTGGGTGTCATCATAGTTCAGATTTCCTCCCTTTTGTCTGTTCTGCGGCCTCTCACTGGAAGGTGTAAGCGCCGCTGCTCTCCAGCTCGTCGAGAATGTCCTTATCGCCGATGATGTCCACGTTGTAGGGAGTGATGATATAGGTAGAGACGGCCACCTTTTTGATCTTCCCCTCCTGGGCGTAGGCCACGCCGGAGAGGAAATCCACCAGGCGGCGGGAGGTCTTGTCGTCGGCCTCTTCCAGGTTCATCACCACGGTGCGCTTGTCCCGCAGGTGGTCGGCGATCTCAGAGGCGTCGTCAAACTCCTTGGGCCGCACCAAAATCACCTGGAGCTGAGTGGTGGTGTGGATGTTGACCACTTTCCGGCTCCGCTCCTCCGGTGCGCTGGCAGCACGGGCAGGCTGACTGGAGCTGACGGAAGAGTATTCTGCGTCAGAGGGCTTGCTGCGGCTGCGTTCCTGGGAGATGGGGGTGGTGTTGTTCTCGGCTTCTTCTTCGTATTCGTCGTCGTCCTCATAGGGGCGGGCCAGACGTTTCAGTTCATCCATAATACCCATGTGACAGGTTCCTCCTTGCGGTCTGCTCCCAACCGTCGGCTGGGAGGAAATGGTGAGATAGGGTGAGGCGCATCCTTACCCGTTGGCCCGCATGGGAGGCCGCTGCCCAAACAGGGCGGTCCCGACCCGCACCTGTGTGGCGCCCTGGGCGATGGCGTCCTCAAAGTCACCGCTCATGCCCATCGAAAGGATGTCCATACACTCTCCATTATCGGCCATTTTCCCCCTCATGTCAACAAAAAGCTGATACATTTCCCGGAAATACCGTTGATTTTCTCCCGGCTGCTCCGCCACAGGGGGAATGGCCATCAGTCCTCTGGCCCGAACGCCGGGCAAATCCGCCGCCAGGCGAAGCAGCGTTTCCACCTCCGCCGGGGCCGCGCCGGACTTGCTGGCCTCGCCGCCGATGTTCACCTCGATGAGGATGTCCTGCACCACGCCGGTTTTCACCGCCCGGTCGCTGACGGCGGTCATCAGCCCCTCACTGTCGATGGACTCAATGAGGGAGACCTTGCCCACCAGGTATTTCACCTTGTTCTTCTGCAAATGGCCGATGAAGTGGACCTCGGCCCCCTCATAGGCCCCGTCTTTCCAGTGGGTGTTGAACTCCTGCACCCGGTTTTCGCCGCAACAGGTGATCCCTGCTTGAATGGCCTCCCGGATGGTGTCACTGGTCTGGACCTTGGTGGCCGCCACCAGCGTGATTTCCGCCGGGTCCCGGCCCGCGGCCAGAGCCGCGGCACGGATGCGGGCCTGGACAGCTTCCACACATGTTTTTACGGACATAATAATTGCCTCCGTTTCTCTTTGTTCTACAGATGCAATGGAGCAGCTTTCGCTGCACAGGTTACGGAAAATCTGTGGAAAACGATTCGATTTTTCCCGTCTCAAGGCGAGGAAAAAGCGAAAATTCCCGGACGAATTGCACAGGTTACAGGGTACATTGTTGATTACGGTCACTCGATGACCTTGCCGTCGTAGAGGTCCCGGCCCTTGACGATGATCTCCACACCGGCCCGGAGGCTCTTGGCGTCCTCCAGTTGGGTGGTCTCCACGGCGTTGCCCTCCTCGTCGTACTCAGTGGGCTGGGCGATGAGGTAGTAGTCCTCCCCCTCCCAGAGGATCTCCACCGAGACCCACACGGCCTGGGTGCCGTAAAGCCGGTAAACGCCGATGTCGCCGCTCTCGTTCTCCACGTGGATAGCGGACTTGTCCACCCGGTAGCCGGTGACGGTGTCCAGGATGATGTCCGCCGTCTGGTCCCGGAGTAGGGTGGTCTCCGCCAGGTATTGATTACTGGAAAAGACCACGCACACCACGCCGTCGTCGTCCGCCTTGGAGATGGATTCCACCTCCATGTCGATGGTCCGGTCCAGGCTGTTGAAGCGCAGAGTGACGGTGTCGCCGATTTTGAGCCTCTCGCTGTCCGCTTCGGTCAGCTCAGCGGCGAAGTACCAGGTGGCGGAGGTGATGAGCTTGCCCAGGCTGCTGCCGTCGTCCGTCACTGCCTCCCGCTGATCCAACAGCTTGTCCAGTTGGTCGGGGGTCAGATCCTTAACGCTGGCGGAGGTCAGGACAGATTCATAGCCGTCCACCATGCTGGAAAAAGTGCCGCTGGCGGGGGCGGAGATGGTGGTGGTGTAGGACTGATTCTCCGCCGCCAGGGATTCCACGTACTCCACCAGCTCGGTGATCTCTTCGGTCAGGGCGCTGCTGCCGTTATAGGTGTAGTCCCGGCGGAACATCAGGGTTTTCAGCTCGGAGGACAGGTCCTCCAGCTCTGTCAGGCTGCCGGAGGCGGTCATGGCCCGCAGGTCCACAATGGCGTCGATGATCTCACTGTTCAGGGTGGAGTTGTCCGACCCGCCGGCGCTGTGGCTGAGGATGTATTGCAGGGATTCCAGCCGGGCCTCCAGCTCCTTGATCTCTGCATGGCGGTCCAGGGCTTCCTGGGTGCTGTAGACCACCGCCAGAGTGTCCCCCACGGCTACGGTCTCCCCTTCTGCCACCACCACCTCTTGCAGCTCTGCGCCGCCGTCCAGCACCTGCTCGTCCCGGACCATATAGCCGGTAGCTTCCGCCGTGTCCTCCGCGGTGTAGCTGTAGAGGCTGGCGGTCTCATAGCTGCTGAACAGCACATGGTAGGTGTAAACGCAAAAATAGGCGATGGCGCCCAGGAAAAACGCCCACATGACGATTTTGACGATTTTTGTTCCCGGCTTCATGGGATACCTCCCTTTGTGCAGGCCGCTTGCCCGCTGTTATCTATCTATTCATTGTTCCCGGAGGCCGGGGCCGCGCTCATCCGCGGGCGATGTACCGGGGCGGGGTGGGAGC
>JAJPXR010000198.1 GCA_021205375.1 Clostridiales bacterium | reverse complement strand
TGGCGCAGGGAGAAGCGCAGCTTCGGAAGTGCCGCTTGACGGCGGAGGGGTTTCTTTGCGCCACGCAAAAAGGAACGCTGTGCGCTCGTTATGCGTCCTCCGGCTTCGCCAGGAAGGGGGTGATGTCCACCTTGTCCGCGTCCTGCCACAGCCGCTCCAGGCTGTAGAACTCCCGCTGCTCCGGCAGGAACAGGTGGACGATGACGGTGCTGAAATCCAGTACCCGCCAGCCGCTCTCCCGCTCCCCCTCCACGCTGTAGGGGGTCTCGCCCAGTTTCTCTGCGGCCTCTTCCGTCGCGTCGGACAGGGTGCGCAGTTGGGTGGTGGAGGCGGCGGTGGCCATGACGAAGTAGTCCGCCAGGGTGGTCACGTCGGTTGTGTGGAGCACCTCGATGTTCATGCCGCGCTTTTTGTCGATGGCGTTGACGATAGCGGCGGTCAACTCTAAGGCTTCTGCCATGCTGTGTTTCTCCTTTAACGTATAAATGCTGTATGGGGTATCCCGTTTGAATGAATCGGGTTATTTTTCCGACCTATAAACCCCTCCGCCACCGCCTAAAGGCGGCGGCCCTCCTCCCCTTTCAGGGGCGGCAAGAGGGGTGGACGCTTTCGGAAGGGTATTACTTCGCAGGAAAAGTTGTACTATGCTGGGCCAGAAGGTACTCTCTCGCCTCCAGCGTCCGGTAGTGAATGGTCTGGCCCTTTTTCCGGGTGTGGTCAACGGTGACGTTCAGCCCGTAGAGGACGGCCTTGTCCAGATCCTCCAGCACCAGCTCCCGCAGCTCCCGGCACCAATCGTAGGTGCGGCTGGGTTCCGCGTAATCGGCGATGTAGAGGATTTTTTCCAGCAGGGTCATGTCCGCCTTGCCGGTGGTGTGCCAGCAGATGGCGCTGCAAATCTCCTCCGGCATCCCGAACACCTGCCGGGCCACTCCAGCGCCGCTTTTGGCGTGGAGCAGAGACAGGGTCTCCCGCTCGACCTGGTCTAATAGGATACCACATTTTTCACAATATTGCAACTGTTCCTGGAGATTCCAATATTTTGTGCAGTCGTGGAGGATAGCGGCCTTTCGCGCCGCCGTCTCGTCCGCGCCCCAGCGCCGGGCCAGCAGCGCGGCCTCCTCCTCGGTGCCCCGGATGTGGGGCAGACGCTTGGCCTTGACCATGGAGTAGGACGCCGCCCGCAGGTCCTCCAGGGAGAGACGGGTCAGGTCCTTTTTCACGCCGTACAGCCCCTGCCGGAGGATGTAGCCGTAAACGCTCTCGTCCAGCAGGGTTTGTCCGCTCCCCTGTTCCAGCTCCTGCCGCAGTTGGGTGGAGGACACCTCCACCAGGCCGGGCAGGGGGATGATTTGCACCGTGGCCCCGTAGTCCCGCTCCAGCCGGGCTTTCTGCTCCGCAAACCGGGCCTCGTCTCCCGCCGCCCGGCCAAAGGCGGCGATGTGGGCCTTTTGGCAGATGATGTCGGGCCGATACCAGGTGTGGAGGGTCAGGAACATATCTGTCCCCATCAGCAGCCACAGCTCGTCCTCCGGGTACTGCTCCCGCAGTTGGGTCAGGGTGTCGGCGGTGTAGCTCCGCCCGGTGCGGCGCAGTTCCACGTCGGAGGCGATGACCTTCGTGGCCCCGCCGGAGAGCCGGTCAGCGGCGATGCGGGTCATCTCCAGCCGCTGGTCCGGTGAGGCGGAACCGGCGGGCAGCTCCTTGTGGGGCGGCGTCCGGTCTGGGATGAGCAGCAGCTTGTCCAGCCCCAGGGCGGCGGACACGTCCCTGGCCGCCGCCATATGCCCCAGGTGGGGCGGGTTGAAGGTGCCGCCGTAGACGCCAATTTTCACTCGCTTCGACACGCTTTCACCACCAGCGCCAACACGCTCACCACCGCGGCCACCGCAGCGACAGCCGCCAGCACGCTCCGCCAGTTGGCCCCCAGCGTCGCCAGCCAGTCGATTTTCTTTACCTTGTGGACGGCGGGGCCGCCCTCGTCCCTGGTGATGACCACGTCGCCGTAAGTGTCGTCGTCATCCAGCCAGGCAGATACTTCCTTTTCCCAGCTTTTCGGATAGTCCATAGGTCAGTTCCTTTCGTACTTCCGCCCGGCGGTTTTCCGCTGTTTGGGCTGCACCAGGTTGATACACTTCTCCCCCAGCTTGTGGCTGTGGCGATAGAGGACGAACTTACCGCCGATGACCTGCACCGGCTCAGAGCGGGTGCGCTTTGCCAGCTCGTCGCAGGCTTCCTTCGCGGAGAGGGTGCTGCTCTCCAGCACCTTGCATTTAATGAGTTCCCGCGCTTCCAGGGCGTCGTCGGCCTGTTTGACCAGGTTTTCGCTGATGTCATCCTTGCCGATGGTCAGCACCGTCTCCAGGCCGTTGGCCATGCCGCGCAATTGGGCGCGCTGTTTGCTCGTCAGTTCCATAAAGTTACACGTTCTCCTTCAAATACGCCTCCAGCTCCCCGGCGAAGGCCCGCAGGGCGTTGCCCCGGTGGGAGATGGCGTTTTTCTCCTCCGCGCTCAGTTGGGCGAAGGTCTTTTTCAGCTTGGGGACAAAGAAAATGGGGTCGTAGCCGAAGCCGTCGCTTCCCATGGGGGTGAAGGCCACCGTCCCCGGACACTCCCCCCGGGCCGTCAGCACCTTCCCATCGGGGAAGCAGCAGGTGATAACGCAGACGAATTTGCACGTCCGGGGGAACTGGCCCTGCATGGCCTGTAAAATCAGTTGGCACTTTTGGGCGTCGGTGAGGCCGGGGCCGCCGTATCGGGCGGAGTAGACCCCCGGACCGCCCCCCAGCTTGTCCACGCAGAGGCCGGAGTCGTCGGCGATGGCGGGGAGGCCGCTGACCTCCATGACAGCTTTGGCCTTGATGAGGGAGTTCTCCTCGAAGGTCTCGCCGGTCTCCTCCGGCTCCAGGTCCAGCCCCAGGTCGGACTGGAGGACGATCTCCACCCCCAGAGCGCCCAGAATCTCCCGCAGCTCCCTCAATTTGTTCTCATTGTGGCTCGCTAAGACGAATTTCATGCCGTTATCCCCCTAAAACCCGGTTTTGCAGCTCAATCAGCTCGTTGATCCCCTTCTGGCAGAGGGCCACCAGCTCCTGCTGCTCCGCCAGGGTGAAGGCCCGGCCCTCGCCGGTGCCCTGAATCTCGATGAGTTCCCCTTTGGCGTTCATCACACAGTTCAGGTCCACCTGGGCGCCGGAATCCTCGTAATACTGCAAGTCCAGCAGGGGCACGTCGTTGACGATGCCCGCGGAGATGGCCGCCACGTTGGAGAGAATGGGGTTCTCCGCGATTTTCCCCTCCGCCAGCAGCTTCCGGCAGGCCAGCGCCAGGGCCACGAACCCCCCGGTGATGGAGGCAGTGCGGGTGCCGCCGTCCCCCTGCAACACGTCGCAGTCAATGGTGACGGTGTGCTCTCCCAGCTTGGACAGGTCCACCGCCGCCCGGAGGCTCCGGCCAATGAGCCGCTGAATTTCGGCGCTGCGGCCATTCAGCTTCAACTTGCTCACATCCCGGCGGCTGCGGGTCCGGTTGGCTCTGGGCAGCATGGAGTACTCCGCCGTCAGCCAGCCGTGGCCCTCCGCCACATGGGGCGGTGTGCGGTCCTCCACCGAGGCGGTGATATATACGATGGTCTCGCCGCAGCGGATGAGACAGCTCCCCTCCGCGAAGGCGTTGACGTTGGGGGTGATCTCCACCGGGCGCAGCATATCCGCTGCCCGTCCATCCCGTCTGTTCATTGTCTCATATCCTTTCTGCCTATTTCGTCGGCAATGTCTGTCCCTGTGGGAATGTGCGATGGGTGGGTTTGCAACCGTGGACGCTTCACGGAAATGATGCAAAAACACAGCCAAGAAACCCCTCCGCCGTCAAGCGGCACTTCCGGGGCTTTGCCCCTCCCTGCCCTTTCAGGGGCGGCAAGTGGGGGTTCCGCGTCGGAATCAGTACGGCGTTCATCAATACCGCACCCAGTCCCGTTTTCCTCTAATTGCACATTGCTAATTGCTAATTTAAATCAGCGCGTCCACAAACTCCCGTGCGTCGAAGGGCTTCAAGTCGTCGATGCCCTCGCCCACTCCGGCGAACTTCACCGGAACCTTCAGCTCCTGAGCAATGGCCACGGCGATGCCGCCCTTGGCGGTGCCGTCCAGCTTGGTCAGCACGATGCCCGTCACGCCGCAGGTCTCCTTGAACTGCTTAGCTTGGGTCAGCCCGTTCTGGCCGGTGGTGGCGTCCAGCACCAGCAGCACCTCCTTGCAGGCGTAGGGGCACTCCCGCTGGATGACCCGGCTGATTTTGTTCAGCTCGTTCATCAAGTTCTGCTTGTTGTGGAGCCGCCCTGCGGTGTCCACCAGAACAACGTTAATGTTCCTGGCCTTGGCGGCGTTGATGGAATCGAACACCACGGCGGCGGGGTCAGCTCCCTCCCCCTGCTTAACGATGGGGACATCGCAGCGGTCCGCCCAGATGGTCAACTGCTCGGAGGCCGCCGCCCGGAAGGTATCCGCCGCGGAGAAGAGGACGGTCTTGCCCTCGGCTTTCAGGCTGGCGCCGATTTTGCCGATGGTGGTGGTCTTGCCCACGCCGTTGACCCCGATGAACAGCACGATGGAGGGCCGGGTGTAGGTGCGCAGCTTGGTGGTGCCCTGGTCCAGCATCTCCACCAGGATGTCTTTCATGATCTCCCTGGCCTGGGGAATTTCCTTGACCTTCTGCTCCTTGACCCGCTTTTTCAGCTCGTCCACCGCTTTCAGGGTAGTGTCCATACCCATGTCGGCGAGAATCAAGCTCTCTTCCAGCTCGTCATAAAAATCGTCGGTCAGCTTGCTGAACCCGCTGAAAATGCCAATTTTCTTGATTTTATCAAAAAATCCCATGGTCGTCGCCTCCGTTTTGTTCTCTTTTTCTATTGTATCCCATGTATTAAATGAGCTATTAGCCGTTAGTTGTTAGCTCTTAGTTTTGCTGACACATAGCTAATAGCTAACAGCTAAGAGCTTTTAATCGCCTTTTCCGCTTCGTTCAAGTCCAGCGACAGCATCCGGGACACCCCCCGCTCCTGCATGGTCACGCCATAGAGGATGTCCGCCTCTTCCATGGTGCCGCGGCGGTGAGTGATGACGATGAACTGGGTCTTGTCGCTCATGCCCCGCATGTAGTTGGCGAAACGCACCACGTTGTTGTCGTCTAACGCGGCCTCGATCTCGTCCATGACCACGAAGGGGGCGGGCCGCACCTTCAAAAAGGCGAAGTACAGGGCGATAGCCACAAACGCCCGCTCCCCGCCGGAGAGCAGGGTCAGGGTTTTCAGGGCCTTGCCGGGGGGCTGGGCCTTGATCTCGATGCCGCAGTTGAGGATATCCGACGGGTCCTCCAGTTCCAGGTGGGCGGTACCGCCGCCGAACAGTTCTTGGAAGGTCTGGGTGAACGCCCCGTTGATGCGGTCAAATTGGGTCTGGAAGATGTTGGCCATCTCCCCGGTGATTTCCCCGATGATGGTCTCCAGCTCGGCTTTGGACTGCTCCACATCGTCCCGCTGGCCGGTCAGGTAGTCGTATCGTTCCCGGATGCGGCGGTATTCCTCGATGGCTCCCACGTTCACCGTGCCCAGGGCGCTGATTTGTCGTTTGCCCTCGGCGATTTGCCGGGCAGCCTTGGCGGGGGACTCCAGCGGCTGCCGCTGGGACTGGGCGCTGTCGTAGGTCAGCTCGTAATTTTCCCACAGCTTGTCCAAAAGCTGCTTTTCCTCCATGGCCGCGCCGCTCCGCTTCTGCTCCAGTGCGGCGCACTCCCGCTCCATGTTCAGCAGCTCGGCGTTTTTGTCCCGGGCGGCCTTGTCCGCCTCCACCCGCTGCTTTTCTTGAGTCAGGCGGTTGGCGGTCATCTGGGTCAGGCGGTCGTTCAGGCCGGTTTTCCGGCTCTGGAGGGCGGAGAGCTGGTCCTCCCGCTGGCGGATGCGCTCCAGCAGCTCGGTTCCACGGCTCTCGCAGTCGGCGATTTGCCGCAGGCGGCTGTCCCGGTCGCCGGTGATGTCCCGCTCCAACGATTGCAGCTCCTCCAGCGCCTTTTGCGCGGCGGCGGATTCGCCCTCTAAAGCGGCCTCCTCCACATGGAGGGCGGCGGTGGCCTGCGCCAGCTCCTCGGACTTTTTGCGGTAGTCCTCCCGGCCCTGGACCTTGGCCTCGCTCTGGGCGCGGAGAGCAGCGGCTTCCCCCTCCAGTTGGGCGATGCGCCCCTGGGCCTCCTGGGTGTCGGCCTCGATTTGGGCGGTGCGCTGGGCGATGGTATCCAGCTCCCCCTTCCATCGGGTCCGGTTGTCCCGGAGGGTGGAAAGGCGCAGGTCGCTCTGCAAAAGCTCGGTTTCGACTTTTCTGATTTGCTCGTCCAGATCCTGCTGCTGCCGCTGGGCCACCTCCAGCTCATAGCTGGCGCTGTTGACCTCCCGCTGGCAGTTGTCCCGGTCCTTCCGGGCCTTGTCCAGGCCGCTTTGCAGTTGGGCTTGCTGGGCTTGCAGCCGCTCCAGCTCCCTGGCGCGGGAGAGGATGCCCGCGCTGCGGCTGACGCTGCCGCCGGTCATGCTGCCGCCGGGGTTCAAGACCTGGCCGTCCAGAGTGACGATTTTGAAGTGATAACGATACCGCCGGGCCATGGCGATGGCGGCGTCCATGTCCTCCACGACCACCACCCGCCCCAGCAGGTTGGCGGCGATGTCCCGGTAGGTATCCTGACAGGTGACCAGTTCACTGGCCACCCCCACAAAGCCGGGGCAGCGCTCCACCCCCTGGTCCCGGAGGGCGTTGGGGCGGACAGCGGAGAGGGGCAGAAAGGTGGCCCGGCCCGCGTCCCGGCGTTTCAGGTATTGAATGGCGGCCTTGCCTTCCTCCTCGGTGGAGACCACCAGGTTCTGCATGGCGCCGCCCAGGGCGATTTCGATCGCCACGGTGTACTGCTCCGGCGCCTGAATCAAACTGGCCACCGGGCCGTGGACCCCGCTGAGCTGGCGGTGCTGGACCGCCTGCATGACGGACTTGACGGCCTTGGAGTAGCCCTCATACATCCGCTCCATCTCGGAGAGCAGGTTGACCCGATGGCGCAGCCCGCCTTCCTCCACGGTCAGGCGGTTGACCTGGTCCTCGGCCCCTTTCAGCCGCTGCTGGCGGCTGCGGAGCCGGAGCTGGTAGCCTCCCAGCACGTTTTGCAGCCCCTCGGCCTGCTCCCGCAGGTCAGCCTGGTGTTTTTTGCGCTCGTCCGCCTCCTGCTGGGTCTGTTTCAGCAGGTCGTCGTTTTCCTGAATCTGCCCCTGCAAACTGGTCTCCCGGTCCAACAACTCCTGTTCGGAAGCGGCCAGGGCGGAGAGTAGCGCCCGCGCGTCGGCAGCGGAAGCGTTCTGAATGGCCTCCTGCTCCTGCAACCGGTAAATCTGCTCGGCAAGCTGGCTGGACCGCTGCTGGTTGGCGGCGGACTCCTGCTCCCGCTGGGACAGGGCCTCCCGGACCTCCCGCTGGCGTTCCTCGATTTCGTCCAGCCGCTGCTGCCGCTGCTCGATTTGGGCGGCGATGGAACCGGCCCGGCCCGCCTGTTGCTCCAGCTCCATCTGGAGGCGCTGGGCGTTTTCCTCGTTGCTGCGCACCTGGGCCTTGAGGACGGCAATTTCAGATTCCTGGCTGTTGGACTGGCTCTCCAGGTCGGAAATCTGAGCGCGGATGCGGTCGGCCTCCACGTCCTGCTGCCGCATTTGGGCGGCGATCTCCTCCGCCCTGGCGTAGAGCTTTTCCTGCGCGGCGGCAGCCTCGTCCCGCTGACGGGTAGCGGCTTCGCAGTCGGCCTGGAGCTTGCGGCTCTGCTGGCGGAGCTGGTCCAGGTTGTCCATCCACAGGGAAATTTCCAGCCCTTTCAGCCGGTCCCGGATGGCGAGGTATTGCTTCGCCTTTTCCGCCTGCTGTTCCAGCGGCTCCAACTGCAACTCCAGCTCAGCGATTTTGTCCCCGATGCGGAGCAAATTGTCCTGGGTGCGCTCCAGCTTGCGCTCTGCGTCCTCCTTCCGGTGGCGGTAGCGGGAGATGCCCGCCGCCTCCTCGAACACCGCCCGCCGCTCGCCGCTGCGGGTGGAGAGAATCTCGTCGATTTTGCCCTGGCCGATGATGGAGTACCCCTCCCGGCCCATGCCGGTGTCCATGAACAGGTCGTTCACGTCCCGCAGACGGCAGGAGCTGCGGTTCAGGAAGTACTCCCCCTCGCCGGAGCGGTAGTACCGGCGGGTGACCATGACCTCGCTCTCCTCCATGGGAAGGCTGCCGTCGCTGTTGTCCAGAATCAGGGACACTTCCGCGTAGCCCAACTGCTTGCGCCGGGCGGTGCCGCCAAAAATCACGTCCTCCATCTTGCCGCCCCGGAGGGCGCGGGTGGACTGCTCCCCCAGCACCCAGCGGATGGCGTCTGCAATATTCGATTTTCCGCTGCCGTTGGGACCCACGATGGCGGTGATGGCTTCGCCAAAGGTCAGCACGGTCTTGTCGGGGAAGGACTTAAAGCCCTGAATTTCCAGCGCCTTCAGGTACAAGGGGACACCTCTATTTTCACATTCTCGTTCTTACACAACAATACAGGTTAATTATAGCGGTTTGTCTCCCAAATTGCAACGGGAAAGAAGGGGACGCCGCCAAAAAAGTGCTTCTCACGGCTCTCCGCCTTGTGAAATCTGGACTTGTATCTGTTCCCAGCCCAGCCGTCCCGTTTCCCCCAACAGGGTAAGCAGAGGCGTCACCGGGCAGCCGGGAGGAACCTCCACCCCCGGCGCGGAGAAAGCAATTCTCGGCACGTTGGGCCGCGCCGTCCCCAGCAGCAGACGGTTCTCCTGCGGCGGGGTGGGAGTGAAGCAAAGGGTAACGGTCCCCTCTCCCCGGAACACGGGGATGCCGTAATCCTGTTGCAGTTCCCAGGACAGGGTCTCCCGCTCCGGCAGCTCCAGGGCCAGCGCCCGCACCTGTCCCGCCAGGACGCGGCAGGCGGATTCCAGCTCCCGGCTGGCGTGGCTGGCCCAGATGCCCACCACCGCCGTTTCAGGCGGTACGCCCCGCTGTTCCAACGCTAAGAGGGCGATGTCCGCCGCCTTGCGGCGATAGAGAGGCCCTGTCTCGGTCAGGGGGAGGGCGGCGTTCTCCGGGCCATTCAGCAGGCAATGCACCCCCGCCCGCCGGAAAAAGCGAAGGGCCTTCCGCTCCCAACGGGCCGGGTCGCTCCGCTGGGGCAGTTGGCCCCGGAGCAGGGGCAGACCCAACACCTCCTCCCGGAAAAACCGGGGGCGGCTGCCCTGGGTGATGAAATAACCGACCATGATGTTCCTCCCGCAAACGTTTTCACCCTCTGGACGGGGCCAGTTCAGTATGGTATACTGAGAATGTGCAATTAGCAATGTGCAATGTGCGAACCCCTCCGCCACCGCCTGCGGCGGCGGCCCTCCTCCCCTTTCAGGGGAGGCAAGAGGGGATAGTGCTTATCATTTGGTTGTGGTTTTGCGTCTTTGCTGGTCACTAACCACTACTATACAAATCAGAAGGAAAAACTATGCTGCGAATCAACAACCTTTCCCTGCCGGTGGACTACCGGGAGGAAGAATTATACCGCAAGGCGGCCAAGCTGCTACGGCTGCCCCCCAACCAGCTCCGGCGGCTGGAGTTGGTGAAGCAGTCCATCGACGCCCGGCGGAAGGACGACATCCACATGGTCCTGACCGTCAACGCGGCGGTGGACGATGAGGCCGCCGTACTGCGCCGGGTCCGGGACAAGCGGGTCAGTCAGCTCCCCCGGCAGGCGTACCAGTTCCCCACGCCCAAACGCAAGGGCGGACTGCCCCCGGTGGTGGTGGGTATGGGACCTGCGGGACTGTTCGCCGCCCTGTATCTGGCGCGGGCGGGTATCCCCTCCGTGGTGCTGGAACGGGGCGCACCCGTGGAGCAGCGGACGGCGGCGGTGGAACGGTTCTGGCGCACCGGCGAGCTGGACCCAGACAGCAACGTGCAGTTTGGCGAGGGCGGCGCGGGCACCTTCTCCGACGGCAAGCTGACCACCGGCACCCACGACCCCCGCATCCAAACGGTGCTGGACACTTTTGTCGCCATGGGCGCGCCGGAGGACGTGGCCTATTCCTTCCGGCCCCATGTGGGGACGGACGTGCTGCGGCAGGTGGTGAAAAATATTCGGCTGGAGCTGGTGCGGCTGGGCTGTGACGTGCGCTTCGGCCACCAACTGGTGGGGCTGGAACAAGCGGGAGGCCGTCTCACCGGGGTACAGGTGCGCGCCGAGGGGAACGCCTATACCCTCTCCACCGACGCGCTGATTCTGGCCCCCGGCCACAGCGCACGAGACACCTTCCAGGTCCTGCTGGAGGCGGGTATCCCTCTGGAGCAGAAGCCCTTCGCCATCGGTGTGCGCATCGAGCACCGGCAGGAGGCCATCAGCCGCGCCCAGTACGGCGATTTCTGGGACAGACTTCCCCCCAGCGACTACCGGCTTAGCTGTCACCTGCCCAATGGCCGCAGCGCCTTCTCCTTCTGCGTCTGCCCCGGCGGTCAGGTGGTGGCCTCGGCTTCGGAGCCGGGCCTGCTGGTCACCAACGGCATGAGTCTCCGGGCCAGAGATGGGAAAAACATCAACGGTGGCTTTCTGGTAGGGGTCAACCCTGGTGACTTCGGCGGCGGCGACCCCCTGGCCGGGGTGCGCTTCCAGCAGCAGTGGGAGCGGGCCGCGTTTCAGGCAGGCGGCGGCGGCTTCATAGCCCCAGCCCAGCGGGTGGGGGACTTTCTGGCGGAGCGGGCCAGCGTCTGCGGCGGGGAGGTGGAGCCAACCTACCGCCCCGGCGTCAAGTGGACCACGCTGGATGGCTGTCTGCCCCCCTATGTCACCGAGACCCTGCGGGGGGCGCTGCCCCTGCTGGACCGGAAGGTGCGGGGCTTCGCCCACCCGGACGCAGTGCTCACCGGCGTGGAGACCCGCTCCTCCTCCCCGGTGAAGGTGCCCAGAGACGAGAGCGGCCAGTGCGCCTTGCGGGGGGTGTACCCCTGTGGCGAGGGCTGCGGCTACGCCGGAGGCATCGTCTCCGCCGCCGTGGACGGGGTGCGGACGGCGGAAGCAGTCTGTCGTCAATGAGCAATTAGCAATGAGCAATGAAAAGAGAAAACCACTGTTTCCCCAAAAGAACAGGGAAACGGTGGTTTTCTGAATGTGTTTCGTTTTGCGCTGTTCGTATCAGCCAGCACTTCCTGGCTAACAGCTAACGGCTAAAAGCTAACAGCTCTACATGGCCTGCCGCCCCTCCAGCGCCCGCATCAGCGTGGCGTCGTCGGCGTATTCCAAATGGCTGCCCATGGGGATGCCATAGGCCAGGCGGGTGAGCTTCACCTGGAAGGGCTGGAGCAACCGGGAGAGGTAATAGGCGGTGGTCTCCCCCTCGGTGTCCGGGTTGGTGGCCATGATGACCTCGTCCACGCCGCCTGCGGCCACCCGGCTGACCAGTTGGCTGATGTGCAAATCGTCCGGCCCCACGTGGTTCATAGGGGAGATGACCCCATGGAGGACGTGGTACACGCCGGTGTATTCCCCGGCCCGCTCCATCGCCACCACGTCCTTGGGGTCAGCCACCACGCAGATGGTGCCCTTGTCCCGCTTGGGGCTGGCGCAAATGGCGCAGGGGCCTTCCCCTTCGGTCAGGTTCTGGCACACCGGGCAGTAGGAGATGGACTGCCTGGCGTTCACAATGGCGTCGGCGAACGCCTGGGCCTCCCCTTCCGGCAGGTTCAGCACGTAAAAGGCCAGCCGCTGGGCGCTCTTGGTGCCGATGCCGGGCAGCCGGGCGAACTGTTCCACTAATTTTTCCAGCGCAGGGGGGAAATATTGCATAGCGGCCTCCTTCAATTAGCAATTAGCAGTGTGCAATGTGCAATTACGCGGGAATCGGATGATTGCGCTCCTTGCGAAAGGTAGCGTTTTCCGGTGACGTTACAGGCATACAACTGCGGCTGCAAACCAACTCGTTGCTAATTGCTAATTGCAAATTGCACATTGATCACAGCACCGGGTCCACTTCGCGGGCGCAGAAGCCCGCCTGGGTCAGGGCGTTCAAAATCTTCTCCTTGTGGGCGTTGCCGAAGGCTTCCAGCGTGACCCGCAGCTCCACGCCGCTCTGCCGGTTGATGTTGACAAACTGGTTGTGCTCCAGCTTGATGATGTTGCCGTCCTCCTTGGCCAGGATGTCGGCCACCAGCAGCAACTGGCCCGGCTGGTCGGGCAGTAACACCGAGAAGGTGAAGATGCGTCCCCGGAGAATGAGGCCGTGCTGAATCAGAGAGGACATGGTGATGATGTCCATGTTGCCGCCGGTCATGATGGGCACCACGTTCTGACCCTGGATGCCCAGGTCTTTCAGGTGGTACAGGGCGGCTACGGACAGCAGGCCGGCGTTTTCCACGATCATCTTGTGCTTTTCCGTCATGTCCAGGAAAGCGGAGACCAGCTCCTGGTCGTCGATGGTGATGATCTCGTCCACGTTCTGCTGGATGTAAGGGAACACCTTGTCGCCGGGGGTCTTGACAGCCACGCCGTCGGCGATGGTCTCGATGGTCGGAGTGGTGACGATTTTCCCGGCCTCCAGGCAGGCTTTCATGGAGGCCGCACCGGTGGGCTCCACGCCGATGACCTTCACGCCGGGGTTCAAAATCTTGGCATAGGTCGCCACGCCGCTGGCCAGGCCGCCGCCGCCGATGGGGACCAGAATCACGTTGACATCGGGCAGGTCGCTGAAAATCTCATAGGAGATGGTTCCCTGTCCAGTGGCTACCCGCAGGTCGTTGAAGGGGTGAACGTAGGTCAGCCCCTCTTCCGCGCTGAGGCGGGAGGCTTCCTCGGCGGCGTCGTCGAAGGTGGTGCCGTGGAGGATGACGTTGGCCCCATAGCTCTTGGTGTTGTTCACCTTGATGAGAGGGGTGGTGGTGGGCATGACGATGGTGGCGGCCACGCCCGCTTTCTGGGCGGCGTAGGCCACGCCCTGGGCGTGGTTGCCCGCGCTGGCAGTGACCAGCCCCTTGGCCTTCTCCTCTTCGGAGAGGGTGGAGATGGTGTAGTAGGCGCCGCGGATCTTGTACGCGC
This sequence comes from Clostridiales bacterium, assembly GCA_021205375.1. Classification (GTDB taxonomy): domain Bacteria; phylum Bacillota; class Clostridia; order Oscillospirales; family Oscillospiraceae; genus Onthomonas. The sequence goes on along the minus strand of JAJPXR010000198.1, from coordinate 16,179 downwards.
CGGTCACCTGCATGTTTTCGGGCTTGAGATAGACCTGGTTGCCCGTTTCGCCGGAGAAGTATTCGGAGTAGATCAGATTGGTCTGGCGGATCACGCCGTGGAGTACCCGGCGGGCCTGCTTGAAGGAATCGAGGGTCATCATAGTGCAGTTCGTCCTTTTATAGTCAAATTTCATCTCTGGTATTCCTTTGCCTCAGCAGCTTTACACGGAAGGAGCACTGCACGTTTGTAGGGGCGGCCCTTGGCCGCCCGGGGAATCACGATCTTACCCAGGGCGGCCTAGGGCCGCCCCTACACATACAAAACAAAAGCCATGTGCGCCTGTCCGCGCAGCAGGTTGCAGGAGTTCCGCGCAGAAAAACCGCATGGCAGCGCAGAAGGTTCCACTTAGCGCTGAATAAAAGGGATAACCACAAATTTCATTTCATTGTATCCCTGATTCCGAAAAAAGTCAAGGCGGCGGCGCACCATTCGGCAGAATCTCCCGTCCCGTTCAAACGTGGGGACAAGTCACAAAAAGCGTTCCCGCCGCCCGCCGTTTTTCAGCGTTATTTTTTCAGAAATTTCTTCCCCTCCCGGCGTATCCTGTTATAATATTGCTGTAAAGAGACGGGAGAGTACATTCATGGAACTTTTGGATATTGTAGACAAGAACGGCCAGCCCACTGGCCTGACCGTGGACCGGGAGACCGCCCACCGGGAGGGCATCCGCCACCGCACCTCCCATGTCTGGCTGCTGCGCCGCCGGGGGGATACGGTGGAAATTTTGCTGCAAAAACGCAGCCAGGAAAAGGACTCCTACCCTGGCTGCTACGACATCTCCAGCGCCGGTCACATCCCCGCCGGGGTGGACTTTGTCCCCTCCGCTCTGCGGGAACTGAAAGAGGAACTGGGACTGGACGCCGCGCCGGAGGAATTGGTCTACTGCGGCCAGCGTTGTTTTTCCTGCCATTCGGTCTTTCACGACCACCCCTTTTGGGACAACCAGGTCAGCAACGTCTACGCCCTGTGGCGGGACGTGGAGCCAGAGGAGCTGACCCTGCAAGCCTCTGAGGTGGAAGAAGTGCGGTGGTTCCCCTTCCGGGACTGCCTTGCGGCGGTGAAAGGCAACGGTATCCCCAGTTGCGTCTATGTGGAGGAGCTGGAATTGGTGGCCGCCGGAGCCGGATTGACCCAGGAGATTCTATAATCGTTTGTAAACATAAGAACACCAGGGCGATACCCAGTGAATTGGGTCCCGCTCTGGTGTTTTTTGCGTGCAGATGTGGTGCGGTGGAAACCCCTCCGCCACCGCCTAAAGGCGGCGGCCCTCCTCCCCTTTCAGGGGCGGCAAGAGGGGTGGGCAGTTGTGAAACGGTATTTCTTTGGGGAAAACATCCGTCTTATTGAGCAAAAACACACTCAAACCGTCAGGAATTTCCCTTTACAGCCGGGAAATGGCGATACCCGCCAAAATGATGACCACGCCCAGCACCTTTCGTTTGCTGGGATGTTCCTTCAAGATCACCGCGCTGAACAGGAAGATCCAGATAAAGCTGGTGGCCGTGATGCAGGGCAGCACCGACACCGGCACGTAAATCAGCGCCACCTGGTTCAGCGCCAGAGAGAGGAACAGCAGCCCGTAAGAGATGATGACCCGCGGGTTCAGGAACTTCCAGATGAAGCCCTTTTTGGCGGTGGTGTTGGCCTGCTGCTTGAGCAAAATTTGGCTGGTGGTGGAGAGGAACACCGCGATGAACGCCGCGCCGTAGCACACCGCCGGGGTGATGAAATCAGTGTTCATCGGACATGCTCACCACCATTCCAATGATAATCACGATGATGCCCACCACTTGCCTGACGGTGATGGCCTCGTGGAAGATGACCACCGCCCACACGAAGATGAGCATATAGCTGATGCCTTTGCGCAGGTAGGCCGTGGTCAGGGGCAGCCGCTCCAAAATCAACTGCCACGCGACAGCGTAGCCCGCCAAAATCACCACCGCCGCGCAGAACCAAAACAGGTACATGGGGGACAGGAAGGGATACCTCCCCCCCAGCTTCAGGAAGGGAGAGGTCAGGCTCTCAAAGAAGATGGCGATGATCGCCAGCGCATAGAGGTTGCGCTTTTTGTCCAAAAAGTGTTCTAACAAGGGTATTTCCTTCTTTTTTAGGATGCGGGAATAGGGGTGATACGGATTTGCGGTGGAACCCCTCCGCCACCACCTAAAGGCGGCGGCCCTCCTCCCCTTTCAGGGCAGGGAGCGCAGCGCAGGGAGAAGCGCAGCTTCGGAAGTGCCCCTTGAGGGCAGAAGTGCCGCTTGACGGCGGAGGCAAGAGGGGTGGTCGGTATCGGAATCGTCACGGATGAAACAGGGTCAATCACTGAATCTTACTCACCAAGATTCGCAGCTTGCCGTTGGCGTCGCTGGGGATCTCATCCATCCACTGGAATTGGAAAGCGAACTCGTTCCGCAGGACAGCCCCCAGCTTCTCGGTGATGATGGCCTCCACCTCGGCCTGCCGCTCCTCCGGCACGCCGGGGTCACGGACCATCAGGATGGTGATGTTCTCGTAGTCCTCCTGAATGACCCGGTACTGGATGACCTCTTTGATGTAGTTCATGATGACCGCCACGTTGCCCCACTCGGTCACGTCGCCGTTTTTGTGGTGGATGACATCGTTCATGCGGCCCTTGATGCGCTTGATGAACCGGAGGCCCGCTTTGGTGTAAGTCTCCATGCTGTCGCCGGAGACGTAGTTGATGATGGGCAGGTCGGTCTTGAACAGCGGCGTGATGACAGCGGGGCCGTCGTCAGCGGGGCCGCTCAGGTCGGCGTTGTAGATGTTGACCACGTGGGTGTCGCTGTTCACCTGGTACTCGTCCCGTCCGGGGAGGCGCACCACGCAGGAGCCGGTCTCGCTCATGCCGTAGGCGTCCACCAGGCCGGGGCCAAAGACCTCCATCAGCAGCTCCCGGGAGGCGTCGTCCATCATCTCGCCGAAGGGGGTGTAGAACTTGGGCTGATGGCAGGGGACGTTGTTCTTCTTGGCATAGGCCGCCACCCGCACCAGTACGTTTTTGTGGTTGTAGAGGTAATCGGGCTTGTAGTCGTTGATCTCCTGGAGCAACTGCTCGCTGGTGAGGCGGTTTTTCAGGGCGTCGGACATCTGCTTACGGCGCAGGATGCCGAACCGCTGCACCACGGAGTCCCGCTCCTTCACCGCCCCGTGGAGGCTGTTGGGGCGGCACATGGTCTTGCCCGTGAAGGGGTTGTACCCCGGCATGGACAGCACCCGCAGCCAGTTGGCGGTCATCCAGGCGTTCTCCTGGGGAGAGACCAAAGTGCGCAGCGGCGCGCCGGAGGAACCGGAGGTGGGGGCGACGTGCCAGCTCTCGTACTTTTTGGGGTTCGCGGCGGCTTCGCCGTCCATCCACTGCCGCAGCTCCGCCTTGGTCAGCACAGGGAACTTATACAGATCGGCGGCGGTCTGGTAGTCACCGGGGACGGTGTCGCTGGCCACGAACCGGCTCCGGTAGAAGGGGACCTCCCAGGCCCGCTGCATCAGCTCCTGAATTTTTTTGTTCTGGGTTTCCACCAGGCGCTTGTAGTCTTTGGCCCGGATGGGTTTGTTGTAAAGCGTGGTCAGGTCCCGCAGGGCGTAGACGTTTTCCAGCTTTCGGTCTGTGGCGTAGCTCATGGACAGTTCTCCTTTGCGTATTATTTGACGAATTGGATACTTTTTGTATTTATTTTGCGGCAAATACAGCAGGAAAACCCCTCCACCATGCTGCGCATGGTCCCCCTCCCCTTTCAGGGGAGGCAAGGGAGAGTGCTTACTGTTTCGCCAGCGGTTGATTTCCCGATAATTGCACATTGCGAATTGCAAATTGCAAATTCAGCCTGAACATTCCAAAATGGAGGGGCCGTTTTATTCCCAAATCAGCCCCTGTACCCCTTCCTCGGTGGTGACTTCCACCCGGAGCAGGGACTGGATGTGCTGCATCCGGCGGTTCAGCTCCTCCCGGGTGGGAGCGGAGACGATAAGGGCCAGCCGGGAGGTCTTGTCGGTGTGGCCCTCCCGGTTCTCCATGCCCAGGCGCAGCTTGTCCAACTGGTTCCGGTGGACGTAGGGCAGAGCCTGCACTTCCTCCACCCCGGAGAGGGCGGTCACCTTCCCTACGGGAATGTAGAAGGCCATGTACCCGCAATAGCACTGCTGGGGCAAAATCTCCGGCATTTCGGTTTGCTGCCCGGTGGCGATGTTCAGCAGAAATTCCTCGGTACACAGGCCGGTGGAGAGGGAGATCAGGTCGGACGAGATGAATACCCCGCCACCCCGGGCGGCAGTCTCCATCAGATAAATTTCGTCCCCGTCCATGATATATTCGCTGTGGGTGATGCCCTGTTTCAGGCCAAAGCCGGTGATGATGCGCCGGTTCAGGTCCAGCACCCGCTGCGTCAGTTCCTCGTCCGCCGTAGAGGGCATAATGCGGCTCTTGGCGGCGTAGGCGTCGGGGATGTCGAAATAGAGGGTGTCGCCGCAGGTCAGGTTTTCAAACTGGTAGTTGAAGGAGAGGCCCTCCACCACGAACTCCCGGCCCGTGGCCAGCCGCTCCACAATGACCCCGCCGTTGGAGGACCAGCGGGCGGCCTCGGCGTACTTCGCCCGCAGTTCGTCCGCGCTGCGGACGGCCTGGACGCCCCGGCTGCCCTGAGTGTCCAGGGGCTTGATGATGACCGCGCCGCCCAGTTGGGCGTAGTAGTCCTCTGCCTCGTCCAGGGAGAACACCGTCCGGTTGGGCAGTTGAGGGATACCCAACTGGGCCAGCTTTTGCCGCATCAGGGCCTTGTCGGTGAAGAGGCAGCCCGTCTCGTAGCCGATACCGGGGAGGCCCATCTCCTGGGCCACATACGCCACGGTACGCACGGCAATGTCTGTCTGGTCGGTGATGACGCCGTCGATCTGCTCAGCGCGGGCGAAGGCCAGAATTTCCTCCTTGGCCCGCACATCAATGAGCAATTCTTTGCTGATATAGGGGCGGAACGCCTCGCCGATGACCGGCGCGGCCAGCAACACTTCATAGCTCTCCGCGGCCTTCTGCACCAGCGGGAGCTGGAAATCTCCCGCGCCGACAATGAGTACCTTTTTCACCGGACGGACGCCTCCTCCACGTTCAGGGTCTCCCGCACCACGTACTGGGGCGAGTTGTTCAGCGAGATATAAATGCGGCCGATATACTCCCCGATCAGTCCCAGCAGGAACATGATCATGCCCCCCAAAAAGAGCATGGCGGCCATCAGGGAGCTGTAGCCCACCGCCACAGTGGGGACCAAAAACTTGTGGATAACGGTGTAAATGCCTGTAATGACCCCCACAAAGGCGCAAATCACGCCCAGGGTGGTGGCCAGCCGCAGGGGTTTGACGGAAAAGGCGGTGAAGCTGTTCATCCACAGGGCGAAGGACTTTTTGAAGTTGTAGTGTCCCACGCCGATGGTGCGCTCCCGCTCCTCCATGACCACGTTGGTCACCCGGCTGGTGGCCCGGAGCATCAGGCCAGACAGGTAGGGATAGGGGTTGGTGTAGCGAATGACCTCGTCCTTGACGAAGCGGCGCATCACCGAGTAGTTGGAGAATTTCAAGTCCTTGTCCTTGCCCAGCAGCCAGTTGGCCACGGTGTCGTTGACCTTGGAGCCGAAGTTTTTCAGGCCCGACTGGGTCTTTTTGGGGTACTTGGCGATGGATACATCGTAGTCGCCGCTCTCCAGCGGGGCCAGCAGATCCCAGAACCGGTCCGTGGGGCACTGGAGGTCGTCGTCGATGAAGGCCACATAGTCCCCGGTGGTGTAGTGGCACCCGCACATCAGGGCGTTGTGCCGCCCGCCGTTTTTGGCAAGGTCGATGACCTTCACCCGCTGGTCCTGAGCGGCCTGCTGCCGCAGCACGCCCAACACACCGTCCGGCGAGCAGTCGTTCACCGCCACGATCTCATAGTCATATTCCGGGCGCTGGGCCACCACGGAGCGGATCTCGTCCATGACCAGGGCCACGGAGCCTTCGCTGGCGTAGCAGGGAATGACAAAGCTGATGGTTTGCATAGTTCTCTCCCTTGTTTCTCTAACAAAATACATATGTATAGTTTGGGGTAAATCCTTTGCGGAACGGCTGTGATTCGCAGGGCTAAGCATTGTGAAAGGGTACTGTGGTTATATACCTGCCTTTGGCTCTGGCGTCACCCAATAAGAATCTTCACTTAAAATCAAACCTGGAGCCAATCAAATCCACGATCTGCTTTCGGTTTCCGTTGTACTTCTCAACACCCATTATATCAAGCGCAGCTATAGCAAAATCAGAGACGGAATAAGTGTCAAATGTAATGTTATCATTTTTTAGGTTCTTTATCAAACTGACGGTTTCCGGAGTTTTGAATGAGTAACACACCGCATTTATAATTCCATTTATGCGGATAAGCGCTCCCTTATGGGTCAAACCAGCAAGAATATCTTCGGGCCTACCCTCTGAATTCATTCGTTTTACAAGAGCATCACATTCTGCGTAATAAGCATCTTTTTCCTTCATATATGAAACTTTTCACTTCACAATCTTTTGTAGTTTATCAACGATATCATCGTGTCCCACTCACCGCAGATGTCTGTTTTCCCCATAATTGCACATTGCACATTGCTAATTGCTCATTGACAATAGAATTCCTTCACCGCGTCGATGACCTCCTGACAGTCCTCCGCCGTCAGGCCGTAGTACATCGGCAGGCGGGTCAGCCGCTCGGACTCCCTGGTGGTGTACACGTCCTCCCCGTGGAAGCGGCCAAAGCGCTTGCCGGCGGGGGCGGTGTGCAGGGGGATGTAGTGGAAGGCGGAGTAGATGTCCCGCTCCTTCAGGAAGGAGATGAGCGCCGTCCGCTCCTCCAGGTCCTTGCACTTGATGTAGAACATATGGGCGTTGTGGACGCAGCCCTCCGGGATGACGGGCAGCTCGATTTTTCCCGCCTGAGCCAGAGGGGTCAGTCCCTCATAGTAACGGTTCCAGGAGGCCATGCGGTCGTCGTTGATCTTGTCCGCGTCCTCCAACTGGGGATAGAGATAGGCGGCGTTCAGGTCGCTGGGAAGATAGCTTGAGCCGTAGTCCACCCAGGTATACTTGTCGATCTGGCCCCGGATGAACTTGCTGCGGTTGGTGCCTTTTTCCCGGTAGATTTCCGCCTGCTCCACCTGCTCCGGGTGGTTGACCAGCACGGCGCCGCCCTCGCCCATGGTGTAGTTTTTCGTCTCGTGGAAGCTGTAGCAGCCCACGTCGCCGATGGCGCCCAGGGCCTTGCCCTTGTACCAGCCCATGACGCCCTGGGCCGCGTCCTCTACCACCTTGAGGCCGTGGCGGCGGGCGATGTCCAGAATGGCGTCCATCTCGCAGCCCACGCCCGCGTAGTGGACCACGCAGATGACGGTGGTCTTTTCCGTGATGGCGTCCTCGATTTTGGTCTCGTCGATGTTCATGGTATCGGGCCGGATGTCCACAAACACCACCTTCGCTCCCCGCTGGACAAAGGCGTCCGCCGTGGAGACAAAGGTGTAAGCGGGCATGATGACCTCATCCCCCGGCTGCACATCGCACAGCAGGGCGGCCATTTCCAGGGCGCTGGTGCCGGAGGTGGTCAGCAGCACCTTGGCTGCGCCGGTCTTTTCCTCCAGCCACTGGTGGCATTTCTGGGTGAAGGGGCCGTCGCCGCAGAGCTTGTGGTTGGCGATGGCCTGGGCCATACATTCTGGCTCCCGGCCTGTGGAAGGGGGAACATTAAAGGGAATACGCATGAAAATCAGCCTCCAAAATTGATGATCGGGTCAATTTTTCTCTTTTCGTTTTGTCTTGGCAGCGCCGTTTCTCCTCCGCAACAGCACCACGCACACGCCCCGCACCGCGATGGCGGCCAGGGCCACGCCGCTGGCGGCCATGCCGATGTTCAGCCAGGGCATGGCGTATTTCAGCACGATCTCGTGGTCACCCGCCTCGATGACCGCGCCCATATAGAGCTTGTCCACCTGGAACAGCTCGGTTTCCTCGCCGTCCACCCACAGGGTCCAGCCCTTAGTGTAGGGGATGGAGAAGGTCAGCAGCCGGGTGTCGCTGGCGGAGACAGTGCCGGTGATGATGTCGCCGTTTTCGTCCACGTCCTCCAGCATGACCGCCGACAGAGCGGTCACGTCCTCTGCGTAGTCCTCCATGGGCAGACACAGCACCCGGATGTCCTCATAGACGAACTCGCCGGGTTCGGAGAAGGTCAGGGTGCACTCCGTTGTCCCCTCCTGGCTGTAGCCCAGGTTGAAGGAGAACCCGGAGGTCTCAAAGTAGTAGGTCTGCCGCTTTCCGTGGAGCCGGGTAGAGGTGGTGGTGCCGTTGGCTTTCACCTTCAGTTCGCACAGGGCGGAAGATTTTTCGCTGGCGTAGTTGATGCCCTCCAGGTAGAGGTAGGTCTCGCAGTCCGCCGCGCCGTCGAAGGTGATGGTGATGGAGGCGTTTTCTTCCTCCACGGTGATGGTTTTTGCCTCCTCATCCAGGGTCAGGCCGTGGGTCTCCGTCACCTGGCAGTCCATCTCCTGCACCGTCAAATCGGCCTCGCCCGCGGTCAGCCCCGCTTCGTCCAAGACCTGGGCCGTCTCGTCGGAGACAACAGCGTTTTGCAGCACCGCCTGCTGCTTTTCCGCGAAGTTCAGGGCGTTGTACTCGTCCTCCGTCATGTAGGAGGTGTAGGTGTACCCCAGAGACAGGGCGTATTGATTCTCATAAATCAGGGTGCCGTCAGATTCTCCCGCCAGGGTGAAGCCATAGGGGACCCGGTCGTCCTCGTCTTTCACGCAGTAATATTTGACGCAGCTCAGAGCCTCCAGGCTGGCGCGGGCGTCGAACCCCCGCAGATCAAAGGACTGGGTCGCCGTGTTCAGGTTGAAGTCCAGATAAGTCTCCGTCATCCCGGAGGGGATGATGGAAAAATACGAAGTGGTGCCGTAGTACCCTGCGCCCATGGACTGGTTGGAGCGCCGGGCGGACTGCTCCACCCGGTAAAAACTGTCGTCCCCCAGGGTGGAGGCCGCAGCCGCCTCGGTGTCCGCCAGGCTGCTCTGCACCTCTCCGGCGTCCACGCAGGCTGCGGTGTAGTTGCCCACGCCCTCACGGAAAGCGGCGTTGGTGTTGACCACCAAGGCCACGGTCAGGGTCAGCGACAGCACCGTCTTTTTCTGGTAGGCGTTGGACGCAAAGAGATCCATGGTCAGCACCGCCAGCAACGTCCCCGCCAACAGCAGCAGACCCACGTACCGGGCGGTATTTGGCTCCTGGTCACAGAGGACCAGACCGATATAAAGCCCTCCCGCTACCAGCAGGCCCCGCTTCTCCCGCGGCTCCAGGTGCAGGAACTCCGGCAGCATATACGCCAGCACCAGGGAACCCATCAGCGCAAAGCCGTAGCACCAGCGGTTGGTGACGTAGCCGAAGCCGTTCATGATCTTGCCGAACAGCGGGAGACAAATCATTACAGTGCAGATAATGACCCCGGTTTTCAGAGGCCGGAAGCGCTTTTCCTTCTGGAAAAACAGCAGCACGATGGCCAGCAGCGTCAGCCCGGCAAAGCCGAGGATGGCCCAGTTTTGCCCATTGGGGACCGCCCTGGTCAGGTCGTCAAACAGCGTCTCGTAATAGTTCCAGCCATAGGCAAACAGCGAGTTCAGGCCGTTCTGCTCCCCGGAGCGGCTGCTGGTCAGGAAGGAGTAGACGGTAGGCAGCAAAACCGCGCCGGACAGGGCCACGCCCCAGAAGTATACGCCGATCAGCTTGAAAATTTCGCTGATGATACGTTTTACGTCGGTGCCGTGGAGGAAGATCAGCCGCACCAGCAGATACAGCGCCATCATCAGCGTGTTCATATAGGCCAGGTAGTAGCCGCTGATGAAGTTCAGGCACACCGTCACCAAAAACAGGCCGCCCTTGCGCTTGTGAAGGAACCGCTCGACCCCGGCCAGCATCAGGGGCAGGTAGATGAGGCAGGGGGTCTGGAACACCGGCTGGCGCACCAGGATGTAGAGAGAGTAGCCGCAGAAGGCGTAGGACATGCCGCCGCAGATGATCTCCATCTTGCTGGTGCGCTCCAGCTCCAGCAGCAGCCACATCACCGCCAGGCCGCTGCAATAGATGCGCAGCAGACACAGGATGCTGTAGAGGGCCTCCATGTGGTCCAGCGGCGTGAAGAGGCACAGCAGCATAAACGGGTCCCGCCGGATGACATCCAGCACATTCATGCCCATGCCAGCCTGGAAGGTGAACTGAGATAAGTGCAGCACTCCGGTGGTCTGGAACTCCTCTGCCACGGAGAGGGCGTAGTTCCGCAGGAACGCCATGGAAGCGTACTGCTGCTGGAGGCCGTCCGCCGTCCAGACCATGGATTTTCCGTTGGTATAGAAGGGCAGCACCACCGCCGTGGCCAGCACCACGAACGCCGCCGTAAAGATGAGCACACAGCGGACCCCCAGGGTGTGCCGCTGGTAAAAGCTCGGACGGCGGCCAGGGTGCAGTGTCCGTGCAGGTGGGTCCGGTGGATTCCAGAAGTTCCCGTTGCGCAGCACCCACTTCACCGGGCGCACCGCCCAGGGCAGGCAGGAAATGACGACAAAAATGAGCGCCAGCCCCAGCCCCGCCAGGTAGCCCAGCTTGCCCAGCCGGGCGGAGAACAGATCCACCAGTACAGTGCTGAACAGGATGGTGATGGGCCGCTGCCAGAGGTACGCCTCCGGCCAGACCCCGCCCAGGTCGGTGATCACCGGCAGCCGGCGGTTGGGCATCAGGGCCAGCAGGCCCAAAATCAGGCACAGCACCAGCACGTACCAGCCCAGCCGGACCAGCGGCCCGTAATGGCCGATGAGACCGCTGGAGAGGCTGGCATAGCTCTTATTGCCCTTGAAGAAGGGAGCCAGGCGATAGATAAAGTCCGATTTCCACCAGCAGACGGCCAGCACAGCGGCCAGCCCCGCCAGAGAGAGCAGCTTCGTGCCGAGTTTATCCAGCAGCTTGCCTCGCTGCTCCGCGTCGGTCCACCGCCCCAACAGGAACAGGGGCAAAAAGACCAGCGCCCGGGCCAGGCAGAATTTATCTCCGATCCAGCCCAGCAGACCGGAAAGGCACCCCACCGCCAGGGCGAGGACAAAGAGCAGCCGCCGATCCCACTTTTTCTGTTCCAGCCACAGCATCAAGAGCAGGTATTCCGCGAACACCAGATACAGCCACGAGGCCCCGGTCGTGTTGAACAGGGCAAAGCTGGGTGTTTCCCCCAGGGACGACTGCACCCAGAACAACAGCAGCTTTTGCACCAGGTACAGCTCCGTGAAGGCCATGCTGAACCGCACCAGCCGTTCTCTGGTGCCGATGACCTCCCGGGAGAGGCTGCCGAACAGAAACACCAGGGCGGGATACCCCGCGATTTGGACAAAGTTCCACAGGGCCTGCACCGAGCGCGTGTTGGTCCCCGTGGGCAGGCACTGAACGCAGGCGATGCCCAGCAGCATCAGCAGCCCCAGATGGTATTCCCGCTTTTGGATGGTTTTTGAGTACACAGTTCCTATTTCCTCTTCTCGTGTCGGCCCGGTCAGCGGCCCAGATCGGATTTGATCTGGGTGGTGGAGATCTCCGGCGTGCGGGGGAGGTAAACCACCTCACAGTAGTCCTTCAGGAAATCGAACTTGCCCTCCCAGTCGTCGCCCATGACGAAGGTGTCCACCCGGAACTCCTTCACATCGGAGATCTTCTGGTCCCAGCAGGTCTCCGGGATGACCAGGTCCACATAGCGGATGGACTCCAGCAATTGCTTGCGCTGCTCGTAGGTGAAGTAGCACTTCTTCTGCTTTTCGTTCCAGTTGAACTCGTCGGTAGACAGGGCCACGATCAGGTAATCTCCCTGCTCCTTCGCCCGGCGCAGCAGATTGATGTGGCCGTAATGAAGCAGGTCGTAGGTGCCGTAGGTGATGACTTTTTTCATGTTGTTCCTCCAGTTTGCCACCCCATCGGGGAAAGCGACTGTTTCCAATCGGGGTTTAATCAGCACGATTATAGCACATCCCCCGCCCATATGCAATCTGTGAACCTGTCGAAAAACCGGGAGATTCTCACAAAAATTCGTTTTTGAGGGGATGAGGGAGAGGCCGACCCGTTTGCGCGGGTCGGCCTCTTGGCTCGTTTTACATTGTGTTATCTCAGCACTCCAGCTTTTCCAGGGTGCAGGTCTTGGCGATGGACTTGCGGATCTCGGCGCGCAGAGGCAGCACGGAGGTGGGGGAGACGGACAGCTCGTCGATGCCGATGGCCAGGAAGGTGGGCAGCAGGGAGATGTCGGCGCCCAGCTCACCGCAGATGCCGATCCAGATGCCGGCCTTGTGAGCGGCGTCGGTGGCCATCTTCAGAGCGCGGAGGACGGCGGGATGGTGAGGATCGAAGAACTTGCCCAGGTCGTTGGCCTGACGGTCACAGGCCAGGGTGTACTGGGTCAGGTCGTTGGTGCCCACGGAGAAGAAGTCCACTTCCTTGGCCAGAGCATCGGCCACAAAGACGGAGGCGGGGGTCTCGATCATGATGCCCAGCTCGGTGTCCTTGTTATAGGGGATGCCCTCTTCGTCCAGCTCGGCCATGACCTTGGCGCAGGCCCGCTTGCACTCCTTGACCTCCCAGACAGAGGTGATCATGGGGAACATGATGGCGACCTTGCCGTAGGCGGAGGCACGATAGAGGGCACGCAACTGGGTGCGGAACACGTCGGGACGGTTCAGGCAGATACGGATGGCGCGGACGCCCATGGCGGGGTTCTCTTCCTTCTTCATGTCGAAGTAGTCCACCTGCTTGTCGGCGCCGATGTCCAGGGTGCGGATGACGACGCGCTTGCCGTTCATGGCGGCGGCAACCTGCTTGTAAGCCTCGAACTGCTCGTCCTCGGTGGGATAGTCGGAGGCAGCCAGATACAGGAACTCGGAGCGGAACAGGCCGATGCCCTGGCCGTCGTTGTTCTGCACGGCGGCAACGTCCTCGGGGGAGCCGATGTTGCAGTAGAGCATCATCTTCTTGCCGTCCAGGGTCACGTCCTCTTTGCCCTTCATGGTCTCCAGCAGCTTCTTCATCTCGATCTGCTTCTCGCGCTTTTCCTTCAGGCCGGTCAGGGTGATCTCATCGGGGTCCAGGAACAGCTCGCCGGTCTCGCCGTCGATGTAGGCGGTGCGGCCATTGTAATCCTGCTTGAGGGCGTCGCCCGCGCCGCAGACGGCGGGGATGCCCATGGTGCGGGCCAGGATGGCGGTGTGGGAGTTACCGGAGCCGCCCTGGGTGACGAAGGCCAGGATCTTGGACTTGTCCAACTGCAAGGTCTCGGAGGGGGCCAGGTCGTCGGCGGCCAGGATGACGGGGACATCGGAGTCGATGCCGCCGGCCACGACGCCCATCAGGTTGTCCAGGATGCGGCGGGCCACGTCCTTGATGTCGGCGGCGCGGGCCTGCATATAGGCGTCGTCCATGGCGGCGAACATGGCGGCGAACTGCTCACCGGCCTGCTCCACGGCGTACTCGGCGTTGCAGGATTCCTCCTCCATGACGGAGGTCATGCACTCCACAAAGTCCTCATCCTCCACGAACATGGCGTGGGTCTCAAACAGCACGGCGGCCTCGTCGCCGGCCTCTTCCCGGCACTTCTCGGCCAGGACTTCCAACTGCTCCATAGATGCGGCCTGGGCGGCGGCCAGACGCGCCTTTTCTGCTTCTACGTCGGTGACGGTGGTTTTAACGATGGTGGTATCCGGGCGCTGGAAGAAATACAGCGGGCCCTTCTCGACGCCCTTGGAGACGCCTTTGCCTTGGATCATGATCATAGTTCTTTCACCCCTGAAAAAATTTGTACAAAAACGCTCATATCCGATAAGCGTTTTTGCGGGAGAGGTCGCCCTCTCCAATGCTCTTTTATTTGCCGGGCAAATAAAAAAATACATCTGACATCCTTTTGACAGCCTGGATGTCAAATCTGTTTCGCCATCTGCCCGGCCCTGTAGCAGAAATCCACAAACCCATCCCGGTTATTTTGCCGGAGTTTTATAAATTTCAGCCTGATATATTATACGCCCTCTTTTGGGTTTCGTCAATGGCAAATAATAAAGTTATTAAAAGAAAGTCTCGCACAACGGACATAAAAGGAATTGTTAAACGAGCGTTTAAAGCTCATTTTGTGTTCTGTTTGCGAACAATTGAAAATTCACGCCGGGAAGGTATTTTTTTGAGCGTCGAAAAAGGGGAAGTTTTGCCCGAATCGCTGTATTGTGCAAAAAAAGCGCCGCAGACCCATGTCCTGCGGCGCTCGTTGCCGGTGTTTGGCTTTGTGGTTAGTCTTTTGGCTCCGCGTGGTAGCCAGAAACCCCTCCGCCACCGCCAAAGGCGGCGGCCCTCCTCCCCTTTCAGGGCAGGGAGGGGCAAAGCCCCGGAAGTGCCGCTTGACGGCAGAGGCAAGAAGGGATAGTGCTTGTCATCTGATGCCAGTTTTGTTCGACAGATGTAAAGTTTTTGGTCAAAACACCCTTTTCTGGCTACTAATCATTAGCCATTTGTTCAGTGCCACCCAGCTAACAGCTAAAAGCTAATGGCTAACAGCTCTCAAAGAGCCTGCTTCAGCGCCTGGGCGATCTGGTCCGGGCAGGAGGTCTGCTTGAAGCCGCACTTGATGCCGTCCAGCCGGTCGATCACGTCCTCTACCTTCATGCCCACCACCAGGGCGGAAATGCCTTTCAGGTTGCCGTTGCAGCCGCCGACCACACGCAGGCCCTTGACGATGCCGTCCTCCACGTCGATCTCCATGGACCGGGAGCAGGTGCCCACTGGCGTATAGTGAATGGTTTTCATAGGTAAATCTTCCTTTCTCTGTGGCGGCCCGTCCTCACCGGGCCGCAGGGTTTTGTTTATTGCGCGGCTTCCTCCGGCCCACTGTCGGCGCAGGCGGCGCAGACCCCGTAAAAGAGCAGGCTGTGCCGGTCCACCGACCCGCCGCACTGCTGAGAGGCGGCCTGGTCCAGCTCTGACTGATAGGGGAAATCCAGGTCGCAGACCTGGCCGCACCGTTGACAGCGGAAATGGGCGTGAGGCTCGGTGCGGGCATCGTACCGCTCCACCGGGAAGGGCATTCGTTCCAGCAGCCCCTCCTCCGCCAGCAGATTCAGGTTCCGGTAGACCGTCCCCCGACTCAGGTTGGGACTGACCGGCTTGAGCCACTGGTAGACCATCTCCGCCGTGGGATGCTCCGTGGTGCCGCGGACGCAGTTCAAAATCAGCTCCCGTTGCCTGGAATATCGCCTTTGCATACCTTCACCTCCCGGAACGGGGCAAACAGAGGTTCCCCGCAAGTTTAAATAATGAGATTCATTATTAATAATGATACCACAGAAGGCGACGATTTGCAATACAAATTCTTTGCCTTTTTCTGGAGCAATGCCATACAATTTGGCAAGCGGGTTTTTCCTTTTTTGACTGCAAAAAATTGGCCGGGTATTTTCCGTCCCGGCGAACCATACTGAATCTGTCGAACGAACGGCAGACCGATTCTGACTGCGTTTGCCCCGTTCCAACCCATAAAACAGGAGGAATTTTCATGAAAAGGACCCTATTGACCCTGGCGGCGGCGCTGGTGCTGGCGTTCGCCCTGGCCGGATGCACCAGCCGGAACAATACCGGCGACACCGCCGACACGTCCATCACCGGCGACGAGACCTATACCGCCGACGAGAACGGCGTCACCAACCAGAACGGCGACGACGGTGACACCACGACAACCACTGACACCACCACCAACAGAACCGAAACGGACAGCAACTCTGTGGCCGATGACGTGCGGGGCGCGGTAGACGACGCAGGCGACGTAGTGGATGACATCGCCAACGGCGCGGCAGACGCGGTAGACGACGCCACCGACGCGGTGGACGACGTGACCAGCGCGCCCCAGAAGCGGGTGGCCCGGCCTTCGGAGCAGTCCTCCGCTGCGTGACGGGTGAGGTAATCAAATCACATTTACGCAGATTTTAGCAGAAAACCCCTCCGCCACCGCCTAAAGGCGGCGGCCCTCCTCCCCTTTCAGGGGAGGCAAGAGGGGATAGTGTTTACAATTTGGTTGAGATTTTAGTGAGT
>JAJPXR010000034.1 GCA_021205375.1 Clostridiales bacterium | reverse complement strand
CTATTTTTGCGGGTTATTTTTCTCTGCCCCAACTCTTGACATAGAACCGTTTTTTCAGCTTATACCAAGAACCCCTCCGCCACCGCCTAAAGGCGGCGGCCCTCCTCCCCTTTCAGGGGAGGCAAGAGGGGCTAGTGCTTGTCATCTGGTGCCGGTTTTGTTCGACGGAGGTGAGATTTTAAGAAGAGAAATCCCCTCTTCTAGCCACCAGCCACTAAAATCACTCGCTACTAAAAGCGTGGCTGATTCAAAGAGATAACCAGTTTTTTTATCCCTGTTTTTGCGTTTTGAGAGAGGAAATGAGATGGAGAGAATCATCGAACACGCCGGGCGCATCAACGACCAGTTGCAGCGCTATGGCGTCAAGTTTGGCATTTATAAAAACGGCACCTTTCAGGAGCGGCTGTTCCCCTTCGACCCCATCCCCCGCGTCATCACGGCGGCGGAGTTCGATGAGCTGAACCGGGGCCTGGTGCAGCGGGTCAACGCCCTGAACCTGTTCCTACGGGACGTGTACGGCAAGAAGCAGATCATCCTGGACGGGGTAGTGCCGGAGGACTTCGTGTTCGCCGGGTCCGGCTACCTGCCCCAGTGCGAGGGCATCACGCCCCCCAAGGGCATTTACAGTCACATCTCCGGCATCGACCTGGTGCAGGCCAAGGATGGGGGCTGGTTCATCCTGGAGGACAACCTGCGCATCCCCTCCGGGGCCAGCTACCCCCTCATCGCCCGCGGGCTGTGCCGCCGGTGCAGCCCGGAGACCTTCCGGGAGAATCCCATCGTGGACAACCGCAACTACGGCGCGCTGCTGAAAGCCGTCATGGACAACGTGAACGTGGGCGGCCTGAACGTCATCTTCACGCCGGGCCGGTACAACGCCGCCTATTTTGAACACAGCTACCTGGCCGAGCAGACCGGTTCGGTGCTGGCCGAATGCGGCGAGCTGTTCGTGGAGAACAACGTGGTCTATTACCTGGGCACCCAGGGCCACAAGGAGCGGGTGGGCGCCATCTACCGGCGCATCTCCGACGAGTACCTGGACCCCACCGCTTTCCTGCCGGAGAGCCTCATCGGCATCCCCGGCGTGATGGACGCTTACCGGGCGGGCAACGTGGCCCTCATCAACGCCCCCGGCAACGGCGTGGCCGACGACAAGGGCATTTATTACTTCGTCCCCAAGATGATCGAATACTACCTCCACGAGACCCCCATCCTCCACAACGCCCCCACCTACCTGCCCTTCTACCAGGAGGACCGGGAGTATGTGCTGGCCAACCTGGAAAAGCTGGTGGTCAAGGACGTGGCGGAGGCCGGCGGCTACGGCGTGGTCTTTGGCCGGGACATGGACGAGGCCCAGTTGGAGCGGTTCCGGCAGACCATCCGCACCGAACCCCGGCGGTTCATCGCCCAGGAGGTCATCGACTTCAAGGACCTGCCCATCATGGAGGGCGACCAGCGGGTGGAGCGGAAAGCCGACCTGCGGGTGTTCGTCCTCAGCGGAGAGGAGACCCTCGTCTGGCCCTCCGGCCTGACCCGGTTCAGCCGCAACCCCGCCAGTTTCGTTGTCAACAGTTCCCAGGGAGGAGGTTTTAAGGACACATGGGTACTCTCTCGCTGAGCAAGGCGGGCCGCCTGTTCTGGCTGGGCCGCTACACCGAACGGGTGTATACATCGCTGAAAAACACCCGCCCCATCTACGACTGCTATGTGGACGGGACGGAATACGATTACGCGCAGTATTGCACTGCGCTGGGCATCCCCAACGTTTACACCTCTACCGAGGACTTCTGTCTGCGCTACCTGGGGGACCGGAGCGATCCCTGTTCCCTGGTGTCGCTGCTGTACGCCGCCTACGACAACGCCATCGTCCTGCGGGACACCATTGGCACCGACACGTTCAGTTACATCCAGCTTGCCTGCAACGCCATGGAAAAGGCGCTGGTCAGCACCCACCCGGAGATGGAACTGCAATGGGTGCTGGACGACATCATGGCCTTCCGGGGCAGCGCGGAATACAGCCTGATGGACGAAAGCAGCCGCACCATCCTGCGCACCGGGTCCAACCTGGAGCGGTTGGACCTGTACCTGCGGCTGGACTATCCCCCGGACGTGTACCGGGTGGAGTGCGAACGGCTCATCAACCGGGTCTATAAAATCCCGCTGACGCCCGACCAGACCAACCTGGGTCTGCTCATCGACTCCGTGCTGGACGAGACCAAGCCGGAGCTGCCCCCCTTCGAGCTGCTGCGCTGCGTGGAGGGGTTGTTCCCTGAAGTGTAAACCGGAAAACCCCTCCGCCACCGCCTAAAGGCGGCGGCCCTCCTCCCCTTTCAGGGGAGGCAAGAGGGGGATAGTACTTGATTTTTGGTCGCGGCTTTACACATTAGGGATATTAAGACCCAAAATCAGTTTGTATTTTCTGTTGATTCAATTCTACATTTCTAATTGCTAATTGAACTGCGCCAACGACGCCGCAGCCGCTTCCCTGCGCTGCCCGTCGGCGCACAGAAGGAGACGGTTCCCTTGAGACGCTATCACTACGAATTTCAAACCACCCTGGACTTCACCGCCCCCGTGACCCGGCATTACGTGGTCCTCCGCTGCCTGCCGGGGTCAGACCCGGCCCAGCGGGTGGTGCGCTGCGGCGTGACCACCAACCCGCAGCTCTCCCTCTATTGCAGCCGGGACGGGTTCGGCAACCGACTGCTGTCCGGCAGCTACGCCCCGGCCCACGACCACTTCTCTTACCGGGCGGCGGG
The DNA here is from genome assembly GCA_021205375.1 of Clostridiales bacterium. Classification (GTDB taxonomy): domain Bacteria; phylum Bacillota; class Clostridia; order Oscillospirales; family Oscillospiraceae; genus Onthomonas. Next base: position 3,834 of record JAJPXR010000034.1, on the reverse strand, counting down.
CATCGTGGAGAACGACAGCACCCAAATCCCCCGGACCCAGGCTCACCCCATGTACCGCCATCCGGGTCTGCTGACCCGGCCTGATGAAGCGCTGCTGGACTTCGCCGCCGCACAGAACACCGCCGACCCGGAGGAACTGGCCGCCGCCGTCCACGCTCACTTTCAGTATACCCCCGGCGTGACCGGCCCCGCCACCACCGCAGCGGAGAGCTTCCATCTGGGCCAGGGCGTCTGCCAAGACTACGCCCAAAATCTGCTGGTGCTCTGCCGGTTGAAGGGCCTCGCCGCCCGATATTGCATGGGCATCACCGAGGGGGAGGGCGTCACCCACGCCTGGGTGGAGGTCCACCGGAACGGCCAGTGGCTGGGCCTGGACCCCACCCGCGCCTGCCGGGTGGACGAGACCTATCTGCGCTTTGCCGTGGGGCGGGACGCTCAGGACTGCCCCGTGGACCGGGGGACCTTCCAGGGCGTCACCGGTCAGACCGAAACGGTGTTCGCCTCCATGCACCAGGAGTAGGTCAGTTTTTCCCCTTCGCCGGTAAAAGGTACTGCCTTTTACCGGCGTAATGTGCTGTTTGGGGCGATTTTTCCCTTGACGGACAGGGCAAGATGAGGGATAATAAATTTTACTCTGGTTATTTCTTTTATTCAGCCATGTGCTGAAAACCCCTCCGCCACCGCCTAACGGCGGCGGCCCTCCTCCCCTTTCAGGGGAGGCAAGAGGGGTGGTCTGTTGCTGAACAGCAGTTCTCCATAGAAAACTTGTCTCAAACTGTGCATAAAGATAAACACAAAGAACTTACGACGCAAAGGAGCATCACCCATGACACAGACGGTCGTTTCCGTCCAGCTTCCCGTGCAGGAGTCGTTGGAGATCCAGAAAAACCGCATCACCCCCGCGCCGGAGCGGGACAGCGGCAAACGCATTTGCATCATCACCGGCGTCCACGGCGACGAGCTGGAGGGACAGTACCTGGCCTACCGGCTGAACCGGACGCTGGCCGCCCACCCGGAGCTGCTCACCGCCACGGTGGACATCTACCCCGCCATCAACCCCCTGGGCATCAACTCCATCACGAGGGGTATCCCCCTCTTTGACCTGGACATGAACCGAGTCTTTCCCGGCGACCCCGACGGGGCCATGGTGGAGCATGTGGCCTACGAAGTGGTGGAGGATATCAAGGGGGCGGACATCGCCATCGACGTCCACGCCAGCAACATCTTCCTGACCGAGCTGCCCCAGGTGCGCATTTCTGAGGAAACCGCACCCCGACTGGTGCCTCTGGCGCGGGAGCTGAACATCGACTTCATCTGGGTCCATGCTGCCGCCACAGTGCTGGAATCCACCCTGGCCCACTCCCTGAACAGCGCCGGGACCGACTGCCTGGTGGTGGAGATGGGCGTGGGGATGCGCCTGACCCGCAGCTACGGCGACCAACTGCTGGACGGTATTCTGAACCTGATGCGCACCCAGGGAATGTGGCTGGGCGAGACCCCCGCTCCCCGCAAGCCCATCATTGGCCGGGACGAGGTGGCGTTTTTGAACGCCGGAGCCGCCGGCATTTTCATCCCGGAGGTGCGCCACAACCATATGGTAGAAAAAGGCCAGCTCTTGGGGGTCGTTGCCGACCCTCTGACCGGGCAGGACAAGGAGCTTGTCACCGCGCCGGAGGCGGGGTTGCTGTTCACCCTGCGGGACTATCCGGTGGTCTACCCCGGCAGTCTGCTGGGCCGCATTTTGACGGGAGGGTTTGAACGATGAAGCAGGAGACGCTTTTCACTTTGGACACCCCCTATCGCCAGAGCCTGGCGGTGACGGGCTTCCGCTTCGGTCAGGGGGCCAAGTCCTGCGCCATCGTGGGCGCTCTGCGGGGCAACGAGGTGCAGCAGATGTACGTCTGCTCCCAACTGGTGCAGGCCCTGAAAAAGCTGGAGGAACAGGGGGCTATTAACAGCGACAGGGAGATTTTAGTGGTCCCCTCGGTGAACCACTTCTCCATGAACGTAGGCAGCCGGTTCTGGGCCATGGACAACACCGACATCAACCGGATGTTCCCCGGCTACGACCAGGGGGAGACCACCCAGCGCATCGCGGACTCTCTGTTCAAGTCCGTTCAGGATTACGAGTACGGCATCCACTTCGCCAGCTTCTACATCCCCGGCGACTTCGTCCCCCACGTGCGCATTATGCACACCGGCTATGAAAACGCCTCCCTCGCCAACCTGTTCGGCCTGCCCTATGTGGTGGTCCGCAATCCCAAGCCCATCGACACCACCACCCTGAACTACAACTGGCAGATTTGGGGCACCAACGCCTTCTCCGTCTACACGCGGGAGACCGACGCCATCGACCCCACCAGCGCACAGATGGCGGTCAGCGCCGTGCTGCGCTTTCTGTCCAGAGTGGGCGTGCTGCATTACCAGTGTCACAACGGCTACATGGCCTCCACCCTCCAGGAGGAGGAGCTGGCCAACGTGCTGACCACCCAGGGGGGCCTGTTCCACCGGCTGAAAGGCCCCGGCGACGTGGTGGAGTACGGTCAGCCCATGGGCCTGGTGCTGGACCCCCTGACCGGGGAGGAAAAGGAGCAGATTTTGGCCCCCACCAGCGGCACCATCTTCTTCGCCGCCAAGAACCCCCTCATCACCCAACACACCATCGCCTTCCGGGTCATCCGGCGGATGCACTGAGGAGAAACACCATGCCAGAGGTCATTTTAGTGGATTTCCAGGACCGCCCCCTGGGGACAATGGAAAAAATGGAGGCCCACCGCCAGCAGAAGCTCCACCGGGCCTTTTCCGTCTTTCTCTGCCGGGGGGACCAGGTGCTGCTGCAAAAGCGGGCCTCCCACAAGTACCACTGCGGCGGGCTGTGGACCAACACCTGCTGCTCCCACCCTCAGCCGGGGGAGACGGTGCCGGAGGCCGCCCGCCGCCGTCTGGCGGAGGAGCTGGGCGTCACCCAGTCCCTCGCGCTGGAGGAAATAGACGTGTTTTTCTACCGCTGCCCCTTCCCCAACGGCCTGACGGAGTTCGAGTGCGACCACGTTCTGCTGGGGGAGTATGACGGCGCATACACCCCCGACCCGGACGAGGTGGAGGACATGGAATGGGTCAGCGTTCCCCAACTGGAGGCCGATCTGCTGGAACGCCCAGAGGCATACACCCCCTGGTTCCTCATCTGCGCGCCAAGGGTGTTCGCCGCCCTGCGCCGCCGGGCCGCCGAGGGGGTCAAGCCGTGAAGGTGCTGTTTTTGGACATCGACGGGGTGCTGATCTCCGAGCGGAGTTTCTGGCAGGCCCAGCTCTGCCACAAAGAGCAGGTGGTGTTGGACCGGCGGGCGCTGCTGGCGCTGAAAAAGCTGGTGGAACAGACCGGGGCCAAAGTGGTCATCACCTCGTCCTGGCGGAACCTGCCGGACGAACCGCCCTCCCGTCCCTATCTGGACTTGCAGACCCGGCTGGCCCACAACGGCACCCCGGTCTACAGCCAGACCCCCTGTCTGGAGAGCAACACCCTGGACCGCAGCGACGAGATCGCCGCCTGGCTGGAGGAACACCCCACAGAGTGGTTCGCCGTCATCGACGACAACGACCGCTTCGCCAACCGCCCGGACATCCGCGCCCGGTGGATCCCTGTCAACTGCCGGTACGGGCTTTGCATGAAGGACGTGGAAAAGGCTGTGGCGCTGCCGTAAGGCCAAAGGCATAATTCCAGTCATTCAACATAGCCCAGTACAGTACAAGTTTTCTTCGGAGAACCACCATTTGAAAAGCGACCACCCCTCTTGCCGCCCCTGAAAGGGCAGGGAGCGAAGCGGAAGTGCCGCTT
>JAJPXR010000164.1 GCA_021205375.1 Clostridiales bacterium | reverse complement strand
TGAGAATCGACGCCGCCATGGATATTGCCAGCAGAGAGTAGTCGTACACGCATATGAACCCCTTGATGTTGTAAATCATCTGATAGGCTATCCAGATGACGAAGGGGAACAGGCACCCGCCCAGGAAGAAGCCCAGCAGACAGCCCACGATCGCGGCCGTACCGGAGTAAATCAGGTACTTGGCAAGGATGGAGCCGCGGCTGTAGCCCAGGGCGCGCATGGTGCCGATTTGGGTGCGGTCGTCGTCCACCATCCGGGTCATGGTGGTGGAGCAGACCAGCGCCGCGATGAGGAAGAAGAACACCGGGAACACACCGGCCAGCCGGTCCACGATTTGGGAGTCGCTCTCGAAGGTGACATAGCCGCTGTTGGTGCTGCGGTCCAACACATACAGCTCTACGCCTTCCAGGTCGGCCAGTTCCTCCCGGGCGTCGGCCAGCTCCTGCTCCGCGTCGGCGATTTCTTCCTCGAACTCGGCCACGCCGTCCTCATATTCTGCCAATCCGTCCTGGTACTCCGCCAATCCGTCGGCGTACTCCGCTTCGCCGTCCTCGTATTCGGCCAAACCGTCCTCATACTCCGCCCTGCCGTCGGCAAGGGCCTGCACCCCTTCGTTGTAGCTGTCCAGTCCCTCATAGTAGGCTTCGATGCCCGCCTCAAACTCTTCCAGCGAGGCTTTCGCGCTGTCCAGCTTGGCCTGTTGGGTGATTTTCTGGGTGTTCAGTTCCGCGACGCCGGCGTTGTACTGGCTCCAGCCCTCTTTCAGCGCGGCCCGGAGGGTGTCGAGCTGGGATTCACTTTCGTCCAATGTGGCCTTTGCCGCGTCCAGGGTGGCTTTCTGGGTGTCCAGTTCTTCGGCGGCGTCGTCGAGCTGGGCCTTGCCCTGCTCCAACGCGGTGGCGGAAGCTTCCAGCGTCTGCCGGGTCTCGTCTAATTGGGTGGCAGTCGCCACCAGCTCGGCGGAAGCCTCGGCCTGGGCTTCGTACTGGGCCAGCCCCTCCTGGTAAGCGGCCAGATTTTCCTCATATTCGGCAAGGGCGGCATTATACCGCTCGGTGTCCGCCTGCCACTGGGCCAGGGCTGCGGCGTATTCCTCAGAGCCAGGGGTCAAATTGGCCAGCGCTTCTTCCTGAGCGTCTAACTGAGCCTTGGTTTCGTCTAGGGTCGCTTTCGCCTCGTCCAGCGCGGCGGCAGTGGATTCCAGGGTTTGGCGGGCGGTCTCCAACTGTGCGGCGACTTCCAGCGCTTCGTCCAGCGTCATGCCGGTGGCCGATTCAAATTGCTCCAGCGCGGCCTCGTACTGGGCCAGCCCTTCTTCGTAAGCGGCCTGATTCTCCGCGTACTCGCTGAGAGAGGTGATGTATTGGTCGTAGCCCGCCTGCCACTGGGCCAGGCCGCTTTCGTACTGCGCCGTGCCGTCGGCGAGTTGGCTTTCCCCGTCAGAGAGAGTCTCCTCCAGCGCGTCCAACTGGGCCTTGCTGTCGGCAAGAGTGGCCTCGCCCTCGGCGATGGCTGCGTCCAGCGTGTCCTGCCCCTCGTTGTAGGCGTCCCAACCGGCGGCCAATGCGCTCTCCCAGGAGGTATAGCCGCTTTGAATGGCCTCTGCGCCTTCGTCGAGCTGGGCTTTTGCGTCGTCCAGCTCCTGTTTCGCGTCGGCAAGCTCCGCCTCGCCGTCCTCCAGTTCCTGGAGCGCATCGGCCAGGGTCACTTTTGCGTCGTCCAGCTCGGCCCGTGCGTCCTCCAACTGAACGCGGGCGTCCTCCAACTCCGCCCAGGCGTCAGCCAATTCTTCCTCCGCTTCGGCCTTTTTGTCCGCCAGCTCCTGTTCGCCGTCGGCAATTTCCTGTTCCGCGTCGGCGATGGTATCGTCCACCCGCCGCTCCACGGATTGGGTGGCGGCGGCCTCCACGTCGTTGGAGAGGGCGTCGATGGCGTCGTCATACTCGTCGCTGTAAAGCTCCAGATCCTCCGTGTAGGTGACGTAGATCTCCATATAGTATTCGCTGGTGAAGCCTTCCGGCTCCATCAGCACAAAGCCGGTGATGCTGCCGTTGCCCAGAGAGGTGGTGCCGCGAGAGGTGTCCAGGTACAGGGGTGTCCGGCAGATGCCCACGAGAGTGTACTCCGTATAGGCGAAATCCTCTAAGGTGTCCTCGTCGTTGCAGTCCGCCAGGGAGATGGTCTGGCCGATCATGTCCTCGGTGAAGCACCGGGAATCCCCCAAAATCTCGTTGGCCGCCTGGGGCATCTCCCCGGCGATCAGCTCCGGCAGATTCATGCCGTCGTTCAGGGCCTGGGCGCGATAGACCAGGGTGTCCGCGTCCTGCTGCCAGATGAAGTCGGCGTAGTAGGACCCCACGGCGTACTCCACCCCGTCCACCTGGGCCACAGCCTCCACGTCGTCGTCGTCAAAGCCCCAGGTGGAGAGCAGCCGCAGGTCGAACAGGTTGGAGCTTTCGATGTACTGGGTGAACACCGCAGTCATGGCCGGATGGGTCAGCTTTAACCCGGCAAAAAAGGCCACCCCCAGCATGATGATGAGGACGATGGAGATATATCGCCCGATGCTTCCGGTGATGCACCGCCGGATGTTTTTTCGCAGTGCTTTTGTCATGACTTCACCACTCGATCTGTTCCACCGGAATGACGTGGTCGTTGCGGTGGGTGGAGTGGATGGTGCCGCTCTTGACCCGGATGATGCGGTCTGCCATGGCGGACAGGGCGCTGTTGTGGGTGATGATGACCACGGTCATCCCGTCCCGGCGGCAACTGTCCTGGAGCAACTTGAGGATGGATTTGCCGGTCTCGTAGTCCAGCGCGCCGGTGGGTTCGTCGCACAGCAGCAGCTTGGGCCGCTTGGCCAGCGCCCTGGCGATGGAGACCCGCTGCTGTTCGCCGCCGGAGAGCTGGGCGGGGAAGTTGTCCATCCGCTCGCTCAGCCCCACGGCCCGGAGGACCTGTTGGGCGGGGATAGGGTCTTTGCAGAGCTGGGCCGCGATCTCCACGTTCTCCAGGGCGGTCAGGTTGGGGATGAGGTTGTAAAACTGGAACACAAAACCGATGTCATACCGGCGGTAGTTTTCCAACTGGGCGCGGGTGAAGCCGCCAATGTCCACCCCGTCCATAATGACCTTGCCGGTGGTCAGAGCGTCCATGCCCCCCAGAATGTTCAGCAGGGTGGTCTTGCCCGCGCCGGATTCGCCCACGATGACGCAGACCTCGCCCTTTTCGATCTCAAAGCTGACGTTGCTCAGGGCCTTGACCTCTACAGAGCCGGTTTTATAAATTTTTGTCACGTTTTCAAATTGAACAAAGGCGCTCATGGCGGTTCCCCCTTTATTTCGTAAACTTCATTATAACAAAGCGCGTTGTTTCTTTCCTAAACAGTTTGTAAATACCCCGACAAATCCCTGCTCCGTCTGCGGGAGAGTTACCGCTCAGACATTAAACCGATTAACTGGGGAAATTGATAAAAACGGCCTTGAAATGGCGAGAGGTTTCGTGTATATTTAAGATAGAACAAAGGGAATGTGGCGGGAAGGCGACAGATACGCGGCCCCGCCGCCCTCCGGTGGAGAACGCCGGAACAAACTGTGATTTTCAGGAGGAATTTGACATGGGCAATTCGACAAACGGAGCGAGAGAGGCCATCTTGGCCGGGAAAACCGCGCTGGGCATCGAGTTCGGTTCCACCCGCATCAAGGCGGTGTTGGTCGGCCCGGACAACGCCCCCATCGCCGCCGGTGACCACGACTGGGAAAACCGGCTGGAAAACGGCATTTGGACCTACTCTCTGGACGACATCTGGACGGGCCTCCAGGACGCTTACAGCAAGCTGGCCCAGGACGTGACCGCCCAGTACGGCGTAGACCTGGAGACCGTGGGCGCCATCGGATTCAGCGCCATGATGCACGGTTACATGGCCTTCGACAAGGCGGGGAACCTGCTGGTGCCCTTCCGCACCTGGCGCAACACCATCACCGGCCAGGCGGCGGCGGAGTTGACTGAGCTGTTCCAGTTCAACATCCCCCAGCGCTGGAGCATCGCCCACCTTTACCAGGCCATCCTCAACGGTGAGGAGCACGTGCCCCAGGTGGACTTCTTCACCACCCTGGACGGCTACATTCACTGGCAGCTCACCGGCCAGAAGGTGCTGGGCGTGGGCGAAGCCTCCGGTATGTTCCCCATCGACAGCGCCATTTGTGACTACAATCAGAAGATGATCGACCAGTTCGATGACCTGGTGGCGGACAAGGGCTATCCCTGGAAGCTGCGGGATCTGCTGCCCAAGGTGCTGAACGCCGGGGAGCCTGCGGGCGTCCTGACCGAGGAAGGGGCCAAGCTGCTGGATGTCTCCGGCAAACTTAAGGCCGGTATCCCCCTGTGCCCGCCGGAGGGCGACGCGGGCACCGGCATGGCCGCCACCAACAGCGTCAAGCAGCGCACCGGCAACGTCTCCGCCGGGACTTCCGTGTTCTCCATGGTGGTGCTGGAGAAGCCCCTGAGCAAACCCTACCCCGAAATCGACCTGGTGACCACCCCCGACGGCAGCGCCGTGGCCATGGTCCACTGCAACAACTGTACCTCCGACCTGAACGCCTGGGTGAACCTCTTCAAGGAGTTCGCGGAGAGCTTTGGCATCGAGGTGGACATGACGAAACTCTTCGGCACCCTCTACAACAAGGCCCTGGAGGGCGACCCGGACTGCGGCGGGCTGCTGGCCTACAATTACTTCTCCGGCGAGACCATCACTGGCTTCGAGGAAGGCCGTCCCCTGTTCGTCCGCCAGCCGGACAGCAAATTCAACCTGGCCAACTTCATGCGGGTGCATCTGCTGACCTCTCTGGGGGCTATCAAGGTGGGCAACGACATCCTGAGCCGGGAGAACGTCCGCATCGACCGCATCACCGGCCACGGCGGACTGTTCAAGACCCCTGTGGTGGGGCAGAAGCTGCTGGCCGCCGCGCTGAACGCGCCTGTCTCCGTCATGGAGACCGCCGGTGAGGGCGGCGCCTGGGGCATGGCGCTGCTGGCCTCTTATATGCTGAACAAGGCCGAAGGTCAGTCCCTCTCTGACTTCCTGGACAGCCAGGTCTTTGGCGGCAACACCGGCGTCACCCTGGAACCCGACCCCACCGACGTGGAGGGCTTCAACACCTTCATTCAGCGGTACACCGGCTGTCTGCCCATCGAGCGGGCCGCGGTGGACAACCTGCGGTAAGCCATGAGACAACAACGAGAGTATCCATCTGTTCAAATCACCTCTAAAGCGGAACGGGCCATTAAGCGGGGCCACCCCTGGGTCTACGCCGGGGAGATCAAGTCCACGGACGGGTCGCCGGAAAACGGCGGCCTGGTGGACGTGTTCGCCGGGAATGCCTACATGGGCACCGGGTTCTATAACAACAACAGCAAAATCACCGTTCGGCTGCTGAGCCGCAACGCCAACGACAGGTTTGACGCCGCCTTCTGGCGGCGGCGGGTGGAGTACGCCGTCCGCTACCGCCAGACGGTCATGCCGGGGGACGATTTCAAGTGCTGCCGCCTGATCCACGGGGAGGCCGACCAGATGCCCGGCCTGACCGTGGACCGGTACGGGGAGCTGCTCTCTGTCCAGGTGCTGAGCCTGGGCATGGAGCGGGTGCAGGATACGGTCTTTCAGGCCCTGTATGAGGTCCTCACCGACCTGGGAGAGGACATCCGCGGCATTTTCCTCCGCAACGACGTGGCCATCCGGGAACTGGAGGGGATGGAGCAGCAAAAGGGCTGGTATCCTCTCCCCGGACTGCCCACGCCAGAGAGCGCCGTCACCGAGATCACCGAGAACGACGTGCGCTACCTGGTGGACGTGGAAAACGGCCAGAAAACCGGCTTTTTCCTGGACCAGAAGTACAACCGCCAGGCGGCGGCCCGGCTCGCAAAGGGCAAGCGGGTGCTGGACTGCTTCACCCACACCGGTTCCTTCGGCCTGAACGCTGCCAAAGCGGGGGCAGAGTGGGTGCATAGCGTGGACATCTCCGCCAGCGCCATCGAAATGGCCCAGGCCAACGCCCGGCGCAACGATCTCTCCAACATCGACTTTGAGGTGGCGGACGTGTTCGACCTGCTGACCCGGCTGGGGGAGGAGAAACGCCACGGCTACGACTATATCATCCTGGACCCGCCGGCATTCACAAAGAGCCGGGACACGGTGGAGGACGCCACCCGTGGCTATAAGGAGATCAACCGCCGGGCTATGAAAATGCTGCCCCGTGGCGGCTACCTGGCCACCTGCTCCTGCTCCCACTTCATGACCCAGGAACGGTTCGAGGGGATGCTGCGGGCCGCCGCATGGGACGCGGCTGTGTCCCTGCGGCAGATCGAGCAGCGCCAGCAGGCTCCCGACCACCCCATCCTGTGGAACGTGCCGGAGACGGATTATCTGAAATTTTACCTCTTTCAAGTGGTATGAGAACGCAAAAGGAACCGCGTCACGGCAAAGTGGCGCGGTTCCTTTGTGGCTAATCAGCTTATTTGGCGAACCGGGAAAACAGCCCGCCCTTTTTGGGTTCTATGTCAAGAGTTGGGGCAGAGAAAAATAACCCGCAAAAATAG
>JAJPXR010000242.1 GCA_021205375.1 Clostridiales bacterium | reverse complement strand
ATTGCAGCGCACCCCCTCCGCACAGGTTCATCTGACCCACGTTGAGGAACACGCTCCATCTGCAACCGTTCAGTCTGCCGGTTATGGTTCCGTAGTTGACGATGACGCTGCCGCTCTCGCCGTCCTCCAGGCGCAGGTCACAGGTCATGGTTCCCCGGTTGACCAGTGTGTCGCGCAGGCCCCATTCGCCGTCCTCTGCGGCTGTCACTACCGCGCCCTCCTCGATGAGGACGGGTACCTGCGCAACGAACCACTCGGTCACGGTGATCTCGCTGCCGCTGGTGACTTTCACGGCCTGGGTGCTGCCGTCCTCCAGGACGGCTTGCAGCTCGTCCCAGGTGGTGACGGGGGTGGCGTCGGCAAACAGCTCCTCCTCAGAGAGAGCTATATAATAGGTGGGATTTGCTTTTATCTCGTCCCACGAATCGCACCCGAACATATTGATGCTGGCTCCGTCCTCCAGGGTCAGGTCGTCCTCCTGCTCCACCCAGAGCTTCCAGGCGTCCAGGCTGCCGCCGTCCTTCACGGTGATGCTGCCGCCGTCTTTGGTTTGAATCAAGCCGATTTCGGCCTCAAGGCTGCCGCCGCTGGCGATCTCAATGCTGCCGCCCTCGCCCACGACCACGGCATGGAGGCTGAGCAGCCCCACATTTTCCGCAATGTGTACGGTCTTGTTGATTTCCAGAACGCCGTTTTCGGTCTCCCAGGTGATGTTGCCCACCAAATTGATAGAGGTGACGCTGTCGTTCTCCAGCGCCTCCTGGAAGCGGGACAGGCTGGCTACCGTGACCTCCGGGCCGACACGTTCCGTCTCCTTGGCGGTGTCACCGTCGGTATCATCAACGGTCCTGCTTACTGCCACCGTTTCAGAGGTATCGGGAGTGGGGTCGGGGACAGTTTCACCATTCTTCGGCACAAGGGCGATGGCGGCAATGGCAATCACCAGCGCCGCGGCCACAACTGCCGCAACGATGCGGCGCAGCTTGCCGCTGTCCGGCTTGCTGGAGGGTTTTTCTTCTGTTTTCGGCTCCAGCACCGTCACGGGGACGGGGTCCGGCGCAGGCCCAAGTTCCGGCTCCACTGGCACGGGCACGGGTTCCGGTTCCACCGGATGGTAAAGCCCGGCGTGCAGCTCTTCCACCGACTGATATCGGCGGCGGGGCTGGATGGCCATGCCCCGGAGCAGGGCCTCCTGCTGGCCCGGCGTCAGGTCCACCCCCAAGTCCCGGGGCGGTATCAGCTCGTCCTCCAGAATGCGGTCCAGCGCCTGGGGCGGCACACGCCCGGTCAGGCAGTAGTAGATGGTGGCGGAGAGGGCGTATACGTCGGTCCAGGGGCCTTGCCCCTTTTGCTGGTACTGCTCGATGGGGGCGTAGCCCTGTTTCAGGGCAATGGTCATGGTCTTGTTGCGGGCGGACTCTCTGGCACAACCGAGGTCCAGCAGCCGGATGGTCCCCCGCTCCAACATCAGGTTGTCCGGGCTGATGTCCCGGTGGATCAGCCCCGCCTCGTGCAGGGCTGTCAGGGCGGAGAACAGCGGCTCGATGAGGGGCAGCAGCTCCCCGGCGGGGATGCGCCCGCCCCGCTGCTCCACCAACTCCAGAAGGTTGGTGCCCTCCACGTACTCCATGACGATATAGGCGGTGTTGTTGGCCTCGAAGAAGTCCCGCACCAGAACGATTTGGGGCTGTTTCTCCATCCTGGCCATGACGCGGGCCTCCCGCAGAAACCGGTTCAGGCCGTTGTTGTACTCTCTCTCGCCGCTCCCGGTCCGCACGAGGACCGAAAGGGAGTTGTCCGAAAAGCGTGAGACCTGGTCCACAGGGAAATACTCTTTGATGGCAACCTTCATCTCCAGGCGCAGGTCACAGCCGATGTAGGTGATGCCGAAACCGCCTTCCCCCAGCACCCGGCCCACCAGGTAGCGCCCGGCCAGGACGGTGCCGGGAGGCAGGTGGTGGGGAGCGGGGGTGTAGGTCCCCTGGGTCAGCCCGCAGTGGGGACAGCTCTCGCCTACCCTCAAGGGGTACTTCCGGGGCTTTGCCCCTCCCTGCGGCGGGACCCGGCTCATGCAGTAGAGGCAGAAACCCTCCCGGTTCATGCTTTCTCGTTCCGGTTCATAGCTCTCGTGAGACACAGGTGTTCGCCTCCTTTCCCGTCAAGCGGCACTTCCGCCCTCAAGGGGGTACTTCTGCCGTCAAGCGTCACTTCCAGGGCTTTGCCCCTCCCTGCGCTGCGGCTCCCTGCCTGTCAGGGCAGCGTGGGCCGCCGGGTGTTGGCACCAGTATAGCACAGACCCCGCCCCGGCGACAGCAGATTTTGGGGTGATTTTCTCTTTTTTTGCTCCATAAGGACTCCCCTCCCCCGGCCCAGCGCTCACATCTGTGAGGCTCCAGCCGGGGGAGTTGTCTGTTCTGATTCCATTCACGGGGACGAGTGCCATCGCTGCCCTTGCAGAGGAGGATGGCCTTGGGGTGGGGCGCGTTTATTGTCAGGTGCTTTCCCGCTCCGCCAGCGAAGCCGAGAACACCAGCCGCTGGGGGCTGGGCTTTGCGTCGGACGGCGCTTCCACTGCGTCCATCAGCATATTGGCCGCCTGCATCCCCATCTCGTGGGCGGGGAACTCCATGGCGGTCATGGTGGTCTCCAGCATGGCCCCCACAGAATGTCCGGTGAGGCTGATGACGCGGACCTGCTCCGGGACCCGCCGCCCCCGCTCCTTCAGGGCGCGGATGGCCCCCAGGCCGTGGACATCCACCGCCGCCATAATGCCGTCCAGCTCCGGGCACTCATCCAGCAGCTCCATGGTCCTCTGGTAGCCGTATTCAAAGCTGTTTTCCTGGGCAAAGGGGACCGTGCTGCACTCCTCCAAATGCAGCTCCTGCATGGCCCGCTGATAGCCGTACATCCGCTCCCGGTAGGGACTGAGTTCGGAGGTCCCGTTGATGAGGCCAATGTGCTTGCACCCCTTCCTCGCCAGATAGTACACGGCCTCATAGCCACAGCTCTGGTAATCGCCGATGACGCTGCTGATGCCGGACTCCTGGCAGCGGATCGCCTGGACGATGGGCAGGCCGCTGGCGTGGATGTCCCGAATGAGCCGACCATTTTTTCCCGTGCCGGTGACGATGAGGCCGTCGATAAAACCGTTGCGCAGGCGGTTCAGGCGGTCCCGCTCCACCTGCGCGTCCTCCTCGGTGGTACAGATCAGGGTGGCGTATCCCCGCTTCCCCGCCGCTTCCTCGACGCCCTGCACCACCTCGGCGAAAATGGTGAAGTTCAGCCGGGGCACCACCACGCCGATGGTGTGCCGCTTGCCCTGGCGCAGTCCCTGGGCCAGCACGTTGGGCTGATAGCTCAGTTCCTTAACTGCGGCGAGGATGCGCGCCTTTGTCTCCGGGTGAACGTAAGAGGTGTTGTTCAGCGCTCTGGATACGGTGCTGACATCCACACAGGCCAGCTTCGCCACGTCTTTTAAGGTTGCCATGCTGCTTTCCTCCGTTTTGCAATCGTTTTCCGTTCCGCATTGGTTTCCATTCTCCCTTTGCAGGGAGATGCAAACGATTGTATATAGGTTATTATATCATGACCGGATGCAGAGCGCAAGGAAAGGAGCAGAGTTGTAGTTCGTCATATTGCATAATTTTAAGGGCGTAAAACTGTGCAATTTTCACTTCCATGCAACTTTTTGCGCGATGTATGCAAAAAATTGCAGGCAAGTCCAAATCCGTTGACAAGTATAACACCCGCGTGGTATAAATAACTCAAGCCAAATGCAAACGATTGTATAGGCGAAATGCGAAAGAGACATGGGACGGCAGGCGCGCGATGCAAGATCATTCTTTTTCCGAAGCTAAACAATAATTTCACTAAAAAAGGAGTTTATCATCATGGCTAAGGTTAAGAATTTTAAGACCATCTTCCCCGCTGTTTCCGTTCCGCTGAACGACGACTATTCCATCAACGAGACCGAGTTCCGCGCCTACCTGCGCTGGATCAAGAGCTTCTACGGCCAGGGCATCGAGGGCCTGGTGGTCAACGGCCACACCGGTGAGATCACCGGCCTGACCCGTGCCGAGCGCAAGCGCGCCGTGGAAATTTGCGCCGAGGAGTGCGGCGACATCATGACCATCGTGTCCGGCGTCAACTGCGAGAACACCGCTGAGTCCATCGAGATGGCTGCCGAGGCCAAGGCCGCCGGCGCTGACGCCATCCTGCTGATGCCGCCCCACATGTGGCTGCGCTTCGGTATGCATCCCGATGCTCCCTTTGAGTACGTGAAGGACGTGGCCGAGGGCGCCGACATCGACATCGTCATCCACCTCTACCCCGCCACCAGCAAGGCGTTCTACCCCGTGGAGACCCTGATCAAGATGTGCAAGGAGATCGAGCACGTGAAGTGCATCAAGATGGGCACCCGCGTGACCTCCATCTATGAGCACGACGTTCGCCTGCTGCGCCAGGAGTGCCCCGACATCTCCCTCATCACCTGCCACGACGAGACCCTCTGCGTCAGTTGGTTCCCCGGCATGGACGGCGCTCTGATCGGCTTCGCCGGCTGCGTGCCTGAGCTGATCTGCCCCGCCCGCGAGGTCTTTGCCCATCCCGAACAGCACACCCTGAAGGAAGCCCAGGATTGGTCCGACCGGATCTATCACATCTCCCAGGCCATCTATGGCGGCGGCCAGCCCTCCGGCGAGGCCCACGCCCGTCTGAAGGAGGCCCTGGTGCAGCGCGGCATTTTCAGCAGCGGCCTGATGCGTAAGCCCGTCCTCCCCCTGAACCAGGAGGAAAAAGACTGGATCGCTCTGGGCCTGGAGCGCAGCCAACTGCCCAAGGTCGATATGTCCCAGTTCCAGTAATCCAACCTTCTTCGCAAAGGGGCGCTGCGATAGCGCAGCGCCCCCTTTTGCGCTCACTTGCGGTCTATATTTGACTTTTTAAGCATGTAATCGCAACTGTTCGGTCTGCTCTCTGGCCTTTCTCCCCGTCCGGTTCAGGTATTGGGAGCTGCGCCAGCCGGCAGCCACGAAACTGCGAAAATTCCAACACAAGGAGGCATTGTTATGGGAGAAAATAAGAACGCCGTTTTCGGCTCTGATGTAAAGCGTCTGCCCGTGAAGGACCTGCTCAAGCGCATTGGTCCCGGCCTGATCGCCACCGGTATTGTTATCGGCCCCGGCGCTGTGACCACCGCCGCCATGCTGGGCGCAAACTATGGCTACGCCCTGATTTGGCTCATCTTCCCCATCATCTTCATGGGCATGACGTTCATGATGGTCACCAACCGTCTCGCCATCGTCACCGGTCTGCCCACCATCCACGCCATTCGCAAATACTACGGCCCCGTGGCTTCCGGCATTGTGGGCGTGGCCACCTTCCTGGCCTGTCTGTTCTTCACCATGGGTAACATCTCCGGCAGCGGCGCCGGTATGAACCTGATTTTCGGCATCAACTGGAAGGTCGGCTCCTTTATTCTGATCGTGGCAGTTTTGTACTGCTATTTCGCAAAGAATGTCTACTCCAAGGTCGAACGACTGATCACTGTCTGCCTGGTGGTCATGGTCGTCTCCTTCTATGCCACCCTGATCGGCGTCGGCGGCCCCGATGCGGGCGAGCTGGGTAAAGGGCTGGTCGGGTTCCAGATCCCTGAGGGGAGCCTCGCCACCGCTCTGGCCTTCATTTCCACCAACGCTGCCGTCACCGCCGGTATCTACGCCACTTACCTCGGCAAGGAGAAAAAGTGGAACCGGGAGGACCTGTTCAACGGCGTCATGTTCACCGATGCGCTGGTCCACGTGCTCAGCGTAGTCCTGATTTCCGGTGCCATCATCCTGGTCGGCGCGATCGTCCTGCACCCCCAGGGAGAGTCTATCACGGCGCCTGCGCAGTTGGCCGAGCTGCTGGTCCCAGTTATGGGTAAATCTGCGAAGTATATCATGGGTCTTGCCCTGGTCGGCGCAGGCTTCTCCTCCCTGCTCGCCAACACCCAGCGCGGTATGGTGCTGCTGGGCGCCGGTCTGAACAAGGACACCGCCCTGGAGAGCAACTTTGTTCGCTGGGGCTGCCTGGCCTGCCTGGTGTTTGCCATGGTTGTCTGCTACAGCTACGGCGGTTCCCCCACCCAGTTGATTTTGATGGCGAATATAGCCACCTCCATCGCCACCCCCGTTGGCGGCCTGTTCATCCTGCTGCTCATCTGGCGCAAGGACGTGAACGAGGGCTATAAAAGCCCCACCCTGCTCCGGATCTGCATGACCATCAGCTATGTTTTCGTGCTGGTCATGACCATTTCCGCCCTGTCCGGGTACATTCCCAAGCTGATTGCTATGTTCGTCGGATGATGTAATCCCGTTTGAGAGCAAACATCCCCCTTTCCCGCATTGGGAAGGGGGGATATGTGTATATTGGGGGCTGTCACAAATGGGTTCTATGGGAATGGTTGGGGCAGAAAAGCACCCGGCTGCTTTCGCCATTCCGGAATGTGAGCGTTGGGTCCCGTTTTTCACTTGCCGCACACAGCCAGAATCGTGGAAACCAGAGGTTCCCCTCTGGCCCCCTTATGATTGCGCGTTATTTTTCGGTTCTATGTCAAGAGTTGGGGCAGAGAAAAATAACCCGCAAAAATAGT
>JAJPXR010000088.1 GCA_021205375.1 Clostridiales bacterium | reverse complement strand
GCCTCCCCTGAAAGGGGAGGAGGGCCGCCGCCTTTAGGCGGTGGCGGAGGGGTTTGGCACGCGGCTAAATAAAAGAAATATCATATTTAGTTTGCCAATTTTCGCACATTCGCGCATCTATTTTTTAGGAGGATTCCAATGAAAAAACGTATTCTTGCGCTGGGGCTTTGCCTGGCCCTGGCAATGTCCCTGCTGACCGGCTGCGGCGGCGAGCTCACCGACGAGCAGATCATCACCAAGGCGACCAACGACGAGGTCAAGTACCTGACCGACGGCAAGCTGAAAAACGACACCGTGGTGATGACCGTCAACGGCGAGGACGTCACCGCCCTTTCCCTGTGCTACTGGCTGTCTTACTATGAGACCCAGATGGCCTATTATTACTCCTACTACGGCGAGACACTGGACCTGACCGCCGAGGTCAGCGACGGCGTCACCGCCGCCGACAACCTGAAGGAGTACGCTTATCAGGCGGTGGTCGGCTACACCGCCATGAACCAGAAGGCGGAGGAGTACGAGCTGGCCCTGACCGAGGACGAGGAAAGCGACGTGCAGGATTATATAGACATGCAGGACGATTACTCCATGCTCTACTTCTGCACCAGCGCCGAGGAACAGGGGAAGATCTACACGCAGTACCAGATGGCCACCAAGCTCCAGGAGGTGCTTTACGCCGTGGGCGGCGAGCGGGAGGCCACCGAGGAGACCCTCCAGGACTACATCACCGACAACGGCATCTATAACTGCCGTTACATCCTCCTCGAGGCCGACGAGGACGACGAGGACGCGGTGGCCGAGGCCAAGACCCAGGCCCAGGAGATTTACGACGAGCTGAGCGCCCTGGAGGGCGACGCGCTGCTGGAGAAGTTCATGGAGTACCAGGAGCAGAACGCCGACGGCAACACCGACGAATACTCCTACAGCGACGACGACTCCCTGGTGGACGGCTTCAAGGAGGCTGTGTCCGCCCTGGAGGTGGGCGAGCTGGGCATGACCGACCAGACCAGCTATGGCTATTTCGTGGTGATGCGGCTGGACGTGGACATGGACGCCCTGGAAGAGGATTACCTCAGCGACGATTTCAACACCCTGATGACCACCTGGGCGGATGAGGCCGAGGTCGAGCTGGCCAACGCCTACGACAAGCTGGACGCCCAGACCTTCCTGGAGAACCTGACCGAGCTGCAAACCGTGGTCAGCGCCGCGCAGGAGGCTGCCGACAGCTCCGCCGACGCGTCTTAACGCTTTCGTAACAAAAATTTTTCAGAAATTTCCACAGACAAACCCTCTGGCGTTGTGTTATAATCAACGCCAGAGGTGATTTTTATGGCTCAAAAAGGCTGGAACTGGCAGAGCGATTTCACAGAGGCAGTGGGGTCCCTGGCCCTGCGGCCGGAGCTGCGGCAAATCAGGCGCTATTCCCATCACCGGAACGTCAACCGCTACGACCACACCGTCCGGGTGGCGCTGCTGTCCTACCGCATCGCCCGGCGGCTGGGACTGGACGCACGGGCCACGGCGCGGGCCGCCATGCTCCACGACCTCTTTTACCACGATAAGACCTGCCGCCCTGCCGGATATCACGGCTGGGTCATCCTCAACCACCCGGAGGAGGCGGCGGCCAACGCCCGGAAGATCACCGACCTGACCCCCAAGGAGGAAAACATCATCCTCTCCCATATGTGGCCGGTGTCCCGCCACGCGCCCCACAGCCGGGAGGCCGTGCTGGTCAACCTGGTGGACGACTGGGTGGCTATGCGGGATTATTTCCGCAGAGCGAATACTTAAATGTGCAATTAGCAATGTGCAATTCTGGTTATCCCTTTGAATCAGCCTTGAGGATAATTCTAGCGGAACCCCTCCGCCACCGCCTGAAGGCGGCGGCCCTCCTCCCCTTTCAGGGGAGGCAAGAGGGGTGGTCAATTGCGGAATGGCACTTCGTTACAGGTAAAGTGTTTCTATTTGGTGAATGATATTCCCAATTTCTCTTACTTGAGCAAAAACGCTAACTAATTGACAAATACTATCCCCCTCGCCTCCCCTGAAAGGGGAGGGGGACCATGCGAAGCATGGTGGAGGGGTTTGGTGCCATCACCATCAAAAAAGCCGGTCAAATCGTTTTTTTTTCAGCGCTGCGGGAGCCTTCCTGCGGCGCTGTTTCCGTTTGCCGACCTTTCCGCTTCAATTATTTTTACAACTTAACCAAAAGTACCGGTTGCAAAATGCGAAATGTTTGGTATAATGATAGACAGACCCACATCTTATGTGGTCTGCAAGGCAGTTGAAGCGTCAGAGGGGACGAAGCTGCTACATTTATCTTATCAAAGGAGATGTATCGTATCCATGAGCAAGAAATTCGTTTATCTGTTTTCCGAGGGCAACAAGGACATGCGCGAGCTGCTGGGCGGCAAGGGCGCGAACCTGGCCGAGATGACCAACGCCGGTATGCCGGTGCCCAAGGGATTCACCGTCACCACCGAGGCCTGCACCCAGTACTATGAGGACGGCCGCAAGATCAACGACGAGATCCAGGCGGAGATCCTGGAGAAGCTGGCCGTGCTGGAGGAGCAGAACGGCAAAAAGTTCGGCGACCCGGAGAACCCGCTGCTGGTCAGCGTCCGTTCCGGCGCACGGGCCTCCATGCCCGGCATGATGGACACCATCCTGAACCTGGGCATCAATGACACCGTGGCTGAGGGCCTGGTCAAGCTGACCGGCAACCCCCGCTTTGTCTACGACTCCTACCGTCGGTTCATCCAGATGTTCTCCGACGTGGTCATGGAGCTGCCCAAGAAGAACTTTGAGGTCATCATCGACCTGGTCAAGGAGAACCGGGGCGTCCAGCTCGACAGCGAGCTGCTGACCGAGGACATGATGCTGCTGGTGGACCGCTTCAAGGCGTACTACAAGGAGAAGATGGGCGAGGACTTCCCCCAGGACCCCAAGGTCCAGTTGATGGAGTCCGTCAAGGCCGTGTTCCGCAGTTGGGACAACCCCCGCGCCCAGGTCTACCGCGCCATGAACGACATCCCCGCCGACTGGGGCACCGCCGTCAACGTCCAGACCATGGTCTTTGGCAACTGGGGCGACGACTCCGGCACCGGCGTGGCCTTCACCCGTAACCCCACCACCGGCGAGAAGGAGCTGTATGGCGACTTCCTGATGAACGCCCAGGGCGAGGACGTTGTGGCCGGTATCCGCCGCACCTCCGACATCTCCGAGCTGAAAAAGATCAACCCCGCCGTGTATGACCAGTTCGTGGAGATCGCCAACCGGCTGGAGAACCACTACAGGGATATGCAGGACATGGAGTTCACCATCGAGCGGGGCCAGCTCTATATGCTCCAGACCCGGAACGGCAAGCGCACCCCCGGCGCGGCGCTGAAAATCGCCGTGGACCTGGTGAAAGAGGGCCTCATCACCGAGCAGGAGGCCCTGCTGATGATCGAACCCAACAGCCTGGACGCCGTGCTGCACAACAACTTCACCGAGCGCGCCCTGGCCACCGCCAAGCCCATCGCCACCGGCGTGCCCGCCTCCCCCGGCGCGGGCTGCGGCGCGGTGTACTTCACCGCCGAGGACTGCGAGGCCCACGCCTCTGAGCAGCCCGTCATCCTGGTCCGCCAGGAGACCTCCACCGAGGACATCGTCGGTATGCAGGTGGCCGAAGGCATCCTGACCGCCCGCGGCGGCCGCGCCTCCCACGCCGCTGTGGTAGCCCGTGGCATGGGCCGCTGCTGCGTGGCCGGCGTCGCCAGCCTCATCGTGGACGAGGACCGCAAGATCGCCGTTCTGGGCGGCAGCACCGCCATCCATGAGGGCGACTACATCTCCCTGGACGGCTCCACCGGCAACGTCTATCTGGGCCGTCTGGAGACCGAAGAGGCCCAAATCGCCGGTGACTTCGCCACCATCATGTCCTGGGCTGACAAGTACCGCCAGCTCCAGGTCCGCACCAACGCGGACAACCCCCACGACGCTGGCGTGGCCCGTGACTTCGGCGCCGAGGGCGTGGGCCTGGTCCGCACCGAGCATATGTTCTTCGCTGAGGACCGCATCCCCGCCGTGCGGGAGATGATCGTGGCCCCCTCCGAGAGAGAGCGCCGCATCGCCCTGAACAAGATTTTGCCCATGCAGCGGGGCGACTTCGAGGGCATCTTCAAGGCCATGAAGGGTCTGCCCGTCACCATCCGGCTGCTGGACCCGCCTCTGCATGAGTTCCTGCCCACCGAGGACGCGGACATTGAGAGCCTTGCCAAGACCATGAACATGAGCTTCGAGCGGCTAAAGGCCATCGTCGTCAGCCTCCAGGAAGTCAACCCCATGATGGGTATGCGCGGCTGCCGTCTGCCCATCCAGTGGCCGGAGATCGCGGAAATGCAGGTCCAGGCCATCTTCGAGGCCGCCATCAACGTCTACAACGAGACCGGCGAGAAGGTCGTGCCTGAGATCATGGTCCCCCTGGTGGCCTCCGACCATGAGCTGAAATACGTCAAGGCCATCATCACCAACGTGGCCGACGGCCTCATCGCCAAGGCCGGCATCGACCTGCCTTATGAGATCGGCACCATGATCGAGATCCCCCGCGCCTGCGTCCGGGCCGACGCCATCGCCAAGGAAGCGCAGTTCTTCTGCTTCGGCACCAACGACCTGACCCAGATGACCTGGGGCTTCTCCCGTGACGACGCGGGCAAGTTCCTGGGCACCTATATGGACAAGAAGCTCATCGAGCACGACCCGTTCCAGCGGCTGGACCGCCGGGGCGTGGGCCGCCTGATGAAGCTGGCCGTGGACCTGGGCTATGAGACCCGTCCCGATATGCACATGGGCATCTGCGGCGAGCACGGCGGCGACCCCGTCTCCATCGAGTTCTGCCACAACATCGGTCTGACCTATGTCTCTTGCAGCCCCTTCCGGGTGCCCATCGCCCGGCTGGCCGCTGCTCAGGCTGCCATCCGCAACCCCAGAAAGTGATCCTGCCTGAATAACCGATCCCCCGGTCTGTTTCCGGACCGGGGGATTTTGCGCAAACCGCGCTTTTCCCGGCGGCGCGGGACCGGGTCAAACGTTCGAAAAACGTTCGGAAAAAATGCTTTTAAGCGGTATTCCCGGTGAATCGTCAAAATCACCAAAAATAAAGCAGTTTTTCCAGTCAACTTGTCAATAGATTTTTACTGGGATTTGTAATAAGATTCTAGTGTATGACTGGTATACAAGGTGTATCCAGTCAAAATGCACAACCCAGCCGGGTGTTTCAAGGGAAAGGCGGTTTATGAAAAAGAGTAAGATACAGTACACCGCCAGCATAACCTATGACGAGCCGACCATTCAAAAGGTGTTTCGGGCGGAGTACTTCACCTATGACCGACTGAGGATCATCATCCGGGCGCTGATCGGGCTGGCGCTGATCGCCGTGGCCCTGTTCACCAGTGTCCACGTGGGCATCAAGGTCCTTTGTCTGCTCATTGGCTGCTGGTTCATCGTGGCGATGGACTTCCCCAGCAAGGTGAAGGCCGAGGGGGTCATCGAGGCTCGGAACGGCGCGGTCAGCACCGTGACGCTCCAGTTCGGCGAGTCCTCCGTCCGGGTGGTGGAGGGCAAACAGCTCTACAAATACGCCGCCGTGGACCGGCTGGTGGAGGAGGGGGACTACTTTTACCTGTTCTTCGACCGGCAGAACGCCGTTATGCTGGACAAAAACACCTTGGACCCCCCGAAACCCGACGCATTCCGGCACTTTATCGTGGAAAAGACCGGCAAGAAGTGGCAGGACACCTCACTGCTGATGATGAACTTCCACGACCTGCGCCAGGCCGTCAAGGACCGCCTGCACAGGAACTGAACCATGTCCAACGCGGCGCGACAGGCGCGCCGTGAAATATGCAAGGAGGAAATCACATGAAAAACAGAATCACCCGTTCCATCCTGGCTGCGTTCTGCGCGGCTGCTATGATGTTCACCATGGCGGCCTGCGGCGGCAGCTCCAGCAGCAGCACCACTACCACCACCGACAGTGACAGCGACAGCTCCGCCGCCGCCACCACCGACAGCGACACCACCGCCGCTTCCGGCGACGAGCAGACCTTCAACCTGGTCCTGTCCCACGGCCTGGCCGAGGACCACGCCATCCACATCCAGTTGACCTCCTTCGCTGAGGCGGTCGAGGAAGCCTCCGGCGGCACCATCACCATCACCATCAAGGCCAACGGCACCCTGGGCAGCGAGTCCGACAACATCGCCAGCATCCAGGCCGGCGCGCTGGAAATGGCGAAGGTCTCCGCTTCCACCCTGTCCAACTTCAACTCCACCTGGGACGTGGCCTCCCTGCCCTACCTGTTCGAGAGTGAAGAGCATTACTTCGAGGTCATGGACGGCGAGATCGGCGAGACCCTGATGGGCCTGACCGAGAGCGACGGCTTCATCGGCCTGACCTGGTTCGACTCCGGCGCCCGTTCCTTCTACACCGCTGACACCCCCATCTACAGCCCCGATGACCTGAAGGGCCTGAAGATCCGCACCATGGACTCCACCATCGCCACCGACATGATGGCTGCTCTGGGCGGCTCCTCCACTGTTATGGGCATCAGCGAGGTCTACACCGCCATGCAGAACGGCACCATCGACGGCGCGGAGAACAACATCACCG
>JAJPXR010000029.1 GCA_021205375.1 Clostridiales bacterium | reverse complement strand
TATGAATTTGGGGCCAGGTGCTTTACCTGACCCCAACATTTATTATAGAACCGTATAAAACGACCGCCGTCTCTGGTTTGGGGACGGCGGTCGTTTTTAATTTGCAATTAGCAATTAGTAATGTGCAATGGGTTAGTTTTCAGCCGCAGCGTTCTTGATGAAACGCCGTTGGGCAACCGACCACACCTCTTGCCTCCCCTGAAAGGGGAGGAGGGCCGCCGCCTTTAGGCGGTGGCGGAGGGGTTTTTAGCACAAGACTGAGCAAAAATGATAACCATAATTGCACATTGCGTCAGTCGTGGTCCAGCAGCTCGGTGTAGAGCTGGGCGTAATCGGTGCGCTTTTCCTTCATGGCGGCGATAGCGGCGGCAGGGTGCTGGTTCAGCTTGCCGGTCAGCAGATAGGGGATGTCATAGCCCCAGGTCAGGCCGGACTCCCGCAGGGCCAGCATCTCGTTTTGCAGGAACCGGAACACCGGGTAGACGTTGTACTGAGGGTTTTTCAGGAAGCTCAGCAGCAGCTCCATGGAGCAGTTGCCGCAGCCCCGGCCCATGCCGTTCATGGTGGCGTCCAGATAGCTGACGCCGTTGGCCAGGGCCTCGATGGTGTTGGCGAAGGCCAACTGCTGGTTGTTGTGGGCGTGGATGCCGATGAACTTGCCGTACTTCTCACCGAACGCCACATACTGCTCCGACAGGGCGCGGATCTGCTCCGGGTAGAGGCTGCCGTAGCTGTCCACCAGGTAAACGCCGTCCACGTGGCTCTGGCCCAGCATCTCCAGGGCCTGGGCCAGGTCGGTCTCCCGCACCTTGGAAATGGCCATGATGTTGCAGGTGACTTCGTAGCCCTTGGCTTTGGCGTCCTCGATCATCTCGATGGCGGAGGGCATCTGGTGGATGTAGGTGGCCACCCGCACCATGTCGATGACGCTCTCGAACTTGGGGATGATGTCGGTCTTGTAGTCGCAGCGGCCCACGTCCGCCATGACCGCGATCTTCATGTCGGAGTTGTTCTCCCCCACGATGCCGCGGATGCTCTCCTCGTCGCAGAACTTCCACTTGCCGAACTTGTTCACGTCGAACAGCTCTTTGGAGGCTTTGTAGCCGAACTCCATGTAGTCCACGCCCGCCGCCACGTTGGTCCGGTACAGGGCGTTGACAAACTCATCGGTAAACTTGAAGTCGTTGACCAGGCCGCCGTCCCGCAGGGTGGCGTCCACCACCCGCACGTCCCGGCGGACGGTCATCAGATTGCCCTTTTGCGCCATGTTCTCATTCCTTCTATCAAACGGCAAAACCGTTCGCTTTTTTTGAATTAATCCGCCCCGATTCGAGGCGAACTGCTCCTAGTGTACCACAAAACCCCATGATGTCAAGCGATTTGTGGGCAAACGTTCTCCGGCAGCGGCGGAAAGAAATTTTTCCCGTTCCTTGACAATCTCCTCATCTGGTGCTATATTTGTAACCAATCAGGCAATGACGAGGACAAAAACCGGACCCGGCGTGTCCCAGAGAGAGCGACACCCGCTGCAAGCCGCTCACCCGCCCCCGGCGAAAACCACCTCCGAGCCTCCGGTGAACGGCCCCGCGCCCATTAAACCGGACGGGTTCGCCCGTTACAGCGGACACGAGCGGCCGCAATGCGGCAAGCAGGGTGGAACCGTGGAATAATGCAAGTTATCCCACCCCTGAATCACATCAGGGGTGGGGTTTTTGTTTGAATCACCGCCCCCAACAATGAGGAGGAACACATCATGAGCAACGAATTTACCTTTGAAAACGAGCAGTACCGCAAGACCTACTGGCACACCTGCTCCCACATCATGGCCCAGGCCATCAAGCGGCTCCACCCGGAGGTGAAGCTGGCCATCGGCCCCGCCATTGACGAGGGCTGGTACTACGACATCGACGCACCCTTCAACTTCACCCCCGAAATGCTCACCGAGATCGAGGGCGAAATGCGCAAGATCTGCAAGGAGAAGCTCAAACTGGAGCGGTTCGAGCTGCCCCGGGAAGAGGCCCTGGCGCTGATGGCCGACGAGCCGTACAAAATCGAACTCATCAACGACCTGCCGGAGGACGCGGTCATCTCCTTCTACAAGCAGGGCGAGTTCACCGACCTGTGCGCCGGCCCCCACCTGGACTCCACCGGCCGGGTGAAGGGCAACGCCATCAAGCTGACCGCCTGCAACTCCGCCTACTGGCGGGGCGACTCCAACCGCCAGGTGCTCCAGCGCATTTACGGCGTGGCCTACCCCAAAAAGGCCGAGCTGGACGAATATTTGCAGCGCATTGAAGAGGCCAAGAAGCGGGACCACCGGAAGCTGGGCAAGGAGCTGGGCCTCTATATGCTGACGGACGAAGGCCCTGGTTTCCCCTTCTTCCTGCCCAAGGGCATGGTGCTGCGCAACACCCTTATCGACTACTGGCGTGAGGTCCACAAGCGCTACGGCTATGTGGAAATTTCCACCCCCATGATTCTGAACCGCAGCCTGTGGGAGCGCTCCGGCCACTGGGATCACTACAAGGAGAACATGTACACCACCGTCATCGACGGCGAGGACTACGCCATCAAGCCCATGAACTGCCCCGGCGGGATGCTGGTTTACAAGTCTGAACCCCACTCCTACCGGGACCTGCCCCTGCGGGTGGGCGAACTGGGCCTGGTCCACCGCCACGAGCTGTCCGGCGCGCTTCACGGCCTGTTCCGGGTACGCTGCTTCACCCAGGACGACGCCCACATCTTCATGACCTGGGACCAGATGAAGGACGAAATCAAGAACGTGGTACGCCTGTTCGACGAGGTCTATTCCGTCTTTGGCCTGACCTACCAAATTGAAGTCTCCACCATGCCGGAGGACCACATGGGCGACGAGAAGGACTGGGACTTCGCCACCGAGACCCTGAAACAGGCCGTCACCGAGATGGGCAAGGACTTCGTCGTCAACGAGGGCGACGGCGCGTTCTACGGTCCCAAGCTGGACTTCCATCTGGCGGACTGCCTGGGCCGCACCTGGCAGTGCGGCACCATCCAGTTGGATATGCAGCTCCCTGAACGGTTCGAGCTGGAGTACACCGGGGCTGACGGCGAGAAGCACCGTCCCGTCATGATTCACCGGGTCGTGCTGGGTTCCATCGAGCGGTTCATCGGCATCATCACCGAGCACTTCGCCGGCGCCTTCCCCACCTGGCTGTCCCCGGTGCAGGTGAAGGTGCTGCCCGTCACCGACCGGGCCTCCGACTACGCCGACCAGGTGGCCGCCAGGCTGGACAAGAGCGGCTACCGGGTAGAGGTGGACCACCGCTCCGAGAAGCTGGGCTATAAGATCCGCCAGGCCCGGAACGAGCGGGTGCCCTATATGCTCATCGTGGGCGACAAGGACGTGGAGAACCGGACCGTCTCCCCCCGACACCGCACCGACGGCGATTTGGGGGCCATGTCTTACGAGGCGTTCGAGGCCATTTTGAAGGAAGTCGTCGATACGAAGGCGATGAAGTAAAGCCAATTTGCACATTAAAACCCCCGCCGCATAGGGCGAGAAAGGACGCATATGCCGCTTTTGTTCATCGAATATCCCAAATGCACCACCTGCCAGCGGGCCAAACGGTTCCTGGACGGCCTGGGCGTGGCCTACACCGACCGCCACATCGTGGAGCAGAACCCCACCGCAGACGAGCTGGCCAGGTGGCACAAGCGCAGCGGCCTTCCGGTCAAACGGTTCGTCAACACCTCCGGCCAGCTCTACCGCCAGTTGGGGCTGAAGGACAGATTGCCGGAGATGACGGAGGAAGAAATTTACGCGCTGCTGGCCACCGATGGGATGCTGGTCAAGCGCCCGCTGCTCATCGGGGAGGACTTTATTCTCACCGGCTTCAAGGAGGCTCAGTGGCGGGAGGCGCTGGAGCGCTGAACCATAGCACATTCCCCATCCGGGGCATGGAGGTTATCATTTCATGAAATTAGGTATCGTAGGGCTGCCCAACGTGGGCAAAAGCACCCTTTTTAACGCCATCACCAACGCGGGCGCAGAGTGCGCCAACTACCCCTTCTGCACCATCGAGCCAAACGTGGGGACGGTGGCCGTTCCCGACGCCCGGCTGGACTGGCTTTCCAATCTGTACCACCCCAAAAAGACCACCCCTGCCGTCATCGAGTTCGTGGACATCGCCGGGCTGGTCAAGGGGGCCAGCCACGGCGAGGGCCTGGGCAACAAGTTCCTCTCCAACATCCGGGGGACCGACGCCATCGTCCATGTGGTGCGCTGCTTTGACGACGACAACGTCATCCACGTGGAGGGCAGCACCGACCCCATCCGGGACATCGGCATCATCGACCTGGAGTTAATCATGGCCGACCTGGAGATGGTGGACCGCCGCATCGACAAGGCCAAAAAAGCCGCCAAGGGGGACAAAAAGTTCCTCCACGAGGCGGAGGTGTTCAGCGGCCTCCGGGACTGGCTCAACGACGGCAACTCCGTCCGCTCCTATGAGTGTGACAAGGAGGACCGGGAGCTGATCGCAACCAGCGACCTACTGAGCCTGAAGCCCATCATCTACGCCGCCAACCTGGACGAGGACGCTTTCTCCGGCGACTGGGCCGCCAACCCCTACTATCAGCAGGTCAAGGCCCTGGCCGACAAGGAGGGCGCGCAGGTCATCCCCGTCTGCGCTCAGTTGGAAGAGGAACTGTCCCAGATGGACCCGGAGGAGCAGGCCATGTTCATGGAGGAGCTGGGCATTGCGGAATCCGGCCTGGATCGGCTCATCAAGGCCAGTTACACCCTGCTGGGGCTGATCTCCTTCCTGACCTCCGGCGAGGACGAGTGCCGGGCCTGGACCATCACCAAGGGCACCAAAGCGCCCCAGGCCGCCGGGAAAATCCACAGCGACTTCGAGCGGGGCTTCATCCGGGCGGAAGTCATCGCCTACGACGACATGGTGGCCTGTGGTTCGGAGAAGGTCGCCAGGGAAAAGGGCCTCATGCGCTCCGAGGGCAAGGAGTACGTGGTGGCCGACGGGGACATCATCCTGTTCCGGTTCAACGTGTAAACCGGGGCGCCCCATTGTCTCAATTTTGTCACTAATTTTGGCGTGAAATCCTCCTTTTTTTACAAAAATAAGGATTGAAACTCCAACGATAATTAGGTATAATGACAAGGTAAGGTAGTGAGTGCAGAGTTCTGTGCTTTCGTGGTTCTATTCTAAGGAGGAAAATCGACACATGGCTATTTCACTGAATATCAACAACGCCGGGCTGCGTGCCCACGAGCTGGAGCAGACCAAATTCCTGGTGGATGCGTCCTATCAGCACCTGATGAGCAAAGAGGGCGCGGGCAACGACTTCCTGGGCTGGCTGAACCTGCCCTTCGAGTACGACAAAGAGGAGTTCGCCCGCATCAAGGCCGCCGCCAAGAAGATCCAGGCCCAGTCCGAGGTTTTGATCGCCATCGGCATCGGCGGCTCCTATCTGGGCGCACGGGCCGGTCTGGAGTTCTCCAAAGGTCCCTTCTACAACCAGTTGGCCAGCAAGGGCGACGGCGTCGAAGTCTATTTCGCCGGTAACAACATCAGCTCCGCCTATGTCAGCTACCTGATGCAGATCATCGGCGACCGGGATTTCTCCGTCAACGTCATCTCCAAATCCGGCACCACCACTGAGCCTGCCGTGGCCTTCCGCATCTTCAAGGCCAAGCTGGAGGAGAAGTACGGCAAGGAAGGCGCGAAGGACCGCATCTACGCCACCACCGACGCCAAGAAGGGCGCGCTCCGTGGTCTGGCCGTGGCCGAGGGCTACGAGACCTTCGTGGTGCCTGACGCCACCGGCGGACGTTTCTCCTGCCTGACCGCCGTGGGTCTGCTGCCCATGGCCGCCGGCGGCATGGACATCGACGCCGTCATGAAGGGCTGCGAGGACGCCTGCGTCAAATACAACAACCCCGACCTGTACACCAACGACGCCATGAAGTACGCCGCCACCCGGTTCATCATGCGGATGAAGGGCAAGACCGTGGAGATCCTCTCCAACTACGAGCCTGCTCTGACCCAGTTCGGCGAATGGTACAAGCAGTTGATGGCCGAGTCCGAGGGCAAGGACGGCAAGGGCATCTTCCCCGTCTCCGCCAACTTCTCCACCGACCTGCACTCCATCGGCCAGTTCATCCAGGACGGCTCCCGCACCATGTTCGAGACGGTGCTGTGGGTGCAGAAATCCGCCTGCGACATCGCCGTTCCCGACGACCCCGCCAACGTGGACGGCCTGAACTTCGCCTCCGGCAAGACCATGCAGTATATGAACGAGAAGGCCATGAACGGCACCATGCTGGCCCACGTGGACGGCGGCGTGCCCAATATCATCATCACCCTGGACGAACTGAACGACCACAACTTCGGCGAGCTGGTGTACTTCTTCTGGAAGTCCCTGGGCATCTCCGCTTATATGCTGGGGGTCAATCCGTTCAATCAGCCCGGCGTCGAGGATTATAAGAAGAACATGTTTGCGCTGCTCGGCAAGCCGGGTTACGAGGATATGAAGGCGGACTTGGAAGCGCGCCTCTCCGCCGTGCTGTAAGGAGCATTCGCCAAAGGCGAATGTTGGATTCCCACTCGCCCTAAAACGTGCCACTGGCACGTTTTGGCCCAAGGGCCGCAGGCTCACAGCCCG
>JAJPXR010000251.1 GCA_021205375.1 Clostridiales bacterium | reverse complement strand
TCAGTTGGCTATAGCTCCCTATCTCCAGACTAAAATCGGTGGGATAGCGCTGGCGGAACACGTCGTTGATGCCCACGACCAGGCTGACCCCCGCCGATAAAATCACCAGCACCGAGGTGGCAAGAATGCAGATGGAGGCAAGGCCCGCCCCGTTCCGCTTCATCCGGTAGGCCATGGAGGAGACGGAGACAAAGTGGTTTGGTTTGTAGTAATAGCGCTTGTTTTTCTGCAAAATGCGGCACAAAACCACGCTTCCGGCAACAAAAATCAGGTAGGTGCCCACCACCACCAGCGCCACGGCCAGGAAGAAGCCGAACAGCACCGTCATAGGGTCCTCGATGGTGACGGCGAAGTAATACCCTGCACCCAGGATGACCACCCCCGCCAGTCCCAGCAGCCAGTTGGCTTTGGGGGGCTTCTCCCCCACCGTCTCGCTGTGCAGCAGCTAGATGGGGTACGTGAGCCGCACCCGCAGCAGGGCAGCGACGAACAGCAGCAGGAAGATACCGCCGAAGAGCAGCGCGGTTTGGGG
This sequence comes from Clostridiales bacterium, assembly GCA_021205375.1. Classification (GTDB taxonomy): domain Bacteria; phylum Bacillota; class Clostridia; order Oscillospirales; family Oscillospiraceae; genus Onthomonas. The sequence continues at coordinate 6,139 of JAJPXR010000251.1, read as the reverse complement.
AAGGACGCTCCACACGATGTTGATGGAGTACGTGACATCTCCCTGCATGATGCGCACCAGCGCCAGCTCCGCCAGCTTGTACAGCACCACGCCGGAAAGGCTTCCCCCCAGCAGGCCGACAGCGGCGGTGAACAGCGTCTCCCAGAGCAAAATGCAGGCGATGTTGCCCTTGCTCATGCCCAGGACGTTGTAGAGGCCAAATTCCCGCTGCCGCCTGCGCATGAGGAAGGAGTTGGTGTAGAACAGAAAGATGGCAGCGAAAATGGCGACCACGTTTTTCCCTAAATCCAGCAAAATCTGCGTGGTGGCAGCCCCATTGATCTCCGCCACGATGGGGGACGCCGCCAGAGACGCCATAATGAAGTACAGGAACATCATCCCAGCGCAGGTCAACAGGTAGGGGAAATAGAGCTGGCGGTTTTTGCGGATGCCGGTCAGGGCCAGCCTGGGGTACAAGCCGAAGTTCATTCCAGTCCCCCTCCCCTCGCCAGCATGGTCAGCGTGTCGGAGATTTTCTGGTACAGTTCCTCGTTGCTCTGCTCGCCCCGGTAGAGCTGGTGGAACACCACCCCATCCTTGATGAACAGCACCCGGTTGGCGTGGCTGGCTGCCTTGACGGAGTGGGTCACCATCAAAATCGTCTGCCCCTGGGCGTTGATTTGGGAAAAGAGCCGCAGCAGCTCATCGGTGGCCCGGCTGTCCAGCGCGCCGGTGGGTTCGTCCGCCAGCAGGATGCGGGGGGCGGTGATCAGCGCTCTTGCCACCGCCGCCCGCTGCTTCTGCCCACCGGAGACCTCGTAGGGATATTTTTTCAGCAGCTCCGTGATGCCCAGCAGCCGGGCGATGGGTTTGAGACGCGCTGTCATCTCTCCGTAGGACTTTCCGGCCAGCACCAGGGGGAGATAGATGTTGTCCTCCAGGGTGAATGTGTCCAGCAGGTTGAACTCCTGAAAGACAAAGCCCAGGTTGTCCCGGCGGAACTCCGCCATGGCGGACTCCTTCACCTTGCTCAAATCCCTGCCGTCCAGCCGCACGGTGCCGCCGGTGGGCCTGTCCAGAGCGGCCAGGATGTTCAGGAGAGTGGTCTTGCCGGAGCCGCTTTCGCCCATGATGGCGGCGTATTCCCCCTCCTCCAACTCGAAGCTGACGTTTTTCAGCGCCTCGACGCTGTGACCGCCCAGTCGGGTGGTGTAGACCTTTTTGACGTTTGTGACCTGTAACAATGACATGTTTGATTCCTCCTTGCCCTCAAGGGGCACTTCCGACATTTCATGTCTCCCTGTGTCGTCAGGCGGCACTTTCATGTCTCCCTGTGATGTCCCCAGTATAGCAAAAGAGAAATGGTCAAACCATCGACTTGCCTTACGTTATGCTTACGTTTTTGTAAGAGTTCGGTCGTTGTCAACGTTCTAACGGTTCATCTGCCGTCAAGCGGCACTTCTGCCCTCAAGGGGCACTTCCGAAGCTGCGCTTCTCCCTGCGGCATTTCATGCCTCCCTGTGCCGTTGAGCGGCTCTTTTTGCAGGCGCAGCCGGATCACCGTCCCCTTCCCCGGCTGAGACGCGGCGGAAATGGAATAACCCAGGTCGTCGCAAACCCGTTTGCACAGGTACAGGCCAATGCCGCTGGCCTTTTTGTCTGTGCGCCCGTTGTAACCGGTGAACCCCTGCTCGAAAATGCGGGGCAGGTCCTCCGGCGCAATGCCGATGCCGGTGTCCCGGATGCACAACACCTGAGACGGCTCCATGTAAATGGAAATGCTCCCCGCCGGGGTATATTTCAGGGCGTTGGACAAAATCTGTTCTATCACAAAGGACAGCCATTTTTCGTCGGTGAGAACGGTTTGGTTCAGCGGTTCATAGCAGAGGCTGATTTTCCGCGCGATAAACTCCCCGGAGAACTTGCGGACCGCGCCCCGGACGATTTCGTCCAAGTCCTGCTGGCGGAACACATAGTCGGTGCCGCCCCCGTCCAGGCGGAGGTAGGTCATCACCATGTTCACATAGCCCTCAATGCGGTTCAGCTCTACCCCCATCTGTCGGCTCAGGCTGCTGTCCTGGCCCTGTAGCTGCAAGCGCATGGCAGCGATGGGAGTTTTGATTTGGTGCGCCCAGACGCTGTAATAGTCCATTCGCTGTTGGGCTTTCGTCTGTTCGTCTGCCAGCCGCTGCCGCAAGTCCTGCGCCCGACGCTCCAGTTCCCGAAGCTGGGCAAAGCGTTTTTTCTCGGCTCTGTAGTCCAGGAACAGATAACCAGCCACCAAAATCAGCCCCAGTCCCATGGGGTAGATAACCGCCAGAACCGGCAGCCGGTACAGAGCGAAGCTGACCGCCAGCAGCACAAAAAGGAAGGCGTACAGCAGCAGGAACGGTGTTTTTTCCTTCAAATAGTCGCCAAGTTTCATGTTATTCCACCATATAGCCCTGGCCGTGTTTGGTCGTGATAAAATCGTTCAGCCCCAGCCCGGCCAGCTTTTTTCGCAGACGGTTCACGTTGACGGTAAGGGTGTTGTCGTCCACGAAGCTGTCCGTCTCCCACAGCCGCTGCATCAGCTTCTCTCTGGAGACGATTCTGCCCTTGCACTCCAACAGCGTTAGGAGGATGCGGTATTCGTTTTTGGTCAGCTCCTGCTTCTGTCCCCGGTAGCACAGACTTTGGTCCATTGTGCGCAGCGTCAGCCCCCGGTGGGTGAGGACCGGGCTTTCCACGAAGTCGTAGCTCCGCCGCAGCAACGCCTGCACCTTGGCCGTCAACACCCCCAGGTCAAAGGGCTTGGCGATGAAATCGTCCCCGCCCATGTTGACCGCCATGACGATGTTCATATTGTCCGCAGCGGAGGAAAGGAAGATGATCGGCACCTTGGAGATTTTGCGGATCTCGCTGCACCAGTGGTATCCGTTGTAAAAGGGCAGCATAATGTCCAGCAGCACCAAATGGGGCTGCACCTTCTGAAATTCCGTCAGAATGTCGGAAAAGGCGCTGGCAATGTAACATTCAAAGCCCCACCCGGTCAGCGCCCGGTCAATGCCTTCCGCAATGCCCCTGTCGTCCTCTATGATGTAAATACGATACATATTGTTTCCCCTCAACGGCATGGCTGCCGGTTCTCTCGCCCTTTGTGCGTCCCGTATGGTGCCTCCATTATACCAGAGGCGAAGCAAAAAAACAGCCCGGCAAGGGAGATTTGCCGGACTGAAAACGAACACTTTTGTAAGAATTGCGTGGAGTGACTAGCAGGAATGAAGCCAGGAAAGCAGCCGCCGCTTTTCGGGAAGCTATCGGGGAAAACAGGCCAACTTGTCGATGACGGTTTACGTGACGGTTCCAGCAAAAGCGCCGGTTTCATCGCAGCGGCAAAACCGGCACAAAAGTTCACAAAGCAAAAAGAAAAGCACCTGAAACGCATTGTTTCAAGTGCTTTTTGTTGGAGCTGCTAGGCAGATTCGGACTGCCGACCTCATCCTTACCAACTAAATTAAACTTGATTTTATTTGTTATGACTTTTTGCACATTGACGTAATTTCTCCTTGTGCCACAAGCCTTTTTCCCTTTTGGCTTTTGCAACTTGTGGCAAGTTGCTATTTCTCGATGTTACCCCTTTTAACCTGCATGTTACCCCTTTGTTACCCCTTTTTTCGGTCTGCCTCGTTTTCGGTTTTGGCTCAAAAAGTTCATCCTATCACCATCGGTATCTGCAAAAAAAGAGGCTCCCCGCCTGTTTGGGAACCTCTCTTTGTTTGTACGCCCTCCCCTCCCCTACCGCTCCAGGTGGAGGGGCCTGTCTGATTTCCGGGGGGAAACGGGGTGTTTTGCCTCTGTGGGGCCGTAAAATGGCCCATATGGAACGGTTTGGAACGACAGGGGGAAGGGGATGGAACGGTTTGGAACGCCACAGAAACGCCGTGAAACGGCTCTGGAACGGCTTGGAACGCCTTTGGAACGACGTGGAACGGGGCCTGGAACGCCTTTGAAACGGCCTATTTCCCCCCGCTCGCTCCATCTTCTACCAGGGTCTCGGCCTGCTTGACAAGCCTGTGAACCCCTGTTTTGCTCATGCCGAACCGGTCTGCGGTTTCCTGGAGACTGTGGCCCGCCGCATGGTAGGCTATGACCTGCGCCTCAGTGCTGCCCTCTGCCTCCTGTGGTTTCCATGCCTCCAGCTCCTTGCTGTACTGTCTGGCCCGGTCCTGTGCTGCGGTCAACGCCGCTCGCGTTTCGTCAAGCTGGCCCTTGACGTAGTCCAGTTCTGCGGCGTTGTCCTCTCGCACAACCGCCACACCCCGCCATTTGTCGGCTTCTGCCTTTGCCTTGTCTCGCTCCTTTTTCAGCCGCTCCACCTCGTTCTCCCGCTCCTTCAATCCACAGAGGAACGCCAACAGGTAAACCGCCTTATAAGCCCTCGACAACTCGGCCTCGTTGCACTCCATGTCAAGTGCTTGGTGCAGCATGGCGCGGGTTTGACGGCATCCGTCCCGCTCCCAGGCGGTCCCCGGCTCCCACTCGCCGCCTTTGTCCAGGTGGGCTAATGCCTTGTCAACCTCCGGGGACTGCTTGGTTTGCCAGGATAGCAGCCACGCCTTACGCCGCCACAGGGCCACAGCACAGCTTGCAACGGCCAACAGGACCAACACCACCGCCACCACCGGCGCGTCCATGACGGCCATTACAGCGGCCAGGGCCATAAGCAGGATGGACAGCAGCAGCAGCGTCCGGGACAGCGGGGCTAAACACTTGTCAAGGCACCGCCACGGGTTGAACCAGATCACACAGGCCAGCTCCCCCACCAAACAGGCGACCACGACAACGGGGTGGACGCTCTCCGGCTGGCACCCGGCCACTACCAGGGCCAGCAGAGGGACCCCACAGGCGATAACATCGGCGCGGGCGTGGAGCATCCCGGCCAGATATTCCACCCGCCGGTCGAAGTCCTCTTGCGTGATAATGGGGCCTCTCATAGCCTCACCACGTCCCGAAGGCCAGCCCCAAGCAGCCCATCAACAGGGCCAGCACACCAACGCCGATCATGGCGGGGCCATCGTGGAGGGCCAGAGCAGCAGCGCCCACGGCCAGGGCCACCAGGGACAACACCCGGTCAACGGGCAAAGCGCTGTCGAAGGGGCCACGTTCGGGTTTGTTTTTCTTCATGATTTTACCTCCTATCACAGACTTGTGAGCGCACCGCCCCACAGGGCCAGAACTCCCAGAAAGCCGATTACAGCTTGCACACCGCCCGCCCATTGTGGGGGGAGTATCACCCCCACCACGCAGACGGCCAACAGCAGCAGGGCGATTACTTGAGCGAACGACAGCCACGGCTCCGACAGGCTCCACAGCCAGTCGATTTTCCAAACCATGAAGCCAAACCAGGCGGCCAGGGCAACAGCCCACACAGCGCGCCTCATGCTATCGCCTCCCCTTCCAGATGGTTCGATACCGCCTCCGGGTCATGCAGCCCCAAAGAGCGCCATTCTTCCAGGATGGTAAAGACATACCCCGCCGTCTTTGCCCCGTGAAGCATGGCGCGGTCAACGGCCAAAACCACCACGTCAAAGCCCACTTCCCGCACCCAACGGGCCAGAACGCGCTTGTTTGCCCGGTTGAGAGACAGGCCGCACTTGTCGAAGTAGGCCACAGAATCCAAAAAATCCCGTGTGTTTTCGCCGTCCGGCGTCCCCGTCTGCGTCTGCGTCCCCCCTGAAACCCCCATAGACTGGGTGACAGGGACAGGGACACTATCAGGAACAGGTGCAGGATCAGTTTCAGGGACAGGGACACTATCAGGGTTTTCGGAAAACCTTTTGCTTTCCGGGTTAAAAAAAGCAGGTTCAGAAGAAACCTTTTGCTTTTTGGGCCGTCCGCCCTTTGCTCCGGCGGCCTTGCGCTTCTCACAGGTGGCCTCATACTTGACCCGGTCCCGCTCCATGCTGTCACGCACGAAGGAAAAGGCCAGCGAAACCAGAGGGTCAGACAGGGACGGCTCCCGCCCCTGGTTGAACTGGAGCATAGCCCGGAACAACTGCCCCATCTGCTCGTCAGACAGCGTGGCGGTTTGCCTCTCTATCTCGTTTCGCACGACAAAGCTATGGAACCTCTGATTAAAAGAGGCTTTCGTTGATAAGCTCAAAATATTACTACAATT
>JAJPXR010000155.1 GCA_021205375.1 Clostridiales bacterium | reverse complement strand
ATGAATTTGGGGCCAGGTGCTTTACCTGACCCCAACATTTATTATAGAACCCAAATAAAACGGCCGGAGCCATCACAAACGCGACGACTCCGGCACAGAGTCACCCTCAGGAGCCTCCCGCAGGGAGGCTCCTCTGATTCAGGTGCAAACACCGAAAACGATGTTTTTCTTACAGCTTGCCGCCGGAGGTGGCAATGCCCTCGACGAACTGCTTCTGGAAGATGATGTAAATCACGACCATCGGCAAAATAGCCAAAGCAGCGGCCGCCATCATGGTGGGATAGTCGCTGGAATACTGGCCCTGCATCTTCGCCAGCGCAGCGGACAGAGTGGTGGTGGTCGCCTGAGAGCAGACGATCATGGGCCACATCAGGTCCTTGAACGCAAACACGGCGGTGAAGATGCCCAGGGAGACCATCGAAGAGCGGGTCAGCGGCATCATGATCCGCAGGAACTGCTGTCCGATGTTACAGCCGTCAATGGCGGCAGCTTCCTCCAGGTCGCGGGGCAGGCCCTGATAGCCGGTTTTCAGCAGGTAGGTGCCGAACGCGGTGACGATGCCGGGGAACACCAGGCCGAACATGGTGTTCAGCATCCCCAGCTTGGAAACCATCAGGTACTGAGGGATGATGAAGATCTGAGAGGGGACCATCATCTGAATCAGAACCAGGGAGAACAGAATGTTCTTGCCGGGGAACTTCAGGCGGCCAAAGGCGTAACCGGCCATGGTTGCGGTCAGGCAGGCACAGACCACGCGGAAGAAGATCATCAGCAGAGTGTTCTTGTAGAGGATCAGGAAGTTATAGGACTTCCAAACCGTGGCGAAGTTCTCCCAGTGCCAGCCGTTCTGCGGGAAAATGTAGAACGGATCAACGGAGATGGCCTCCTGGTTGGTTTTCAGAGCGGTCAAAATCATCCAGGCGAAGGGGACGATCATGATGATGGAGAAGATAATCAAAATCGCGTGGATAATGACGCTATTCAGGCGAGCTCTTGCTCTTGCGCTTTCCATTAATTGTTCCCCCTTTCTCAGTTATAGAATACGAACTTCTTCTCGCAGGATTGCAAGATGAGCGTAATAATCAGGATGAAGACCAGCAACAGGCAGACGACAGCCGCGCCCATGCCCTTGTTGCCGTTGGTGAAAGCGTAGGTGTAGAACACGTAAACCACGGACTGGACCTTGGGCAAAGCCTGGTTGGTCTTGTCCATCACCATGAACATCAGGTCGAACACGGTCAGAGCGCCGATGATACGAGTCTGGACGATGAAGAAGGTGGTGGGGCTGAGCAGAGGAATGGTGATGCTGAAGAACTGACGGATGCCGGTGGCGCCGTCGATCTCGGCGGCCTCATAATAGTCGCCGGGAATCTCCTGCAAGCCGGAGATGAACAGCACCATGTTGTAACCGATGATGGACCACACGCCGATGATGCCAACGGAGATCCAGGCGATGCTGGGGTTGGAGATCCAGGCGATGCTGGTGCCGAAGATGTTGTTGATGAGGCCGAACTGCTGGTTGTACAGCCACTTCCAGACCATGGCCACGGCTGCGGGGGCACAGACCATAGGCATGAAGAAGAGGGTGCGGTAGACAGTGACACCGTGCATCTTTTTCCGGTTCAGGAAAACGGCCAGCACCAGGGCGATGACGATGGAGAAAGGCACCTCGATGATGGCGTACTTGACGGTGTTGAGCAGGGACTGCCAGAACTCGGCGGAGTTGCTGCCCACGATCAGGCTCTGGAAGTTAGCGAAGCCGACGAAGGTGTTGCCCTTGCCGAAGTCACCGGTCTTGCAGAATGCCTGGTAGATGGTGTTAAAGATGGGGTAGAAGTTCAGAATGATGAGGCCGATCATCGTAGGAGCTACGAACAGATAAGCCCACATGGCGGTGTTCTTCTCCGCCTTCGTCATACCCTTTTTTTCTTTCATACTCTCCCTCCTTGGATTTTGTAATGAAAAAAGGATGTTGTGGGGGTGTTACGCTGCTGTTATACTGCTGTCTGAACGTTTGAATAAAACAAGCGGGCCAAACGATGGGGTTTGGCCCGCCTGCGTTCAGTCAACAGTTTGGGCTGTAGGAACGTCGGGAAAAACCTGCAGGAGATTACTCCTCGGCGATGGCATTCCTGATGATCTCGGCCGCGCTGTCGCAGGCCTGGCTCATCAGATCAGGATCGGAGGGATCCAGCCAGGCATCCAGGAAGCAGCCGGTCTGCTGGAGGGCGTCCTCCCAAACAGTGGTGTTACGGGTGTAGGGACGGAAGAACAGGGTGCCATCTTCCTCGACCTTCAGGAAGGCGGAAACGTCCATGTCGCCGAAGGCGGTGGAGAACGCCTCGTCAGCGCCCACATAGCCGGCCATGGTCACGCCCAGCTCAGCCTGCTTGACCTGGTTGTCATAGTTGCAGAACCAGGAGATCAAGTCGTAAGCGGCCTGAGGATCGGCAGTGCTGTAGGAAGCAGCCCAGCCGAGGCCATTGTAGGAGGAGACGCGCTCGCCGTCATCGCACTCACCGTTGCCGTTCACGTCGCAGTAGGGAATCTCGACCCAGACGTAATCATCGGCGTTCTCAGCTTCGTAGAACTGAATGACCATCCAGGAGCCCTGGGTGATCATGGCGACCTTGCCGGACATAAACAGGGAGTCGGTGCCGGTTTCGGCCACGGTGGTCTGGTCAACGCTGACCTCAAGGATCTGACGCATCATCTCCATGCCGGCCTTGGACGCATCGCTGTCGATGGTGGTGTCAGTGTGGTCCTCAGTGACGACCTCTCCGCCGTAACCATAGATCAGGTTGTACCAGCCGTCCTGGTTGTTGGAGGTGTTCATAGCGAAGCCATAGACGCCGTCGTCAGCGCCGGCCTCGGTGATGGCGGTAGCAGCAGCCAGAACGTCATCCCAGCTCCAGTCGTCGGTGGGATAGTCGATGCCATACTCGTCGAAGATGGCCTTGTTGTACAGCAGGGCGATGGTGTCATGGTCCTTGGGCACTGCGTACTGCACACCGTCGGAGTTGTACAGATCAACGATGCCCTCGTAGTAGTTGGCCAGGTCGATGTCGTCGTCCGCCGCGATGTAGTCGTCCAGGTTCAGGAGCAGGTCGTTCTCCATGTACATCTGAGAGGTGTTGGAGTGCATCCAGAACACGTCGGGCATGTCGCCGCCGGAAGCGCCGGCTTCCAGCAGGGTCCAGTAGTTGTCCCAGTCAACCACGTTGATGTTGACGGAAACGCCAGAGGTCTCGGTCCACTCGTCGGCGATCTGCTGCAGACCGTCCAACTGGTTGTTGTCCCAGATGTTGACCGTCAGCTCAGTAACACTGTAGCTGCCGTCGGAACTGGCAGTAGTGGTGCTGCTGTCGCCGGTGGTGGTGGTGCTGCTGGAACTGGAGCCGCCGCAGGCCACCAGAGACAGGGCCATTGCCAGCGCCAGGATCAGAGCCACAAGTTTTTTCAGTTTCATGTGTTTTCCTCCTTGCATGATCACACAGAATAGGTGGGCTTTCCCCACACTTGAGGGTGATTTGATTTTACCGCGACATAGAATTTTGTTGTATAGCAAAATGTGAGTTTTACATGATTTGATGTTAGTATTTTTCACGGGTTCGACTTTTTCGACAAATTTGAGGTACAATTTTTATGCAATTTATACAAACCGCTTGAAAACCAAAAAAATTGGTTCATCCTTTTGTCAAAAAATCGTCGTTTTTAACAAAGTCAGTTCTATTAGTTGCTTCTTTCAGTCTATGTTTTTTGGCTGTATTTTGACTTTTTGCTTCCATTTTTCTATGTTTTCGCTTCTTTTCTCCCTTTTTTAAAAAACTTTACTGCGTGATTGCTCTTTCGTCATTTTCACCAATCTTTTGCCGTTATTATTTTTCATCCGCATGGTTCTTTTTGAAATTGCCCATTTTCGCCCTTTTTTGGCCCATCCAATCGGGGGTTTCCCGCTTTTTTCTTTCCCGAAAAAATAACCAGCGGCCCGGTAGATACCAAGACCGCTGGCAAGGGGAGAAAGAACTTGTTTTGTTGTTTTGTTGGCGAAAAAAGGGTTTCCAAAAGCGCCGTCAGTCACAGGCGGTCAAGTGGAACAGGCAGGAGGCGAAGTCTCCGGCCAGGTCCGGCTGTTCCTCCGCGCCATAGACCCCGGCCATGGGCTGGGTGGAGGCGTCCAGGGGCAGCAGACCGATGCTCATCAGTTCGTCGCCGCCGCGTGCAGTCGCGCCGCCGTTGATGCGGTAGTCCATGCCCTCGTCCAGGCCCTGGAGCCGGATGCAGGGGAGGTCGGCGGTGTTGACCCCATTCAGCAGCTTGTACACGCCTACAATGGCCTCCCGCTTGTCCGGGCTGACCACCATCCAGGCCCCCCGGTTGCCCTTGTAGGGGTCCTCCAGCCGGTAGAAGGTGCCGAACTGAATTAACTGGCGGTTGGCCTTCATAAAGGCCACCTGCTTCTTCACCAGGGCAATTTCCTCCTCGTCCAGGGTGTTCAGGTCCATCTCGTAGCCAAAGGCCCCGAAATAGGCCACGTTCGCCCGTGTGGACAAGGGGGTGGTGCGGCCCGTCTGCTGATTGGGGCACTCGGAGACATGAGACCCCCAGGAGGAGACAGGGTAGCCGTAGGAGGAGCCGTACTGAATCTTCACCCGCTCGATGGCGTCGGTGTCGTCGCTGCACCAGGCTTGCGGCGCATAGTAGAGCATACCGGCGTCGAACCGGGCGCCGCCGCTGGCGCAGGACTCAAAGAGCAGCTTGGGGTACTTGGCGATGAGCTTCTCATAGAGGCTGTACACGCCCAGAATGTACCGGTGGTAGACCTCGCCCTGCTGGTCGGCGGGCCAGTGGGTGGAGTAACATTCGGTGATGGAGCGGTTCATATCCCACTTGATGTAGGCGAGGTCGGCCCCGTCAAAGGCTTCCACCAGCATATTATAGATGTAATCCACGACCTCCGGGTTGGAGAAGTCCAGCACCAGTTGGTTCCGGCCCAGGCTCTTGCGCCGGTCGGGGGTGCAGAGGACATACTCCGGGTGCGCCCGGAACAGGTCGGAGTCCTCGTTGACCATCTCCGGCTCAATCCAGATGCCGAACTCCATGCCCAGGGCGTTGACCTTGTCGGCCAGGCCCTTGACGCCGTTGGGCAGCTTGGACTTGTCCACGAACCAGTCCCCAAGGCCGGAGAACTCGGTGCGCTTGCCGAACCAGCCGTCGTCCAACACGAACAGCTCTACGCCGACCTCCGCGCCCTTTTTGGCGATGTTGAGGACGCTCTCCTCGGTGAACTCCATGCCGGTGGCTTCCCAGTTGTTCAGCAGCACCGGACGGGGGCGGTCCCGCCAGTAGCCCCGGGCCACGCGGGTCTGGAGCAGCTTGTGGAGAGACTGGGACATGCCGTTCATGCCCGCTGTGCTGTAAGTCATCAGCGCCTCCGGGGTCTGGAAGGTCTCGCCGGGGGTCAGCTTCCAGCAGAACTGCCGGGGGTTGATGCCCATGGTGAACCGGGTCACGTCGTAGGTGTCCACCTCGGCCTGGGCCAGGAAGTTGCCGGAGTAGACCAGGGAGAAGCCGTAGACCTCGCCGTTGTTTTCGTCGGCGTTGGGGCGTTTCAGGATGACGAAGGGGTTCTGGTGGGGGCTGGAGTGGCCCCGCATGGACTCCACCGCCGTGACGCCCATCTCCAGCGGGCGCACCTTGGGGGCGCGCTCCCGGCCCCAAGCACCGGAGAACTGCACCCACTCAAAGTCGTGGTTGGGGAAGTCCACGCTGAGGGACATGGCCCGCTCCAGCCGCAGGGTCTGGCTGCCGCCGTTGCGGAACCGGGCGCTGCGGGCGATGACGCCCACGCCCTCAAAAATCGTGTAGTACAGGGTCAGTTCCACCTGGGTCAGCGGGTCCTCCAACGTCAGCTCCAGCGTGGTGGCCTCGCTGTCGTCCTCGGTGTAGGAGTGAGGCAGGCCCTCCATCTCCGGCTTGCCGCCGTAGATTTTGTGACCGGTCAGCCGGAAATCATTGATGTGGCTGCCGTTCTCCTGGATCAGCTCAAAGGCGGGCTGACGGTAATCTGTGGAGCCGAAGCAGGGGTACTCCTGCATGGAAAACTCCAGGGAGAAATAGGGGTATTCTTTTATGGGGGTGGACGCCACAGGGCGGCAGCCGTTCCCCATCAGATGGGCGAAGCTCTCCCGGTCTCGCAGACGTTTTCCGTAATAGAGCTGTCCCAAATGGCCGTTGGGAAGAGCATAAATGATATAGCTGAGCGTTTCGTTGCAGAGATGGAACTCCCTGGCTTGCTCGTGATAAAAGATAGGCATAGCATGTTCCTCCTTGGCATAAAGTACCGGAAACGTATCCGGTCATTTGGGTGCATAATAGCAGTTCATGCCCTGTTGAACCATAGGCTAATGTCATAAAATGCTGTCCTGATGTGGACACTGGACCTGGAAAACATCATATGATTTCTAGCTGTTAGCTGTTAGCTCCTAGCTTTTAACTTTGTGGTGCTGACCGATTCGCTCTGTGCTTTGGATTCGCCACATAAAACAAACCGCTAACAACCAACCGAAGTTTCGCGCCCTTCGCTTTAGACCGGCAGCACTGGGCTAACGGCTAACAGCTAATAGCTAAAATTCTCTTTCAGCAACTATCTTTCTCCACCAGCACCCAGGGGATGACCTCCGACTCGACGTTCTTGCCGTCCATCAGGTCGATGAGCCGCTCCGCGGCGGCCCGCCCCAATTGCTTGGAACCGTGGGCCAGGGA
>JAJPXR010000245.1 GCA_021205375.1 Clostridiales bacterium | reverse complement strand
CTATTTTTGCGGGTTATTTTTCTCTGCCCCAACTCTTGACATAGAACCGTTTTTTTGCCCTTTTACGTCGCAGGGACAGAGAGATTCTCAAAAAAACACGAAAAAACTGAAAAAAGTCTGTTCATATTGCTCAACTTGTGATATTATGGGTTCTGTTAGTCGGCGCGGTCCCTTCCGCGCCGTGAGCAGGAAGGAGCTGCCTATTTAGCATGAAAATCATTGTCTGCATGAAGCAGGTTCCGGCCACCAGCCAGGTGGAAATAGACCCGGAAACCGGTGCCATGAAGCGCCTGAGCGCAAATACCCGTACCAACCCCTATGACCTGTTCGCCCTGGAGACCGCCCTGCAAATCCGGGAGAAGCTGGGCGGCACCGTCACCGTCCTGACCATGGGTCCCGACCAGGCCAAGGTCATGATGCAGGACGCCTACACCATGGGAGCGGACGACGCCGTCATCCTCTCCGACCGGAAATTCGCCGGGTCGGACGTGTTGGCCACCTCTTACACCCTGGCCCAAGGCATCCGGGTGCTGGGCGGCGCTGACCTCATCCTCTGTGGCCGCCAGACCACCGACGGCGACACCGCCCAGGTAGGACCCGCCATCGCGGAGCATCTGGGCATCCCCCACTGTGCCTGGGTGGCGGAAGTGGTGGACGTGACCGAGGAATCCATTCAGGTCCGGCAGGACCTGGTCTCCGTGGCCCAGGTCTCCGAAATGCACTATCCCTGCCTGATCACCGTGGATAAAGATATGTGTGTGCCCCGTCTGCCCTCCTACCGGCTGAAAAAGCAGACCGCAGGCCGCCCGGTGCGCATCCTCTCCTTTGCCGACCTGCCCGACCAGAACCTGAGCCGTTACGGTCTGGTGGGTTCTCCCACCAGCGTGGCCAAAATGTTCGCGCCCCCCGTGGGCGACAGCCAGGTCTATCTGGAGGGCACGCCGGGGCAGAAGGCCGAGACGCTGTTCGACACGTTGGTGTCGAAAAAAATCATCTGACGGGAGGGATACGCTATGGATTTGATTCGTTTTAATGCCGCCCGGTGCGACCTCTGCGGGACTTGCATCCGGGACTGTCCCTTTGGCGCCCTCTCCATGGGGGAGCATGGCATCGAGGTGGGCGAGACCTGCCGGATGTGCGGCCTGTGCGTCCGCCGCTGCCCCCAAAAGGCCATCACCTTTGAGCAGAAGGCCGGCGCCGTGGACAAGCGCCAGTGGCGGGACTTTCTGATTTTTGTGGAGCAGGAGCGGGGCGACATCCACCCCGTGGCCTATGAGCTGATTGGCGAGGCCCGGAAAATGGCCCCCAAGGTGGGCTACAAGGTCAACTGCGTCCTGGTGGGCGGAGAAGGCACCGCCCAAAACGCCGAAAAGCTGCTGCCCTACGGCGTGGACACCGTTTACGTCTACGAACACCCCGGCTTCGCGGGCTTCAAGGCCGATTGCTACGCCGACGCCGTGGCGGACTGCATCGCCAACACCCAGCCCTCCTCCGTCCTCATCGGGGCCACTTCCCTGGGACGGAGCCTGGCCCCCCGGCTCTCCACCCGGTATCACACCGGCCTGACCGCCGACTGCACCACCCTGGACATCCAGCCCAACACCGACATGGTGCAAATTCGTCCCGCCTTCGGCGGCAACATCATGGCGCAGATTTTGATTGCCAACTCCCGGCCCCAGTTTGCCACCGTCCGCTACCGGGTCATGGACCGGGCCAAGAAGGTGGACAATCCCCAGGGCATCGTGGCCCGCTGCAAGGTGACAGAGGCCATGGTCCACTCCGGTATCGAGGTCATTTCTTCCACCTTGATTGAGAAGAAAAAGACCATCGAGGAGGCCGAGCGCATCGTGGCCATTGGCCGGGGCGTGCGCAACGAGGAGGGCGTGGAGCTTTGCCGCCAGTTGGCCCAGGCCCTGGGCGCGCAGCTTGCCTTCACCCGGCCCATGGTGGAACAGGGCGTGGGTGACCAGCTCCACCAAATCGGCCTCTCCGGTCACACCGTCCGCCCCAAGCTCATCATCACCTGCGGGGTGTCCGGGGCCATCCAGTTCACCTCCTGTATGAACAGCGCGGAGACCATCGTGGCCATCAACAGCGACCCCAATGCACAGATTTTCGGTGTGGCCAGCTATTGCATCGTGGACGACCTCTATCAGGTGGTCCCCAAGCTGACCCAGTTGCTGCAAGAGCGGAAGGAGGACTGACCTATGGCGTTTCCCTATAAGAAAATGGACGAGGCCGACTTCGCCTACATCCGCTCCGTCACCGCGCCGGACCGGGTGATGGTGGGCGACGAGATCGCCAGCGAATACTACCACGACGAAATGCCCAACTACGGCACCTTCCCCCCGGAGCTGTACGTGGAGGTCGTGGACAAATACGAAATTTCCAAAATCATGGCCTACTGCAACGGGAAGAACATCCCCGTGGTGGTCCGCGGCGCGGGTACTGGCCTGGCCGGAGGCTCCAACTGCAAATACGGCGGCGTCATGCTCTCCATCATGCGGATGAACAAAATCGACCCGGTGGACCACAAGAACCAGACCATCACCTGTCAGCCCGGCGCGCTGCTGCTGGACGTGCAGGCCGCCGCCTCCGCGGAGGGGCTGTTCTATCCCCCCGACCCCGGAGAGAAAACCGCCACCATCGGCGGCAACGTCATCACCAACGCCGGCGGCATGAAGGCCGTCCGCTACGGCCTGACGAGGGACTTCGTCCGCTGCATCGAGGCGGTGCTGCCCGACGGCTCCATCGAGCGGTTCTCCTCCAACGTGGTGAAGAACACCACCGGCTACGACATCAAGGACCTGGTCATCGGCTCCGAGGGGACCCTGTGTATCCTCACCGAAGTGACCCTGAAGTTGCTGCCCGCCCCCAACTGCACCTGCACCCTGGTCATGCCCTTCCACAGCCTGGAGGAGTGCGCCGACATGGTGCCCAAGGTGCTGGAGCTGCCCTTCGTTCCCACCGCCATCGAGTTTTTGGAGCGGGAACTCATCGACATCGTGGAGCGGAACCTGAACAAGCCCCTGCCCGTCAAGGAGGGCGAGGCGGTGCTCATCGTCATGTACGACGCCTCCAGCCAGAGCGAGCTGGACGCGGCGGTGGAGGCTGCGGCGGAAGCCGCCCTGGAAAACGGGGCCATTGACTGCGCCATCGCCAACACCCCGGAGAGGGCCGCCTCCGTGTGGGAGGTCCGCGGCGGCATCCTGGAGGGCATGAAGGCCGACTCCGTCTCCCAGGAGGAGTGCGACGTGGTGGTGCCCCGTTCCAAAATCGCCCAGTACGTCAAGGACGCCAAGCGCATCGCCCTGTCCCACGGCATCCGTGTGGAGCCCTGCGGTCACTGCGGCGACGGCAACATCCACACCGAGCTGCTCCGCGGCCCGGAGATGTCCGACGAGGAATGGGAATCCGCCACCCACGCCTGCCTGGTGGAGCTGTACGCCCTGTCCAAGGAGCTGGGCGGTCAGCTCTCCGGCGAACACGGCATCGGCAACGGCCGCCTGGAGTACCTGAAAGAGTTCGTCGGCCCCCGGATGATAAAGCTCTACAAGGCCGTCAAGCTGGCCTTCGACGAGAACCTGATTTTGAACCCCGGCAAGATCATCGAGTTCAACGAGTGAACGTCTGTCCTTTTCTCCCTCATTAGGGGGAGAATATAATCTGGTTATCCCTTTGAATCAATCTTTTTAGCGGTTCAAGTGGAAACCCCTCCACCATGCTTCGCATGGTCCCCCTCCCCTTTCAGGGGAGGCGAGGGGGGATAGTGTTTGATGACTGGTCAGCGCTTTTGCCCAGCATAGTACAAGTTTTCCACAAAGAACCACCTTTCGGCAACTGACCACGCCTCTTGCCTCCCCTGAAAGGGGAGGTGGCGCGGCGTAAGCCGCGACGGAGGGGTTTTGCCTCAAAGCTGTGCAAAAGGAATAGTCAGAAAATAAATACTATTAGGATAGGAGAGAGAGGAATCTACTATGAGTAAAAAATCTCTGTTGGTAGACAAGAGCAGAATGCCCCTGGCAATGGGCATTGCCTTTGTTGCCTTCACCACCCAGTTCGGCGGCGGCTTCGCCTCCGGCGCGCAAATCAAGCAGTACTTCATCAACTACGGCATCTGGTGCCTGATTCTGCCGGTGCTGAGCCAGGGGCTGTACGCGCTGTTTTTCTGGTACGGGATGCGCTACGCCTACAAGCACAAAACCTACGACTACCGCTCCTTCTCCGACAGCATCTACGGCAAGACCAGCCCGGTCATGTCCAACCTGTTTGAGATCTGCTACCTCATCATGATCGGCACCGCCTCCGCCGCGGCCTTCGCCACCGGCGGCTCCACCCTGAACACCCTGACCAACATCCCCTATTGGCTGTGCACCCTTATCGTGGCGGCGTTCATCTTCTTCATTGCCATGTACGGCAGCGGCGTGGTCCGCGCCGCTGCCTCCACCCTGTCCGTCCTCATCATCATCGGCCTGGTGGCGGTGCTGGTGCCCAACATCATCGTCCAGTGGCCCGCCATCTCCGCCGCCATTGGCAATATGCTCTCCGGCCAGATGGTGGCCGGTTCCACCGAGACCGGCGCCTTTGGCCCCGCCCTGTGGATGGCCTTCCTGTACTTCCTGTTCCAGCTGGCCTCCGTCTCCGTCATGTACCAGCACATGGAGCCGGTCACCGACACGAAGCAAATTGACCGGGCCGCCATTGGCATGTTCGTGGTGAACTTCTTCTCCATGGAGCTGTCCATCGTGGGTATGCTGGCCGTCATGTATGTGGCGGACATGGCCGAAGCCTCCGTCCCCATGCTGGTGCTGGTGCAGAACGGCGTGGGCGCGGCTGTCCTGACCCCCATCATCTCCATCCTCATCATTCTGGGTTCCATCTCCACCGGCGTGAACATGATTTCCGGCATCGTGACTCGGTGTGTCAACGCTATCGAGCGCCGCAAGCCCGATGAAGCTTCCCGGCAGAAGGGCCATATGGCTCGCATGGCCATTGCCACCGCCATTTTCGTGGCCATCGCCTGGGGCATCGCCCAGTTCGGCCTGATGGCCGTGGTCAAGCAGGGCTACGCCTACCTGGGCTACGCCGCCCTCATCACCGTGTTCATCCCCTTCGTCATCCACGCCATCGCTACCAGGATGAAGGAGATTTAAAGCGGGTTTTCCGGGTGGGCGGCAGCGCCGTCTACCTGTGATTCCCACTTGCCACCGGCCTGACAGCGTGGTAAACTAAACAAAACGGACGGCGGAAAGGATTTGCGTCCTTTCCGCCGTTTATTATGGACAAGAGAGAAGAGAGAAAACAAATGGCAGCGATCATCCTTAAACAGCTCATCACCTTCACCATCATGGCCGCCATTGGCGTGCTGGCCGTCAAGCTCCACGTGCTGGACAGCCAGGGCCTGGGGGCCATTGCGTCGCTGGTCATCAACATCACCATGCCGCTGATGCTGCTGACCAATATCCTGGAGGGGGCCACCCGCCAGCAGTTGCTGGACACCTTGATTATCATTCCCCTGGGCATCCTGCTGGTGGCGCTGCTCTATGCTCTGGCGTGGCTGGCGGCCAAGCTCTGCCGTCTGGAAGGCAACAAAAAGCGGGTGTTCTGCGCCTGCGGCACCCTGGGCAACAACGGCTTTATGGGCATCCCCTTGGCGGTGGCCCTGTTCCCCCAGTTGGGGACGCTGTACAGCGCCGTGTTCACGCTGGTGGACCAGACCGCCTGCTGGAGCCTGGGGTATTACCTCTGTCTGCCGGAGGAAAAGCTCAAGGACAGCCGGTGGAGCGCCAACCTGAAAAAGGTGGTCAACCCCTGCATTGTGGCCATTTGCATCGCCGTGGTCATGCTGCTGGCGGGGCTGCACCTGCCCGACCTGCTGCAAAGCGCCCTCTCCACCGTGGGCGGCGTCACCTCCCCCTTGGCGATGGTCTACATCGGCGGACTGGCGGCGGGGCTGGATTTGAAACAGGCCCTGACCACACGGGAGTTCTACCTGATCCCTGTGGTCAAAATGCTGCTGACCCCCCTGCTGATGTTCCTGGTCCTGCACACCGCCGGGGTAGACGAGGGCATCACCCTCTATATGACCATGATCGCCGGGACGCCTACCATGGCATCGGTGGCGATGATGGCCCGGAACAACGGCTCCGAGGGGGACTACGCCGCCGGAGCGGTGCTGCTGACCACCGTCTGCTGCATCGTCACGCTGCCCCTGGTGATGCTGGTGGTGGGGCTGTTCTGACGAATCCGTGCGCCTGACAGGTCAGCATGAAGGAACGCCGTCTCAAAACAGTCCAGATGTGGGGAATCAATTCCATTTTTCCATTTCAAAATGCAATTCTATCCAAGTGGAATTGCAAAAATCCCAAAAAAGCCTTCATAATTGATTGACAAACCAATAGTTTCCGCTTATAATTACCGTAGTGTTTGTACATACAGTAGATACGGCAAATCTCAGGGCTGCGCCACATATCCATTTTGCGGCGCTGCTTGAATCGCAATTCGCCAACGGCGGCAAAAAGCAACTCAGTGCTGTGCTGTGAAACGAATCGCGGGTGGGATTTGCCGTTTTTATTTCCGTATGTATAACAGAGAGAAACCCCAAAAAAGGAAGCTCCGATTCAATGGCCCTGGATGGCTGGGTGAGCAGAGTTTGCGCAAATCGAGGCGCAAAAACGCGGGAATACTTTGTGTATTTCAAGTTTTTGCAACGAAGAGTTGCACAAAATATGCCGTCCAGACGCCAGGAATTATTGGAGAGGAGGTTCCCAAAAAGAAAAAAGGTTCTATAATAAATGTTGGGGTCAGGTAAAGCACCTGGCCCCAAATT
>JAJPXR010000255.1 GCA_021205375.1 Clostridiales bacterium | reverse complement strand
TATGAATTTGGGGCCAGGTGCTTTACCTGACCCCAACATTTATTATAGAACCAAATGTATCAGTGGGGAGGTTGACCGTTGGCCGGTCAGCCTCCCCGTTTTCGCTTTTGCGCAAAAATAGTTTGTCGTGTTTTGTCGTATTTTGTCGTGTTACAGCAAAGCTATTATATCATAAGAACATCCTCTAAGAAGGAGCGTTCTTATGACAAAGTCAGAGGCGGTCATCCGCACGATCCTCGGCCCCACCCGGCGCAGCGTCACTGCGCTGGCCTGCGCCGTTGACCAGGTGATAGAACTGCTGTTTGTGCAAAAAATACCGATGAGCAAGATCCAGGTCAACCAGGACGTCTATCCCCCTGTGGCGGAACAACTGGGCCAGCGGCCCCAGAGCGTCGCCCGGCAGGTGGAGCGCATTGCCAACTGCTGCTGGGAGACGGGAGACAGCGCAAGCCTGGCCCGCATCATCGGGCGAGAGCTGCCGGAGAAGCAGGGGCCAAAGGAGATGCTGTTTTATCTGGCTTTTTACGTTCATCTGGACACGCCGTTCTACCAGGTGGTGGAACAGTCGCCGGAGCTGCTGTTTTAACCGGTATGCGAGGTACACAGCAGCAAATCAGACAGGCGGAGGACATCCGCAGACAGATGCAGGAGATATTCCGCTGGGTACAGGCCAACCAGGAGGCGCTGCCGGACAGCCCGGAAAAGGCCGCTAACCTGCGATGGATCGCCCTGCGGCTGGCGGCGCTGGAACAGGCGGACAACGCCGCAGATCTGATTGCCCTCTTTGGCGGCGTCCGCTTCCACAGCGGGATGCGAAGCGCCTTTCGGGGAATGCACTACGTCTATGTGGCGGCCATTCCCCGCAGCGAGGGACAGCGAAAGCTCCTCTGCCGGGACGAATAGCGATTCAGGCGCAATCACAGTACATTCTTCCAGTTCAGCGCCTCGATTTCCGCCAGATGCTCCACCTGGGCCACCAGCGCGCCGTTGGCGCTGTCGTATTCCGGGGCAGAGCGATATTGGAGGAACCCCAGCACCTCCTGGAATCCGGTGGTGACTTGGTCCGTGTTTTCGTGGCAGAGGACAAAGGCCAGCCACGGCTCCGCCGTCGCCCACTGCTCCAGGGCCTGTTGGGTCAGCGCCTCCGCCGTGTCCCAGTCGTCCTCCGCGACGGCGGCCTCCGCCTGGTTCAGCGCGGCGGTCAGCGTTTCGGAGACGCGGGTCACCCGTGCGGTGTTCCACAGCGACCCGGCCAGCAGCAGCGCCAGCACCCCCAGCGCGATCCACAACCGCTTCATGACAGGTCCTCCTTTGGGGCCAGATAGATGTTGTCCTGTTCGTCCAGGGTCATCAAAAACACCGAGCGGGTGTCTTGATACCCCCGTTTGCGAAGCATTTTCTTCAGCCAGGCGTCGGTCTTGCCCAACTGTTCCAGATTGTGGCGGATAAGCCGCCCGTCGTTGATGATGATTCTGGGCAAACCGTCCTCCTCCGGAGCCAGCCCCAACTGCTCCGGCGTGGCGGGGGACTTGGCGCTGTAGAGGATGACCGACACCTGGCCGGAATCCTCCAGCACGGCGTACTTCACCGAGGAGATGTCGGTGACGCCCTGCCGCCGCAGCTCCTCCAGCAGCTCATCCACCGTCAGGCGGTTGCGGTCCATGGCCTGCTGCACCAACGTCCCGTGGTCCACAATGAGGCTGGGTCTGCCGCAGAGCAGCGCCCGGAAGCGGACGCTCTTCATGGTCAGCACCGAGAAAATCATGGTCAGGCACAGCAAAATCAAAATGGGCAGCACCCCGAACAGCAGGGGGATGCCAAAGTCCTGCATAGGCACCGAGGCCAGGTCGGAGACCAGCATGGTCAGCACCAGTTCCGCCGGTTCCAGCTCCCCCACCTGCTTCTTGCCCATCAGTCGGATCGCGGTGATGAGCAACAGGTAGAGGATCACCGTGCGCGCAAAACAAACCGCCATGAACCGTCCTCCCATCTTTTCAGCGGTTCGCCGCCGACGTGACCGCCGACGGCTCCTTTTTCTGTCGTTATCTTGTCCAAACAGCCGCCGCGTTATGCCGCGGACTTTTGGTGGAAGTGAGAAAACAGCAAAAAGTGTGTACGGAAACTTGCAAACCCGGCGGAATTGTGTCATAATACACCAAAACAGCAAAGGGGGCAGTGCGCACACACATCAGGGTGAGGCGGCGGCTCCTTTTTTTCTAATAGGCAACACTACACAATTAAAACTTCGGCGTCTTGCGGTAAATTTCCGCCATAACTGCGTTGCAAAAATTTGAAATCCACAAAGGATTCCTGCATTTTTGCGCCTTGTTCTGACGAAAAATTTTCTGCGCAATCCGCTCTTGTTGAATTGTGCAGTGCCGCCTAACCAAACGGACACGAGAAGGAGAAAGGCGGATTTTCAATCTATGAAGGCGATTTTGATCCTGGAAAACGGACAGACCTTTGTGGGGGAGAGCATCGGCAGCACCCGCGACTGCGTGTGTGAGATGGTGTTCAACACCTCTATGGTGGGCTATCAGGAGATCCTCACCGACCCGTCTTACGCGGGACAGGGCGTGGTGATGACCTACCCCCTCATCGGCAACTACGGCGTCAACCACGAGGACAGCGAGAGCCGCCAGCCCTGGGCGGAGGCGCTCATCGTCCGGCACCTGGCCCCCCGCGGCAGCAACTTCCGCTGCGAGGACACGCTGGAACACTATCTGGTGGAGCACGACATCACCGGCATCCAGAATGTCGATACCCGTGCCATCACCCGCATCCTCCGCAAACAGGGCGTTATGAACGGCATGATCACCTGCGCGGAGCATTTTCATGTAGGGGAGTGCCTGGAAAAAATCCGCCGCTACCGGGTCGCCGGCACGGTGGAGCGGGTCACCATCCCCGAGGTGGAGCGCTACCCCGGCCCCGGCTATAAGCTGGCCATGTACGACTACGGTCAAAAGACCAACATGATCAAGCGGCTCAACGACCGGGGGCTGGATATCACCCTGTACCCCGCCCACACCCCCGCCCAGGTGATTTTGGACGGCGGCTTTGACGCGGTCATGCTCTCCAACGGCCCCGGCGACCCCGCCGACTGCGGCGACATCATCGCCGAGGTGAAAAAGCTCTACGACTCCGACCTGCCCATCTTCGCCATCTGCCTGGGCCACCAGCTCATGGCGCTGGCCACCGGCGCACAGACCCGGAAAATGCACTTCGGTCACCGGGGCGCCAATCACCCCGTCCGGGACCTGGCCAAGGGCCGCTGCTTCATCACCAGCCAGAACCACGGCTATGTGGTCATGCGGGAGAGCATCGATCCCAACGTGGCGGAAATCAGCCACGTCAACGTCAACGACGGCAGCATCGAGGGCCTGCGGTACAAAAACAAGAACATCTTCACCGTCCAGTTCCACCCGGAAGCCTCCCCCGGCCCGGTGGATACGGATTACCTGTTTGACGAATTTTTGGATATGATCGAGCGTCACAAGAAAGGAGCGTGCTGACCTATGCCGAAGGATGCGAACATCAAAAAAGTTTTGGTCATCGGCTCCGGTCCCATCATTATCGGTCAGGCCGCCGAGTTCGACTACGCCGGCACCCAGGCCTGCCGCGCCCTGAAAGAGGAGGGCGTGGAGGTGGTGCTGGTCAACTCCAACCCCGCCACTATCATGACCGACAAGGACATCGCCGACCACGTCTATATCGAGCCGCTGAACGTCTACACCCTCCAGGAGGTCATCGAGAAGGAGCGGCCCGACGCGGTGCTGCCCACCCTGGGCGGTCAGGTGGGTCTGAACCTGGCCATGAACCTCTACGAGGACGGCACCCTGGACAAGTACAACGTCAAGCTGCTAGGCACCTCCGCCGAGTCCATCCACAAGGCGGAGGACCGTCAGGGCTTCAAGGACACCATGGAATCCATCCACCAGCCCTGCGTCACCTCCGAGGTGGTCCACGATGTGGAATCCGCCATCGAGTTCACCAACTCCATCGGCTACCCTGTCATCGTCCGCCCCGCCTACACTCTGGGCGGCACCGGCGGCGGCATCGCCTATGACGAGTATATGCTTCGGGAGATCTGCGACCGGGGCCTGAACCTGTCCCGTGTCCACGAGGTGCTCATCGAGCGCTGCATCGCCGGGTGGAAGGAGATCGAGTTCGAGGTCATGCGGGACTCCGCCGGCAACGTCATCACCATCTGCGGCATGGAGAACCTGGACCCCGTGGGCGTCCACACCGGCGACTCCATCGTGGTGGCCCCCACCCAGACCCTGGCCAACAAGGAGTACCAGATGCTCCGCACCGCCGCCCTGGACATCATCTCCGCTCTGGAAATTGAAGGCGGCTGCAACTGCCAGTTCGCCCTGAACCCGGATTCCTATGAGTACGCGGTCATCGAGGTCAACCCCCGTGTGTCCCGTTCCTCCGCTCTGGCCTCCAAGGCCACCGGCTACCCCATTGCCAAGGTCGCGGCGAAAATCGCCCTGGGTTACACTCTGGACGAGATCCCCAACGCCGTCACTGGCAAAACCACCGCCTGCTTCGAGCCGACGCTGGACTACTGCGTGCTGAAAATCCCCCGCCTGCCCTTCGACAAGTTCACCACCGCCAGCCGCAAGCTGGGTACCCAGATGAAGGCCACCGGCGAGGTCATGGCCATCGGTAACTCCTTCGCCAGCGCCCTGATGAAGGCGGTGCGCAGCCTGGAGCAGAACGTCTACTCCCTGCGGATGCCCAAGCTGGCAGAGATGTCCACCGAGCGCATCCGGGAACAGCTCAGCGTGGTGGACGACGAGCGTATCTTCGCCTGCGCCGAGGCCCTGCGCCGGGGCATCACCCCCGAGGAAATCAACCGCATCACCAAAATCGACATCTGGTTCCTGGACCAGGTGAACATCATCATCCAGATGGAGAACGAGCTGAAACAGGGCATTCCCGACAGCGCCCGTCTCCGCTACGCCAAAGAGCTGGGCTTCGGCGACTCCTTCATCGCGGAGCTGTGCGGCTCTACCCGGAAGGAAATCCGGGACCTGCGCAAGCGCTACGGCATCCACCCCACCTACAAGATGGTGGATACCTGCGCCGCAGAGTTTGACGCGGAGACCCCCTACTACTACTCCACCTACGATGTGGAAAACGAGGCCATCGTCGATTTCAACGGCAAAAAGAAGGTGCTGGTGCTGGGGTCCGGCCCCATCCGCATTGGTCAGGGCATCGAGTTTGACTACTGCTCCGTCCACTCCGTCTGGGCGCTGAAACGCCTGGGCTTTGAGACCATCATCATCAACAACAACCCGGAGACTGTCTCCACCGACTTCGACATTGCAGATAAGCTGTACTTCGAGCCGCTGACCGCCGAGGACGTGGAGCACGTGGTAGAGCTGGAGCACCCCTGGGGCGCTGTCGTCCAGTTCGGCGGACAGACCGCCATCAAACTGGCCCAGGCCCTGGCGGACATGGGTGTCCCCATCCTCGGCACCTCCGCCGATGGCGTGGACGCCGCAGAGGACCGGGAGCGGTTTGACGAAATCCTTCGCAAGTGCGAGATTCCCCGCGCCGCAGGCCGGACGGTCTACACCACTGAGCAGGCCCTTGCCGCCGCCAACGAGATCGGCTACCCGGTGCTGGTGCGCCCCTCCTATGTGCTGGGCGGCCAAGGCATGGAAATCGCCTACCGGGACGAGAACATCGTGGACTTCATGAAGATCATCAACATGACCGTCCAGGAGCATCCCATCCTCATCGACAAGTACCTGATGGGCCGTGAGGTCGAGGTAGACGGCGTGTTCGACGGGGAGGACATCCTCATCCCCGGCATCATGGAACACGTGGAGCGGGCCGGTATCCACTCTGGCGACTCCATCGCCGTCTATCCGCCCCTGCACATCGACGAGAAGCACAAGCAGACCATCCTCCGCCACACCAAAAACCTGGCAAAACACCTGGGGGTCATCGGCCTCATCAACGTGCAGTTCATTATCTACAACGACACAGTGTATATCATCGAGGCCAACCCCCGCTCTTCCCGCACCATCCCCTATATCTCCAAGGTGACCAACGTGCCCATCATCGACCTGGCCACCAAGGTCATGCTGGGGCAGAAGTTGAAGGATTTGGGCTATGGCACGGGCATCTACCCGGAAGCGGACTATTTCGCCGTGAAAATGCCGGTATTCTCCTTTGAAAAGCTGACCGACGTAGACATCAACCTGGGTCCGGAGATGAAGTCCACTGGCGAGTGCCTGGGCGTGGCCGAGACCTTCCCCCAGGCCCTGCTGAAAGCCTTTAAGGGCGCCAACATGAAGGTGCCCAAGAAGGGCGGACGGGTCATCATCACCGTCAAGGACGAGGACAAGGGCGAAGCCCTCAGCGTCGCCAGAGAGCTGGAGGAACTGGGCATCGAGCTGTACGCCACCCGCGGCACCTATGAGTTCCTGACCAAAGCCGGTGTCAACGTCAAGATGGTCAACAAGATGGGCCAGGCCCACCCCAACATGCAGGACATGATCCAGTCCGGCACCATCGACATGATCGTCAACACCCCCCGCCGCAGCAAGCGGGAGGACGGCGACGGCTGGAAGATCCGCCGCATGGCGGTGGAGCACTCTGTCCTATGCCTGACCTCCATCGACACTGCCCACGCCATCCTGACCGCACGGGAGCGGGGGCGCAGCGAAAAGCTGGTGCCGGTGGACATCACCGCGATTTAAGTTCCCCACACATACACAGCAAACGCAAAAAGGGCAAGGCTGTCGCAAGCCTTGCCTTTTTTCAGGTTCTATAATAAATGTTGGGGTCAGGTAAAGCACCTGGCCCCAAAT
>JAJPXR010000073.1 GCA_021205375.1 Clostridiales bacterium | reverse complement strand
GCCTCCCCTGAAAGGGGAGGAGGGCCACCGCCTTTAGGCGGTGGCGGAGGGGTTTGCTGCCAGGATTTCAAACTCAATTTTTCCAGCCGCAGGCGGTTTGTCTGCGGCTGTCCTTATAAGTGGAAGGAGACGCGATGTATTTTATCCACAGACAGGAGGAAGCTGGTCTGGACTGGCTCAGCGCGGAGGGCCTCACCGACGCTGCTGCCGTCCACGGCTTCTCCACCCGGCTGGGCGGGGTCAGCGAAGGACACCTGGCCAGCCTGAACCTGGGCATTGCCCGCGGGGACGACCCGGCCAACGTCCGGGAGAACTACCGCCGGTTCTGCGGCGCGCTGGGCGCGCAGATGGACAAAATGGTCTTTTCCCACCAGGTCCACAGGGACGAAATTCGGGTCTGCACCCTGGCGGACGCGGGAAAAGGGCTGGACCGCCCGCGGGACTACGAGGCCGACGGGCTGGTGACGGACGTCCCCGGCCTGCCGCTGGTGATTTTCTCCGCCGACTGCATCCCCATCCTGTTCTATGATCCGGTGCGCCGGGTGGTGGGGGCCTGCCACGCCGGTTGGCGGGGCACCGCCCTGGGCATCGCCGGGAAAACCGTGCGCACCATGGCCGAGGTCTACGGCTGCCGCCCGGCGGACATTCGCTGTGCCATTGGGCCGGGCATTTCCCGCTGCTGCTTCGAGACCCACGGCGACGTGCCTCAGGCCATGGAGTGGGCCATGGGACGCTCTGCGGCGGCCCCGTTTATCGACCCGCTGCCGGGCGGCAAGTTTCGGGTGGATTTGAAGGGGATCAATGGTTACTGGCTTGAAAAAGCCGGGGTTTTGCCGGAAAAAATCGTTATTTCTGACGATTGCACCTCCTGCCATCCTGATATATACTGGAGCCATAGGCACACCGGCCCCGCACGGGGGTCTATGGCGGCCATGATTCAACTGCTGTAAGAGCTGTTAGCTTTTAGCTATTAGCTACTAGCCTGGCAGCGTTTGGCTGACAGTTCATGGTTAGCCGCCAACTGCTGTTTCAGTTATTGGCTGTTCGCTTTAAGCCAGCAATACTTGACTAACAGCTAACGGCTAATAGCTTATCTTTACGAGGTTCTCCTATGAAAAAACGTTCTTTTCTCTCCCTTGTGCTGGTTCTCTCGCTGCTGCTGGGCCTGACGGCCTGCGCCCGTCAGGGGGACAGCTCCGCCGACGGGGACAACTCTGCCGAAGGCTCGGCGGACGCCTCTGTGGAGGAGGTGGTGGAGGAACCGGAGGAGACGGAAGAGCTGTCCGCCTTCGGACTGGGGTATTATAAAGGAGTGGGCATCAACCCCTACTTTTGCGACAACGCCCAAAACCAGACCATCGCCGGGCTGGTCTATGAGACGTTGTTCGAGGTCAACGAGTCCTTTGAGGCCATCCCCTGTCTGGCGGAGTCGGTGACAGCGGAGGTGCGCTCCACCGGCACCACCACCATGAAGAGCGACGAGGACGAAGAGAAGGAGAAAAATACCGATACCCAGACCGGGGACGAGGACACCGAAACCGATCCCGGTGCAGACGAGGAGGAGGGCGACGGCTCCGCCAGCGCCGAGGGGAAGGAGAGCACTGAGACCGCTATTACAACTTACGAGACGGATGTGACCATCACCCTCCGCAGCGGCGTGACCTTCTCCGACGGCAGCACCATGGACGCGGACGACGTGGTCTATTCCATCGAGCGGGCCATGGATTCCGACAGTGTTTACTATAATCGCCTCTCCACCGTCACCAACGTGTGGCAGGGCAGCAGCACCACCGTCTACCTGACCATCAGCGGGGCCAACACCAACGTGGCCGCCTTTTTGGACATCCCCATCGTGAAATATGGCACCGGTGAGGACCTGTTCCCCGTGGGAACGGGGCCGTATATCCCCAAGCGGAACAAGAACGGTCTGCCCACCAAGCTGACCGCCAACACGAGCTGGTGGCAGTTGACGCGGGAGTACGAGGAAGAGGTGGAGAACCTGAACAGCACCAGCGGTTCAGATACCACCATGCTGGTGACGAAAACCATCACCCAGCCCCTGGAGGAGATCAAAATTTACGCCGTGGAGGACAGCGACGAGCTGGTCTTTGGGTTCAGCAGCGGCAACGTCTCCGTGGTCTCCACCGATATGACGGGGAACGACTCTCTGACCTACACCGGCAGCTATTCCGTCACTGACTACGCCACCACCAATATGATTTACCTGGGGTGCAACACCAGCGAGGGGGCCTGTGCCGACCAGTCCCTCCGGGCCGCCATTTACCGCTCGCTGAACCGGGAGACGTTGGTCACCCGGATGCTGGCGGGCCACGCAGAGGCGGCGGTGCTGCCTGTCTCCCCCAGCTCCACCCTCTACGATGAGGAGCTGGCGGCGGAGTTGGCCTATGACCGGGACACGGCGGCTGAGCTGTGCGGAGCGGCAGACCCCGGTTCCACCCTGACCCTGGTGGTGAACTCCAACTCCAGCTTTAAGGTGTCTCTGGCGAAGGAGATCGCCCAAGAGTTAAAGGATGCGGGGCTGGACGTGGAGGTGGAGACCCTCTCCTGGTCCAAGTACAAAAAGGCCCTGCGGAACGGGGACTATGACCTCTACCTGGGCGAGGTGAAGATGAAGGGCAACTTCGACCTGACTCAGTTCATCGGCTACGGCGGCAGCCTGAATTACAGCGGCTACTATGACGCCGACTTGTCGGAGCTGTCCCGGCTGTTCAACTGTGCCAGCAGCGAGGAACGGGCTGACGCCGCCTCCGAGTTTTATCAGGCGCTGGCGGAGCAGGCCCCGTTTATCCCCGTCTGCTTCAAGACCTACTCCCTGCTCAGCCGGGAGGGGTATCTCACCAGCCAGAAGCCCACCCAGCAGAATTTGTTTTTCCACTTCTGGGACTGGTCTTTCACCGAAGAAGCGGTGGAGGCCAGCAAGGGCGAAGAATGATATCTAAGCGGCTGTGTATCCATTTTACTCATCTATGTACCAGAAACCCCTCCGCCACCGCCTAAAGGCGGCGGCCCTCCTCCCCTTTGCGACTCGCATGGCCTAAAGGCCATAGCTCCCTGCATTTGCGCTAAAGAGGAATTGGCCATTCGGCCAGCGCTTCACAGGGGAGGCAAGGGGGATAGTGCTTGTTGTTGGGTCAGTATTTTTGCCCAGCATGGCACAAGTTTTCTACGAAGAACCACGCGCACTTTTCCAGCACTTCCAACCTTGAACAGTTTCAACAGACAGCAACAGGAGGAACGGAATCATGAGCAACCAAGTGTACCGCTGCTACGCGGAAAAACGCCCCGGCTTTGACCTGGAGGCCAGTCACCTGCTGGCCGAACTGCGGGAGCAGTTGGGCCTGACGAACCTGGAGGGCGTTCGCATCATCCACCGCTACGACGTGGACCAAATCGACGAGGCCGTATACCAGCGGGCCAAGACCACCGTCTTTTCTGAGCCGATGGTGGACAACTTCTACGACGAAACGCTGCCCGACCTGCCGGAGGACCACTCCATCCTGGCGGTGGAGGCCCTGCCGGGCCAGTTCGACCAGCGGGCGGATTCCTGCGCCCAGTGCGTCCAGCTCCTGGCGGGCTGCGACCGGCCTCTGGTCAGCGCTGCCACCCTCTATGTGCTGCTGCCCGCCGTCTCCCCGGCGGAGTTGGACCGGGTGCGCCGCTACCTCATCAACCCGGTGGAGCGCCGGGAGGCCGCCATGGACAAGCCAGAGACCCTGGTGCAGACCTACGACATCCCCACCTCCGTGGCTACTGTGGAGGGCTTCATTGGCATGGACCGGAAGGCCCTGGCGGAGCTGCTGAAGCGGCTGGGCCTGGCGATGGACCTGGACGACCTGGCCTTCCTCCAGTCCTACTTCCAGAACGAGGAACACCGGGACCCCACCATCACGGAAATTCGCGTGGTGGACACCTACTGGTCCGACCATTGCCGCCACACCACCTTCGGCACCCATCTGGACTCCGCCGACATCCAGGACCCCGCCGTCAAAGCGGCCTATGACCGCTATAAGGCGGACCGGGTGGAGGTCTACGGCCAGGAGAAGGCCGCAAAGCGCCCGGAGACCCTGATGGACATCGCCACCGCCGGCACCAAGGTGCTGAAAAAGCGGGGCGGCCTTGCCAACATCGACCAGTCCGAGGAGATCAACGCCTGCTCCATCCACATCCCCGTGGACGTGGACGGCGCAGAGGAGGACTGGCTGCTCCAGTTCAAGAACGAAACCCATAACCACCCCACGGAAATCGAGCCTTTCGGCGGCGCGGCCACCTGCATCGGCGGCGCTATCCGGGACCCCCTCTCCGGGCGGGCGTATATCTATCAGGCCATGCGCATCACCGGCTGCGGCGACCCCCGCGTCCCCATGAGCGAGACCATCGAGGGCCGTCTGCCCCAGCGGAAGCTGGCCACCACCGCCGCCGCCGGGTATTCCTCCTACGGCAACCAGATCGGCCTGGCAACCGGCATCGTCAACGAATACTATCACCCCGGCTACGTGGCGAAGCACATGGAGCTGGGTGCTGTGGTGGGCGCGGTGCGCTCTGACGCGGTGGTGCGGGAAGTCCCCGCCCCCGGCGACATCGTCATCCTGCTGGGTGGCCGCACCGGACGGGACGGCATCGGCGGGGCCACTGGTTCCTCCAAGACCCACAACATGGACTCCCTCCAGACCATGGGGTCCGAGGTGCAGAAGGGCAACGCCCCGGAGGAGCGCAAAATCCAGCGGCTGTTCCGCAACGGCGACGTGACCCGGATGATCAAGCGCTGCAACGACTTCGGCGCAGGCGGCGTCTCCGTGGCCATCGGCGAGCTGGCCGACGGTCTGCAAATCGACCTGAACGCCGTGCGCAAGAAGTACGAGGGCCTGGATGGAACGGAACTGTCCATCTCCGAGTCCCAGGAGCGAATGGCCGTGGTCGTGGCCCCGGAGGACGTGGACAAGTTCATCGCCGCCGCCACCGCCGAAAACCTGGAGGCGTACACCGTGGCTGTCGTCACGGAGGAACCCCGCATGGTCATCAACTGGAACGGCGCGGCCATTGCCAACCTGTCCCGCTCCTTCCTGAACTCCAACGGCGCAGTGAAACACGCCACCGTAGCGGTCCCCGCCCTCCCCGGCAAGCCGGAGGACGACCAGACCGCCGACGTGAAGAGCCGTTTCTTCGCCCTGGCCGAGAACCCCAACACCGCCTCCCAGCGGGGCCTGACCGAGCGGTTCGATGCCTCCATCGGGGCCGGTTCCGTGCTGTTCCCCTACGGCGGCAAAAAGCAGCTTACCCCCACTCAGGCTATGGTGGGCCTGCTGCCCGTAGGCCCCGGCCACACCACCACCACCTGCTCCATCATGGCCTCCGGCTTCGACCCGGAGCTGATGGCCCAGAACCCCTTCCTGGGCGCGCAATGCTCCGTCATCGAGAGCGTTGCCAAGCTGGTGGCCGCCGGCGGCGACAACGAGAAAGCCTATCTGACCCTCCAGGAGTACTTTGAGCGGCTCCACGAGGACCCCCACCGCTGGGGCAAGCCCTTCTCCGCCCTGCTGGGCGCGTACCAGGCTCAGTTGGAGCTGGGCTGCGCCGCCATCGGCGGCAAGGACTCCATGTCCGGCTCCTTTATGGACCTGGATGTGCCGCCCACCCTGGTCTCCTTCGCCATTGCGCCGGAGAAGGTGGAGAACATCGTCTCCAACGAGTTTAAGACTCCCGGACATCCGGTGTACCTCTTCGCCGCCCCGGAGGGGGACTACCCCGCCATGAAAGCCATGTGGCAGCAGTACCACCGGCTGGTGCTGGACGGCAAGGTGGCCGGTTCCTGGGCGCTGACCTCCGGCGGCGTGGCCGAGGGCCTGATGAAAATGGCCTTCGGCAACGGCATCGGCTTTATCGGGGAAGCCAACCTGACCGGCGCGAAGCTCTTTGACCGGCACTACGGCGCGATCATCGCGGAGCTGACCGAGGATGTGGACTTCGGCGAGAAGATCGGTGAGACCACCGGTCTGCCCATCCTCCGGGTGGCGGGCGAGGAACTGCCCTTGGACGACCTGCGTGCCGCCTGGGAGGGGACGCTGGAAAAGGTCTATCCCACCGTGGCGAAGGGGGAACATCCCTACGACATCCCCAACGTGGACTGCGCTCAGCGCAGCACCCACGCCCCTGCCACCAAGCTGGCCCGGCCCCGTGCGGTCATCCCCGTGTTCCCCGGCACCAACTGCGAGTACGACACCGCCAACGCCTGCCTGCGGGCGGGCATCGAGCCGGAGATTTTGGTCATCCGCAACCTGACCACCGGCCTGCTGACTGAGAGCGAAGCAGCGCTGGAACAGGCCATTCAGGGGGCGCAGATGATCGTGCTGCCCGGCGGCTTCTCCGGCGGCGACGAGCCGGAAGGCTCCGGCAAGTTCATCGCCTCCTTCTTCCGCAACCCTCGCATCAAGGACGCGGTCCACGACCTGCTCAAGAACCGGGACGGCCTGATGCTGGGCATTTGCAACGGCTTCCAGGCGCTGGTCAAGCTGGGACTGGTGCCTTACGGCGAAATTCGGGATCTGGACGAGAGCTGCCCCACCCTGACCTTCAACCTGATTGGCCGCCACCAGAGCCGCTACTGCGACATCCGGGTGGCCTCGGTCAAGTCCCCGTGGATGCTCAAATCTGAGGTGGGCAGCGTGTACAGCGTGCCCATCTCCCACGGCGAGGGCCGCTTCGTGGCCCCCTCCCCCATCCTGGAGCAAATGGTGCAGAACGGGCAAATCGCCACCCAGTATGTGGACGCCCAGGGCCGTCCGTCCTTGGACATCTCCGCCAACCCCAACGGCTCCCTTTACGCCATCGAGGGCATTTTCAGCCC
>JAJPXR010000037.1 GCA_021205375.1 Clostridiales bacterium | reverse complement strand
GCGCCGACAATACTTGAGTGGAGACGCTCCGGGAAGATAGGTAACGCTCACATAAAGAAGCTGTCTGTTCCAACGAACAGGCAGCTTTTTTGTCAAAAGAGGCAGAAAGCATAGAAAACAGGAGGAACCTCCGGCGAAAGGTTCCTCCTGTTTCTGTTTGTCGGTTTTGCACCAAGACTCAGACAATGACCTGCTTCTTCCGGGGGTACAGAATCTCCCGGTAATCCAGGTCGCCCCGGTTCAAGCCCATGATGAGCATTTCAGCGGTGGCGATATTGGTGGCCACAGGGACGTTGCCAATGTCGCACAGGTGGCAGATATACTTCAAATCGTCCACATAATCATCGTTCTTGGGACCGGTGAAGAACAGCACCATGTCGATCTCGTTGTAGGAGATGCGGGCGCCGATTTGCTGGCTGCCGCCATGCTCGTGGGAGAGGCACAGCTTGATATCCAGGCCGGTGGCCTCCGCCACCATACGTCCCGTGGTGTTAGTGGCACATATGGTATGCTTAGCCAAAATGCCGCAATAGGCGATGCAGAACTGAACCATCAGCTCCTGCTTGTTTTCGTCAGCCAAAAGTGCAATGTTCATGATGATAGCGCTCCTTTCATGTTATGCTGCCGTCGCCGGTCTGTTTGATTTATCAAGGGAAAAGGGAAACGGGTCAAAACCGGTGCAGAGGGACCTGCTCACCGGTCAGACGCCGGGCGATGTTATAATACCCTGCGCAGGCGCCCCGACGCTGGCAGAGGATGAGTGGCTGGCCCTTGCCGCCGCAGACAGGCACCTGGCTGTCCTCCGGGATGACCCCCAGCAGGGGAAGCCCGGCGGTGTCCATGGCGTCGTCGATGGTGGTGTGGAGCTTCCGCAGCAGCTTACGGGAGACCTTATTGACCACCAGATGGATGGGGATATCTTGTTTTCGCAGTTGGGCAATGGCCTGCTGCGCGTCCCGCAGGGCGGCGGGTTCGGTGGTGGAGACCACGATGGCCCGGTCTGCGCCGCAAGCCGCAAGCTGAAACCCCACGTCGATACCGGCGGGACTGTCGATCAGGCAGTAGTCATATTGCTGCCTGGCCTGCGCTAACAGGGTCATCAGATCCAACTGGTCGAAGTGGGAGGCGCGGCTATTGAAGGGGGCCGTCAGCAGGAAGAGATTTTTGATTTTTGGGTGCTCCACAGCCGCCTGGGACAGGGAACACCGCTGATAGATCACATCAGAAAAATCCATCAGCACCAAGTCGCTCATGCCCAGGGTCATGTCCAGGTTGCGCAGGCCGATGTCCATATCCAGGCACAGCACTCGATGACCCATCGCAGCCAGGCAAGAGGCCACGCCGCCCAGGACAGAGGTTTTTCCGGTCCCTCCCTTGCCGGAGGTAACTACGATTGTAACACCCATTGTCAACCTCTTATGTGTATCAGTTTAACAAAAAAACTCTGCGATAGCAATAGCAATTTGTTAAATTTCAAAAAAATCTTTTCTCTTTGGGCATAAATATCAGCGACACCCGCCCGTTTCGCGTCATTTTTGCAAAACTCATATCTGTTCCTTACAAAGGGTCTTTTTTGATTTTTGCAAACCGCCGGGGGTAACGCTCCGGCGTAGGACGCACCTTTTCCACGCGGATCACCTTGTGGGTCACATCGGTGCCTGGTATCTGATAGACATAGGCGGTCTGGAGCCGCCCTCCCAGCACAGAGATGGCCCGGCCCGCCCGGTCCACCTCTGGACCGCTGTCAGGCCCCTTCATGGCCAGGAACACACCCCCCACCCGCAGGAAGGGGAGACACAGCTCTGCCAACACCCGCAGGTCCGCCACCGCCCTTGAGGTGACGATGTCGTACTGCTCCCGGTAAGCGCTTTGCAGGGCCAGTTCCTCTGCCCGTCCATGGACGCAGGTCACGTCCTCTGCCCCTAGCGCAGGGGCTGTTTGAGCCAACCACTGAACGCGCTTATCGAGCGAATCCAGCAGGGTCAACCGGATGTCCGGCTGGCACAGCTTCAGCACCAGGCCGGGGAAACCCGCGCCGGTGCCCACGTCCAGCACGGCTTTTTGCGCGAAGTCCGCCGCGTGGAGCAGAGCGGCGCAGTCCAGCATATGAAGCTGGGCCACCGCTTCGGGTTCGGTGATGGCGGTCAGGTTCATGACCCGATTTTGTTCCAGCAACCGTTGCCCGTACCGGGCCAAAGCCGCGCCCGGGGCGGGAGACAGGTCCATTTCCCGCAGCCCGGCCTCGATCAATTCCTGCATTGCGTTTCCTCCAGAGAGAGCGTCTCCGGCGCAACGGTGCATGAGGAAGGCCGGTCAGACAAATATTTATAGATAAGTTTATTATAGCACCTATCCTGAGAGTTTTCCACACAAATTCATCATTCAATGAATTTTTTTCAGTCAGCAAAAGAAAAAAAGCACCGCCTCTTTCTTTTGGCGATGCGTCCTGCATTTTTTCCTGCATTTGACTGTCTACTTGGGCTTGACCTTGTGCTTTGGGATGGTGATGGTCAGGGTGATGTCCTGTTCCGTCTCCGATTTGCCACAGGTGGCGTCCAGACCGCTGCGCTGCATGGTATCCAGTCCCCGTCGGAGGGTGTTCAGGAAAAGACGAATGTCCCGGATGTAAATGGTGGGTTTAGCCCGCGGTTTGGGCGTCTCCGGCTGGCCGGAGAGCAGGCTGTCGATGTAGGCGTCTGTCTGGGCCACGTTCAGCCCCCCTTTTACAATATATTCCAGCACCTCTTCTCGCTGCTCCTCCGGCAGGCGCAGCAAGGCACGGCCATGCCGTTCCGTCAGCTGCTCCCTCCGCAGTCGATCCAACAGGGGAGGGGACAGCTTCAACAGCCGCAGCTTGTTGGCCACGGCACTCTGGCTTTTCCCCACCCGTTTTGCCGCCTCTTCCTGGGAGAGGTGGTAGGTGGAGATCAGCGTTTGCAGCGCCGTGGCCTCCTCCACGAAATCCAGATCTCGCCGCTGCAAATTCTCGATCAGCGCCAGGAGGGACGACTCCAGGTCGTCGGCGTTGACCAGGATGCATGGCACCTGACCCAGCCCCGCCAGCCGGGACGCCCGCAGCCGTCGTTCCCCTGAAATCAGCTCATACTTTCCGCCAGGCAGCCGCCGGACGGACAGAGGCTGGAGGACCCCGTGTTCCTGAATCGACGCGGCCAACTCGTTCAGCCCCTCCGGGTTGAAGTGGGTCCGGGGCTGGTTGGGATTGGGTACGATGCTCTCCACCGGGAGGAATAGCACCCGGTTGCTCTCAAACAGCCCTCTCTTTCGTGTGAAAGACAAAATCACTCACCTCCAAATTACTCTTTTGAATAGTGTAACAGGTGACGCGGGGAAATACCGTCGAAAGCCGGGAAATGGAAAAAATTCTTGTTTTCCTTCGTGAATCGGAGCATTTGCGTTGGTTTTGGCCGATGTTTCACGTGAAACATCGGCTTTTTTATCTCTAATTTTCCGTGAAACATATTTTTTGCGATTTTTGCTGCAAAACAGTTGAAAAAAAATCAGAGAGCAACTATAATAGAGACGTACCGTGAAACACAGAAAGGACATGGCTGTATATGGCAAAACGCATTGTCATCGCAAACCAAAAGGGCGGCGTGGGCAAAACCACCACCGCCGTCAACCTGGCCGCCGCCCTCCAGCAGCAGGGCCAGCGGACACTGATGGTGGACTTTGACCCACAGGCCAATGCCACCTCCGGTTTGGGCGTGGATAAAAACGCCGTCTCTCCCAACATCTATGACGTGCTGGTCAATGGAGCCGACCCCAGGCGGGCAGTGGCCCACACCCCTTGGTGCGACGTGCTGCCTTCCCATAAGTCTCTGGCCGGAGCCGGGGTGGAACTGATTGGCTTCCCTGACCGGGAACACCTGCTGAAAAAGGCGCTGGATGTGCTGGAGCCGGATTATGATTACATCCTCATCGACTGCCCGCCCTCCCTGGAACTGCTGACGCTGAACGGCCTGTGCGCCGCCAAAAGCGTGTTGATCCCCGTCCAATGTGAATACTACGCCCTGGAGGGTCTCAGCGACCTGCTGTCCACCATCCGCATCGTCAAGCGCCAGCTCAACCCGGACATTGACATTGAGGGCGTGCTGCTGACCATGTACGACGGGCGCACCAACCTCTCCATTCAAGTGGGGGAGGAGGTCAAACGGCACTTCAAAAAGAAGGTCTACTATACCCTGATTCCCCGGAATGTCCGTCTGTCGGAGGCCCCCAGCCACGGCAAGCCCATCATGGCCTATGACCGCTGGTCCAGAGGGGCGGAGGCATATTTGGCGCTGGCGCGGGAAATCATCTCAAAGAGCAAGTGATGTTTCACGTGAAACACGGAAAATCCAAATCGAGAAACAGAGAGGAGCAGTGCAATGGCAAAACGAACCACGTCCTCCGGGTTGGGCCGGGGCCTTGGCGCTCTGCTGGGCGAAGCCGCCCTGGAGCCAGAGCAGGAGGGCGTCACTAAACTACCCATCGAAAAGGTCCAGCCCAACACCGCACAGCCTCGGAAGTTCTTTGAACCGGAAGCGCTCTCCGATCTGGCCGATTCCATCCGTCAACACGGAATGATACAGCCCATCTGCGTCCGGCTGCTGGCCAGCGGGTACTACCAAATCATCTCCGGCGAGCGCCGGTGGCGGGCCGCACGGGAGGCGGGCTTGGAACAGGTGCCGGTCATCGTCATTGAAGCGGACGACCGGAAGGCCATGGAGCTGAGCCTCATTGAAAACCTCCAGCGGGAGGACCTGAACGCCATGGAAGAGGCCCAGGGTTATCTGACCCTGATGCAGGACTACGGCATGACCCAGGAGGCCGTCTCCCAGCGGGTTGGGAAGAGCCGCAGCGCAGTGGCTAACGCCGTGCGGCTGCTGAGTTTGCCGGAGGACCTGAAAGCCCTGGTGGAGGAGGACAAGCTCACCGCCGGACACGCCAGAGCCATTCTATCCGTGACAGACGAGGATGCCCGGTACGCCCTGGCGGAGAAAATTATCGCGGATTCCCTTTCCGTCCGTCAGGCGGAGGAGCTAGCGAAGAAGCTCTCTGCCCCCCAGCCGGAGGAGCCGCCCAAGCCCGCGCCCGACCCTCTGGCGGTGGATTATGCGGCGCTGGCCGCCAAGGATTTGGGCGACAAGCTGGGCCGAAAGGTCAAAATCGTCTCCGGCAAGCGCAAGGGCCGGTTGGAGCTGGAGTATTACGGCGTGGACGACCTGAACGACCTGCTGGACGCGCTGCAAGGGCTTCCAAAACGGGAAAAAGCGTAATTTTTCCTGTTCCGTATTGACACAGCGCAGTCTGTAAGACTAAAATAACTGTTACGGGGACTTCTGTCCCGCCAATAACCAAACAAGGTGGATGTTATGTTAGACATTAAATTTGTCCGCGACAACCCGGAGGTTGTCAAGCAGAATATCAAAAACAAGTTCCAGGACGAAAAGCTGCCCCTGGTGGACCAGGTCATCGACCTCTACGCCCAGGCGCTGGACGCCAAGCAGAAGGCCGAAGCGCTCCAGGCCAACCGCAACACCCTCTCCAAGCAAATCGGTATGTTGAAGGGCCAGGCCAAGAAGAATCCCGCCCTGGCAGAGGAGAACGAGGCGAAAATCGCCCAGCTCACCGCACAGGTCACCTCCGAATCCGAAGAGCGGGAGGCCCTGCTGTCGAAGCAGGCCGAGCTGGACGCCAAGGTGCGGGAAATCATGCTGGTCATCCCCAACATCATCGACCCCTCCGTCCCCATCGGGCCTGACGACTCCTGCAACGTGGAGGTCCAGCGGTTCGGCGAGCCGGTGGTGCCCGACTTCGACATCCCTTACCACACCGACATCATGGGGGCCCTCAACGGCATCGACCTGACCAGCGCCCGCCGGGTGTCCGGCACCGGGTTCTATTACCTGCTGGGCGACGTCGCCCGGCTCCACGAGGCGGTGCTGGCCTACGCACGGGACTTCATGATCGACCGGGGCTTCACCTACGTCATCCCGCCCTATATGATCCGCGGCGAGATGGTGGAGGGCGTCATGTCCTTCCCGGAGATGGACGCCATGATGTACAAAATCGACGACCCCACCGTCACCGACCCCAAGAACAACCTGTACCTCATCGGCACCTCTGAACACTCCATGATCGCCCGGTTCAACGGCCAAATCATCCCTGAACAGGAGCTGCCCCTGACCCTGACCTCTTATTCCCCCTGCTTCCGCAAGGAGAAAGGCTCCCACGGCCTGGAGGAGCGGGGCGTCTACCGCATCCACCAGTTCGAGAAGCAGGAGATGATCGTCATCTGCCGCCCGGAGGACTCCATGAAATGGTATGACGTGCTGTGGAAGAACTCCGTGGACCTGTTCCGCAGCCTGGACATTCCCGTTCGTCAATTGGAGTGCTGCTCCGGCGACCTGGCCGATTTGAAGGTCAAGAGCTGCGACATCGAAGCCTGGTCTCCCCGGCAGAAGAAATACTTCGAGGTCTGCTCCTGCTCCAACCTGGGCGACGCCCAGGCCCGGCGGCTGGGCATCCGCTACAGCGAGAAGGTGGAGACCGTGGACAAAAAGGGCCGCAAGAAGGTCAAGAACGTCACCAAGCTGGCCCACACCCTCAATAACACCTGCGTCGCGCCTCCTCGTATGCTCATCGCCTTCCTGGAGAACAACCTGAACGCCGATGGCTCTGTGAACATCCCTGAAGCCCTGCGGCCCTACATGGGCGGCAAAGCCAAGCTGGAGAAGGCCAAGACCTATATCCCACCCCAGGACTAACCTCGTCTTTTGGGAGACCGCCGCAAGCTCTCTCCTGAGAATAGTATGTATCCACCTTACTGATAACAAACAAAGGAGAGAAACCCAATGAAAAAAGGTTCTATAATAAATGTTGGGGTCAGGTAAAGCACCTGGCCCCAAATT
>JAJPXR010000143.1 GCA_021205375.1 Clostridiales bacterium | reverse complement strand
GCCACAGGGATACCCCGGCAGAATCCGCCTGCCAGAAGCACAGCGCGCCAGGCCGCACCCGAACGCCATACCCCGCCGTGACCTCCTCCCGCTGAGCCAGGAAATACCAGGGCATGGCTCGGTAGGGGATCATGTTCCGCCACCCCATGTCGCCGTAGCCCCGTTCCCAGGCGTCGCCCAGGAAAATGCCTTTCATCGGCTGGGAAAACTGCCAGCGCAGCCGGATCAGCCGTACCGGAGTGGTGTCTGCGGTCAGATATACTGCCAGCCGGTCCCCCTCCAGGGCGGTCTCCACGACCACGTCCTCCCGGCGGGCCGCGCCTGGGCTGCCTGCCGCTTTCCATTCGCCCAGTTCGCTCTGGACCATCACCCAGTCGGGGCTGCGTAAAATCGTCTCAAACATCCTTTTGTGTTCTCCTTTGCCGTATAACGCGGAATCCGCGTTGGATTTCCTTCATTATATCGGATGACGGCGGGGCCTGTAAACAGGATTTGCGCGTATTTTTATTTTTCGATTTGGCGGCAATTTGGGGTTGCAATTCGAAGAAGTTTCCGCTATAATACCATTTGACGCCGGTGTGTTGGAATTGGTAGACGAGGTGGACTCAAAATCCATTACCAGCGATGGTGTGCGGGTTCGAG
The DNA here is from genome assembly GCA_021205375.1 of Clostridiales bacterium. Taxonomy (GTDB): domain Bacteria; phylum Bacillota; class Clostridia; order Oscillospirales; family Oscillospiraceae; genus Onthomonas. The sequence continues at coordinate 6,419 of JAJPXR010000143.1, read as the reverse complement.
TCCCGCCACCGGCACCAAAACGCCGCAGAGAACCATCTCTGCGGCGTTTTTTTAGCCTTATCTCTCATGAGACACGTTATTTCTCCGGCGGAATATTTTTTGCCTCCTTCACCTGGTGATAGGAGACCCCCTTGTTTACCAACTGCCGGAGGATATCATAAATCACGGCGAACACCGGAACACCCACCAGCACGCCGCCGAAGCCGAACAGCCCACCGAAGGTGATGATGGCAAACAGCACCCAGAAGCTGGAGAGGCCCGCCACGTTGCCCAGGATGCGGGGGCCGAGGTAGTTGCCGTCAAACTGCTGGAGCACCAGAATAAACACCAGGAAAATGAGGGATTTCACCGGACTGACCATCAAAATCAGCAGGAACGAGGGAATCATGCCGATATAGGGGCCGAAAAAGGGAATGACGTTGGTCACGCCCACAATGACGCTGACCAACACCGCGTAGGGCATTCTCAGAATCAGCATCCCGATGAAGCAGATGATGCCGATGATAAGCGAGTCGATGAGCCGTCCGCTGATGAAGCCGCTGAACGCCCGGTCTGCGAAGCGGAACTCCCGCAGGATAACCTCCGACCACCGTTTGCCGAACACGCTGTAGTTCAGCTTTTTCGCCTGCCGCGCAAAGGTCTTGCGGAACCCCAGAATGTAGATGGCGGCGATGATGCCTAAAAACAGGTTGCTCAGGATGTTGACCGCGCTGGCCACGCCGCTGGAGACGCCGCCCACCAGCGTCTCCAGGTTGGGCAGCACCGTTGAGATGAGCCACTCCGGGAGGGACGTAGAGACGCTGTCGGAAAACTGGGTGATATAGTTGCTCAGAGTCTCGTTATCACCCACATAGAGCAGCAGCCAGTCGGAAAACCGCTCCACGCTGCCGGGAATCAGCCGCATGACAGAGCGGATGCTGTCCAGCAGGGTGGGCACCACGAGGATGAGCAAAATGGCGATGACCGCCAGAGCCAACACCAGAGTCAGCGCGACGCTCAGGCCAACCGCCAGCTTGGTGGATTTGCCCCTTTTTTGAAGCTGGCCGGTGAGCCACGCCTCCAGGCTGTTGCAGGTGGGTTTGAGGATATAGGCGATGACGCCGCCCACCACGAAGGGCGCCCAGACCTTCATCAGGGCGCGCGCCCCCGACAGGACCTTGCCGAAGTGGAACAGCACATAGTACAGCAGTAACGTCAGCGCCGCCGCCCCAAACAGGGCCAGCATCAGGGAAAGGTAATCGTTTTTCAGCTTTTTCATTTTAGCTCTAAGCTCCTAGCTTTTAGCTGTTAGTTTTGTGGTTTTTGGCATGATGCACTACGTTTACCGGTTGGATTTCTTTACAAACGAGTGGTTTCGCTCTCAGCTTCCTTTTTCGCTGTTGCCTTAGATTGGCAGTGCCAGACTAACAGCTAATGGCTAATAGCTAACAGCTCATTTCATCCGTCGGCTTTGTCGCCCTCTTCAATGAGTTCCACATAGTCGGAAGAATCCGAAACGCTGGCGGCGCGATTTGGCGCTGCGGCACTCCCGGCGTCAGTCGCCGGTTCGCTGCGGTAGAAGATGGTGATGATGTCAAAAACTGCCTCCACGATGAGGGCAATGGCGGTGATGATCCACAGGAGATTCGTGGATTCCAGCGGGTTGTGGAACAGGACGGCGGCCACGATGATGGAGATGAGGCCGCTGAGCAGCGCCAGGAACCACTGCTTCCGCCGCAGGCGAATGAGGTCGATGGTCCACTGTACCTTCACCACGCCCAGAGTCAGCAGAAGCACACCATAGAGCAGGGTCAGCACAGGAAACGTCTCGATAAACCAGCCGGGGCAGAACACGCAGAACAGGCCGAAGGAAATTTCAATCAGGCCCACCGCCAGTTGATGGTTGCGCACCGCCTCCTCCGGCGGCAGCCGGAAGTGGGCGACGGCCCCCAGCACGCCCATGGCAGTCAGCACGATGCCCCCGGCGATGAGGATACCGGAGGTGTAACCCACCGGGTCAATGAGCAGCAGAATGCCGATGACGATCTCGGCCAGGCTCATGATCAGGTTGTAAATGTTTTCTTTGAACAGCTTCATGAGAAAAAACACCCTTTCTTTTCAAAGCGACATCTATTATAATGATAGCACAGAATGGGAAAACCGTCTATGGGCAATTCTGCACCTGCCCGACTGTCAAGACTCGCCTCTTCACCGCTATTCTATCAGAAAAACGGCGTATTCCAAATGGGACAACCTTTGGAATATGGGCAAAAACAGGGCAAAATGGGGAATTAGTCCTCTGTGGGACAAGTTAGCAGTTTTGCCCCCTTGTAAGGAGTGCGAGAATACTTTATACTGATAAGCAAACAAATACACGAAATCCATTTCTGGAGGCGAGAGGATGGGTATCATAGGAAACGACCCGATCCACAACGTAAATCGAACGCTGATCGAAACCTTTGTCAGGCAGAAGATGAAAGAGATGCAGGAGGACCCGGACCGCTGCACCAGGACCCTGGTGGATATGGCGCTGCATTTCTCTACAGGCCGGTTCCAAAAGGACTTTTTTCAGGCGGCGCAAATCATGCTGGAAAACGAGGACAGCGGGTATTATGCGCTGATTCAGGACGCTGTGACCCATATGGACCAGGAGCATTTGCTGACCTTCGGCATGAACATCGGCTATAACAGTTGCACCGCCGGAGCGCGGATCATCCGCGAGATCGAGGCCCGGCAGGGCTTCAACGTCCCCTGGACGGTGACGCTGCTGACGGACAGCGAACAGTATCCCGCCATGGAGCAGGCGTACCAGTCCCTGATCGAGCAGGGGAAGGACCTGGGGATTTACAGTTGGGTGCTCTGCCCCAACGAAAAACCGGAGGCGCTGCTGCCACTGGTGGAGAGCCAGCCGGACTGCGCCTTTGTGCTGTTCAGCGACGGCGGACAGATGGGCAGCAGCTTCTTAAACCGGGCGACGGAGCTGAAAAACCTGATGTTGATGGTGAAGTACAACGACCGGGCGGAGGAGTGCTGTCGTCAGATGCGGCAGCGGCAGATGCTCTACGGGATCTATTTCCCTTACCGCCAGGCGGAGGCAGCTCAGGTGGTCTGTGAGAGTACCCTCCAGGATGCCAGTGCGCTGCATCCGGGCGTGACGATTTTCCTGCCTCTGGAGTCGGGGGAGCGGATGAAGGAGTATCAGTTTGTCCTCACCGCCCGGAACGAGCAGAAATACTGCACACTCCCCTTTGCCATGTGGGAGGACATTCGGCGAGTAGACAGCATTATCTCCGACGACGCTGTGGTGGCGGTCTTTGACGGGGAGGGGCGGCTGTTCTGCAGCGGGACAAATCAGCCCTATGAGGGCCTGTCCATCCGGGAAAAGCCCCTGGCGGAGATTTTGGCGACGGCCTTCCCCAGACGCGGGAATCAGGAGCAAACGGGCTGAGCAAAAAACGTTGAGCGAAACACAGAGAATCCAAAAACGGGGCCGTACCAAAACAAAAGTTTGATACAGCCCCGTTTTTTTAAAAGGGAGGAGAGATATTTATGGATGCGATTATCACCTGTTTGGAAACAGTTCTTCAGGAGGTCACAGAGCTGGCCATCGTGTTTTTTGAGACGGTGGGCGTGGTGGTCATCATCATCTCTGGCGTGCAGGGCGTGGCCAACTACGTCCGCCGGAACCCCAGAACGGTGTTGCTGTTGGCCCAGGGCTTCGCCACCGGGCTGGAATTCAAGCTGGGCAGCGAGATCCTCCGCACCGTGGTGGTGCGGGAGTGGACCGAGATTTTGACCGTCGCTGGGATCATCGCCCTGCGGGCGGCGCTGACCTTCCTCATCCACTGGGAGATCAAGGAGGAACGGGAGGAAAACCGGGAGACGGTAGGGAAAGAGTGACGCCGTACATCTGAATCGTTTCGTTGATGAGCTGAGAGGGTTCTGTTGAACGCCTCTCAGCTTTTTGCGTATCTTTCAGATAAATGCACAAAATAACAAAGAAAATCCCTTGCCACTTTTGTATTTTTTGCGGTATACTATTACATAGGATTGTAACCATATTCACATCCCGGCGGCGCTGCCGCCTCAAAGGAGGAACAACACAGTGGCAAAAGCAAGCGAACAGGTAAAACGTTACCAAAATCCCAACGGGCCGACCATCGGCTCGGTTTCCCGGGCCGTCATCGAGCAGGACGGCCTCTATTTTAAGGACATCGACGGCTCCGGCCAGGTCACGCCGGTCAACGACTGGCGGCTGTCCCCGAAGGAACGAGCCGCGGCCTACGTCAAGACCCTGACGGTGGACGAGAAGATTGCTCAGCTCTTCATCTCGGATTGGCGCATGGGGCCGAAGTACCCCGGCCCGGTACCCGACCACAAGTGCATCCCCGATGAGTCCGGCCTGCTGGACGATGCGGAGATGAACGGGAAAACCATCTTTGGCGAGCAGCATCTGCCCGGCACCACCACTCTCATCAAGGACTGGTTCTCCCGGCACCTGATTCTGCGGGCCAACGCCACGCCGGAGGACCTGGCGGACTGGCTGAACCAGCTCCATGCCGTGGCGGAGCAGTGCGACCACTTTGTTCCCGTCAGCGTGGCCTCCAACTCCCGGAACGAGAACGGCGAGGTGGTCTTTGGCATGAACGACGCCTCCGGCGTGTTTGCCACCTGGCCCGGCACCCTGGGCATCGCGGCGGCGGTGAAGGGCGACAGCCTGGACATCATCGACAAGTTTGCCGACTGCGTCCGCCGGGAGTGGAACGCCTGCGGCCTGAAAAAGGGCTATATGTACATGGCCGACGTGGTTTCCGACCCCCGCTGGCAGCGCACCTTCGGCACCTTCGGCGAGGACCCGGAGCTGATCACCGCCATCTTTGAGCGGCTCATCCCCGGCATCCAGGGCAGCGAGGACGGCGTCACCCCCGACGGCGTCTCCATGACGGTGAAGCACTTCCCCGGCGGCGGCGCCCGTGAAAACGGCTTCGACCCCCACTACGCCGCAGGCCAGTGGAACGTCTACGCCACGGAGGGCTCCCTCCAGAAGTACCACATCCCCACCTTCCAGCCCGCCGTGAAGTACCACGCCGCCTCCATCATGCCCTATTACTCCAAGCCCGCCGCCGCCAAGAGCGCCCCTCAGGCCGACATGAACGGCGACCCCATCGAGCTGAACCCCTACGGCTTCGCCTACAATAAGGTGTTCATTGACAAGGTGCTTCGGGGGCAGATGGGCTTCGACGGCTACATTAACTCCGACACCGGCATCGTCCACAACATGAGCTGGGGCGTGGAGGCCCTGGACCTGCCCGAGCGGGTGGGCTACGCCGTCACCCAGTCCGGCGTGGACGTCATCAGCGGCCTGTTCGACAACGAGGTGGGCCGGGAGGCCTATGACCGGGCCACCAACGGCTATTATGACACCCATCCCGTGCCGGAGGGCTTCCAAAAGGAGGACCTGGTGCTGACCGACGAGAGCCTGAACCGGGCCGTGGCCCGCACCCTGACCGAGCTGTTCCAGCAGGGGATGTTCGAGAATCCCTACGCCGACCCCGCCAACGCAGTGCAGGTGGTGGCCAACCAGGCCGACTGGGACGAAGCCGCCCTGACCCACCGGAAGAGCGTCGTCCTGCTGAAGAACCAGGACGTGCTGCCCCTGACGGCGGAGAAGCTGGCAGGGAAGCAGGTCTATGTGGAGGCCTTCGCCAAGGGCGACGCCACCGCCGCCACCGCCGCCCTGAAGGAGATGGTGGCAGGCGACTGCACCCTGACCGACGACCCCGCCCAGGCGGACTACGCCATCCTGATGGTCAGCCCCTCCTCCGGCAACTATTTCAGCGCCACCCCCGGCTATCTGGAAATCGACATCTGCGAGGGTAAGACCGTCCCCGATGTGGACGAGAAGGGCTGCCCCCTGGACACCACCCACCTGGAGACCACCCTCTCCGGCGCGAACCGCATCCCCGGAATCGCTGCGGCAGTCCACGCAAACGGCGGCAAGGTCATCGCCAACATCAACTTCCCGCTGGCCTGGATGGTGGGCAATGTGGAGCGGTACGCCGACGCGCTGACCGCCGGGTTCGACACCTACCCCTCCGCCACCCTGGACGTGATGTTCGGCCGCTTCTCCCCCACCGGCAAGCTGCCCATCACCCTGCCCAAGAACGACGCGGTGCTGGCCGTCGGCAAGGACGGCGTCTGCGTCAGCCCCAACGACGTGCCTGGCTACGACAAGGACCAGTACATGCCAGACGAGCTGAAGGACGAGAACGGCAAGGCGTACGCCTACCGGGACGCCGTGGGTAACTACTACGAGCTGAACTTCGGCCTGAGCTATTGATTGATTTAATAAAACCGGTTGTCCCTTTGAAGCAGCCTTATCAATGAGAAATGGTGGTTTTGTAATGGACCACCCCTCTTGCCTCCCCTGAAAGGGGAGG
>JAJPXR010000163.1 GCA_021205375.1 Clostridiales bacterium | reverse complement strand
CGCAGGAACTTGGGGCAACCGCCCACCGATAAGCGGCGGCAATGCGGTTTTTAAATTGAGCGGACGGAGCTTATGCCATGAAAAAAACAGGCTCTTATGAAACCCGCAGTTTACTCTGGTTCAGGGCCGGAAACAGCTCTCCCGCTGGATGATTTTGCAGGGAAATTCAATGCGTACTGTCTCCTGATGCCCCCGGCGGATGCGGTCCAACAGCGTCTGCACCGCCATGTGCGCCATCTCCTGCCGGGGGATGTGAACGGTGGTCAGACCCGGTTCCCGGTTCCACAGCCCTTCGATGTCGTCGATGGAAATGACCGAGATGGGACGGCCAACGCGCCGCTTCTGCTCGCTTAGCGTCTGGAGTACGCTGACGGCGGTGATGTCGTTGGCGCAAAACACGGCAGAGAAGGCGCTCTCTCCCGCTAAAAGGTCCAGAATGGCCTGGCGGCCCTGGGCGAAGGTCTGGTCGGTGGATTTGATGAGACTGTAATTGATGGGAATATCGTGCTGAATGAGGCTGCTGCAATAGCCCACATACCGGCTTTCAAAAGAGCAGTCCCCGATGTAAGCGATGCTTCTGTGGCCTAGTCCGATGAGATGCTCCATGGCCAGCTCCGCCGCCTTTTTGCCGTCGCAGACCACCTCGTCTACCGCAAAATCCATCGTATTGCGCCAGATGCCCACCAGGTTCCGGTTTTGCTGCCAGAGCCGCTCCAAAAGGGAATGGGAACAGCGGCCCAGCACGATGACCCCATTGGAGGCGGCCACCTCCGCCTCCAGCTCTTCCCCGTCGTACAAGACCCGGTGCAGCAGCGCGCCCTGGGCGTACAGCTCTGTTTTCAGGCAGTGCAGCAGATCTTCAAAAAAGGGGTCCGCCTCCACCTTGGGGAATCGCGCCATCAGCACGGTGACCCGCGGAGGCGTCTCCGTGTCTTTTTTGGCACCGCCGCCTTGCAGCGTGCGGGCAGCCTCGTTGGGGCGGTAGCCAATTTCGTGGGCCGCCGTCCAGATGCGCTCCTGCAACTCCTTCGAGGCGCATTTGGGCGAGGCGTTGTTGAGGACGCGGGAGACGGTGGAGACGGATGTTCCCACCATCTCGGCGATTTGTTTCAGCGACATCATGCGTCACCTCTTCATAACAGTCTGGAACCATTGTAACGGATACACACGCAGATTGCAAGTGCAAAAGCAAACGTTTGAGTAATTTGCCGTTGACAAGGGGGACGGCACGGTGTAAATTTAGGAAAGCAAACCAGTCAAACCCTGAAAAAAACAGGTTGTTTCGGAAAAATAAATCGCAACTCCGAAACGCAAACGTTTGACTAAGAAGGAGTACCCCATGAGCTGCAATGTGATGAAATCCAAATCCCTTCCCAAACTGACCGCCCTGGGCCTGTGCGTCTGCCTGCTGGCCGGGATGCTGACCGGCTGCGGTTCCTCCTCCGGCGAAGCCTCGGAGGGGGAGGACAGCGATGTCATTGAACTGCTGAACGTGTCCTATGACCCCACGCGGGAGTTTTACGAGGCGTATAACGAGTTGTTCGCCGCCTACTACGAGGAGACCTATGGCACGGCGGTAGAGATCACCCAGTCCCACGGCGGTTCCGGGTCCCAGGCCCGCTCCGTCATCGAGGGCAACGAGGCCGATGTGGTGACGCTGGCTCTGGCTCACGACATCACCCTCATCGAGCAGGAGGGGATGATCGACGAGGGCTGGCTGGACGAGTTCGACAACAACAGCTCCCCCTATACCTCCACCATCGTTTTCCTGGTGCGGGCCGGGAACGAGAAGAACATCCAGGACTGGGACGACCTGCTCCAGGAGGACGTGGACATCATCACCCCGGACCCCAAGTCCTCCGGCGGGGCCTGCTGGAACTTCCTGGCCGCCTGGTACTACGCTGAGCAGCAGTACGGCGAGGATGAGGAACAAATCAAGGAGTTTATGCGCGAACTTTACGCCAATGTGCTGGTGATGGACTCCGGCGCACGGGGCGCGACTACCACTTTTGTGGAGAACGGGCAAGGGGATGTGCTGATCGCCTGGGAAAACGAGGCCCTCCAGACCCTGGCGGACTATCCCGACGAATATGAGATCATCACCCCCAGCGTCAGCATTCTGGCGGAGCCTTCGGTGGCCATCGTGGACGAGAATGTGGCGAAGCACGACACGGAGGATGTGGCGCAGGAGTATCTGGACTACCTCTACACCGATGAGGCCCAGCGCCTCATCGGGGAGTATTACTACCGGCCCACCAACCAGGAGATTCTGAGCGAGTTCTCCGACGTGTTTGACCTGGACGTGGAGCTGTGTACCATCGACGACTTCGGTGGCTGGGATGAAGCCTATGAGACCTTCTTCCAGGACGACGCCATTTTTGACGAGATTTACAACAGTTGACGGAGCGCGGTATGAAACAGAAACGAAACAGAGTGATTCCGGGCTTTGGCCTGACGCTGGGTATCACTGTCACCATGCTGTCACTGCTGATTCTGCTACCGCTGGCCTCGGTGCTGATCCGCTCCTTCGAGCTGACCCCGGCGGAGTTTTGGGAGACCATCACCCGGAGCAACGTGGTGGGGGCCTTCCGGACCAGCATCCTGTGCGCCCTGATTGCGGCGGCCATCAACTGTGTGTTTGGGCTGATTTTGGCCTGGATTCTGGAGCGCTATGAGTTTCCGGGCAAGCGGCTCATCGACGGCATGATCGAGCTGCCCTTCGCCCTGCCCACCGCCGTGGCGGGCATCACGCTGGCGAAGATGTACTCCGACCAGGGGGTGCTGGGCCAGGCGCTGAGCCGCATCGGTATCCAAGGCTCTTATAGCCGGGTGGGACTGGTCATTGCCCTGGTGTTCGTGGGCATCCCCTTTGTGGTGCGCTCCATCCAGCCGGTGCTGCGCAAGCTGCCGCCCTCCTGCGAGGAGGCGGCGCTGATGCTGGGGGCGTCGCGGGGGTTCACCTTCCGCCACGTCATCCTGCCGGAGCTGACCCCGGCCCTGCTGACCGGCTTCGGGCTGGCCCTGGCGCGGGGCATCGGCGAGTACGGCAGCGTCATTTACATCTCCGGCAACAGCAGCAAAAATGGCACCCAGGTGGTGTCCTATGTCATAATGCAGAAGCTCAATTCGGGCAGCGCGGACTATGTTGGCGCCGCGGCCATCGCCCTGGTGCTGCTGGCGATTTCTTTCCTGCTGATGTTCCTGCTGAATCTAGTGCAGTGGTTCGCCGCCCGGCGGACCCGGTGAGGGGAGGACGCAATGAAACAGAAGAAAAAAGCCCGCCTGTCGGCGGGACAAATCGCGCTCATTATAATAGGGGTGCTGTTCTTTGCGGTGATGCTGGTCTGGCCACTGGTGGAAGTCCTCTACCGGGCGCTGAAGGACGGCTGGGCGCTGTACTGGAGCGCGGTCACGGCCAAGACCACCCTCTCGGCTCTTCGGGTCACGCTGCTGGCGGCGGTCATCGCCCTGCTGGTGGACACGTTTTTCGCGCTGGTGGCCTCCTGGCTGCTGACCAAGTTTGAGTTTCGGGGCAAAAGCGTGCTGACGACCTTAATTGACATTCCCTTTTCCATCTCTCCGGTCATCGCGGGCCTGGCTTTCATTATGATGTTTGGCCGCAGCGGTTTGGCCACGCCGGTGGTCAACTGGTTCAACGACACCTTTGGCACGGACATCGCCCTGGTGTTCTCCATCCCCGGCGTGGTGCTGGCGACGATTTTTGTCACCTTCCCCTATGTGCTGCGGGAGCTGCTGCCCGCCATGAACCTCCAGGGCAACGCCGAGGAGGAGGCCGCCGCCCTACTGGGGGCGGGAGGCTTTACCATCTTCCGCCGGGTCACGCTGCCCCACATCAAATGGTCGCTCATTTACGGAATGGTGCTGTGCGCGGCGCGGGCTTTCGGGGAGTTCGGCGCGGTCTACGCCGTCTCCAAGGCCAGAGGCGAGACCTTCACCCTTCCCCTGGAGGTGGATGCCCTCTATATGTCCGGCGGGGCGGAGGCCATCACACAGGCATTTGCAGTGTCCTCGCTTCTGGTGCTGCTGGCGCTGGTCATGCTGATTTTGAAGAATATCGCTGAATGGCGGGCGAGAAAGTCCGAGGAGCAGGAGGGATTGTAAATGTTCATTGAGACAAAACAGCTTTGCAAGCGGTTCGACGACTACGAGGCGGCCAAAGACATCACCTTTGGCGTGGAGCAGGGCAAAATGGCGGCGCTGCTGGGTCCCAGCGGCAGCGGCAAGACCACCATCCTCCGCATGATCGCGGGACTGGAACAGCAGAACAGCGGCGACATCCTCATCAACGGGAAAAACGTCAACGATGTCCCGGCGGGGGAGCGCGGGATTGGATTTGTGTTCCAAAACTACGCCCTGTTCCGCTACATGAACGTCTACGACAACATCGCCTTTGGTTTGAAGGTGCAGAAGAAGAGCAAGGCGGAAATTCGCGCGCGGGTCACGGAGCTGATTCAGCTCATCGGCCTGGAGGGACTGGAAAAGCGGTATCCCAACCAGCTCTCCGGCGGCCAGCGGCAGCGGGTGGCCTTTGCCAGAGCCATCGCCCCAGGCCCCAGTCTGCTGCTGCTGGATGAGCCATTCGCCGCCATCGACGCCAAGGTACGCAAGGAACTGCGGGTCTGGCTCCGGGACATGATCGTTCAGGTGGGCATCACCAGCATCTTCGTCACCCATGACCAGGAGGAAGCGCTGGAGGTGGCCGACGACATTATCATCCTCAACGAGGGCCGCATCGAGCAGATGGGGACGCCGACGGAGATTTACCTGCACCCACAGACCCCCTTTGTCGCCCAGTTTGCAGGCAATTCCAGTGTAGTGGAGGGATTGTCCGGGTTCCGCGGCTTTGAGAAGCTGCCGGAAGGACAGAAAATTCTCATTCGCCCGGAGTTTGTGGACGCCTTCAAGAAGGACAATCTGCAAATGCAACCCTACGCGGACCGGGCGGAGGACGGTGTGGTCACCGGTATCAGCTTTCGGGGCAACTCCCTGGAGGTGCGCCTGAAGGTCCACGACATCACGCTGCTGACCAACCGCTCTCTGGAGCGCCGGGAGCTTCGCTTGGGGGAGCACATGAACGTCTTTTTGCACCGGGTCTACTGCATTGAAGGAGAGCGGACCCAGGTGGTGGAAAATGAACTGTTGGCGGACGTGAACATGGAGTAGGATTTTTGCCGCACAATACTGTCAGGACGGCAAAGGCGTTTCGCTTGCCGAAAAGCGGTAAACTTTTGTTTGCACTTTTCCCGCAGCAGGCGTATACTGACGGTATCACCCTGGAAAGGGGCAAAACAATGCTACTGAACATTCTCGCCGTGGGGGATGTGGTGTCCCAATCCGGCGTCACCTGCCTGCGCCGCCATCTCCCTACGCTCAAACGGCTTAACCAGGTCCACTTCACCGTGGTCAACGGCGAAAACGCCGCCGGTGTGGGGCTGACCGAGGACAACGCACTGGACATTTTCACCGCCGGGGCGGATGTCATCACCCTGGGCAACCACACCTGGGGCAAAATCAAAATCACTCAGTTTTTAGATGATAACCGGTATATCCTCCGGCCTGCCAACTTCCCCCAGCGTCTCCCAGGCCGGGGCTGGGCGGTCTACGAGGGACCGATGGGCCTGCGCATCGGAGTGGTCAACCTGATTGGCCGGGTGGAGATGGACCCCAACGTAGATAATCCTTTCACGGTGGCAGATTCTGTCCTGGCGAAGATGGACGCAGACATCGTCCTGGCAGACTTCCACGCCGAGGCCACCAGCGAAAAACTGGCCCTGGGCTGGTATCTGGACGGGCGGGTTTCCGCCCTTTGGGGGACCCACACCCACGTTCCCACTGCCGACAACCGGGTGCTGTCCAAAGGCACTGGTTATGTCACCGATTTGGGCATGACCGGCCCCAGAAATTCCGTCATCGGCATCCAGCCGCAGATCTCCATCAACAAATTCCTGGGCGGGCTGCCCCGCCGGTACGAACCGGCCCCCGGCCCCTGCCAGCTCAACGCCGTCCTCTTCACGGTGGACAGCGACAAGCGCACCTGCCTGCGCGCAGAGCGCATTGACATCACCGACTGACGGCATGAGGTACAGACAGAACTATGAGTCAGAAAATTCCTGAAAACCAGACCGAACCGGACGTCGCCAGCGAGGGCTGGCGCAGAGATGTCTATGACTGGCTGCAAACCCTGGCCCTGGTGCTGGTGTTTATCACCATCTTCTTTACGTTTTTTGGCATGGTATTCGGCGTGTCCGGTTCCTCCATGTACCCTACTCTCCACGATGGCGACGCCATGCTCATCCAGCGCATCGGCTACACGCCCCAACAGGGAGATGTCGTGGTGCTGAAAAAGGACGGGTTCCCCTATGAGGACGATTCCGAGGCTATTGTCAAGCGAGTCATCGCCGTGGAGGGTCAGACGGTGGAAATCGACTACGATACCAACACCGTCTATGTGGACGGCGTCGCCCTGGAGGAGGACTATCTGAACTTCGCCAATGAGGGCACCGAGCAGTACGGGGACGACTACATGGTGGAGCGGGACGGCATGGTGTACAGCAGCTTCCAGGTGCCGGAGGGCTGCATCTTCGTCATGGGCGATAACCGCAACGGCTCCACCGACAGCCGCTACGCCAGCTTGGGTATGGTGGACACCCGGTATGTGCTGGGCAAGGCGGTCTGTGTCTTTTTCCCCTTCTCTGACGCCAGGTGGCTGAGCTGAGGAACAGACGCAGAAAAAACACTGCAAAACGCAAAACCAAAGGACGGACTTTGACGAAGTCTGTCCTTTTTCGCTAACAGAGGTGGTGTGACAAATTTTGTTTCGCATTTTTCACTGTTATTGTGCAGTAATTCACATTTAACCGGTTTTATAGGGAAGAAAACTGTGGGATTTGCACTGGAATTTCAGAGGGCAAAATGCTAAAATACTCTGTAGCGTCAGCGGAACCGTTATGTGTGCGGAAAATAACTGCGCAAGCGGCGAAAACGCGCAGAAAGGAAGTGAAAAAAGGTTCTATGTCAAGAGTTGGGGCAGAGAAAAATAACCCTCAAAAATA
>JAJPXR010000047.1 GCA_021205375.1 Clostridiales bacterium | reverse complement strand
CACTATTTTTGCGGGTTATTTTTCTCTGCCCCAACTCTTGACATAGAACCAAAATCCGATAGGGAAAATCTTTAGAATCTGGCAAAGATTTAGTAAAAATCTAAAAATAAAACATAAAACCGAACGTACAAAAATTATACGTTCGGTTTTATGTTCGTTTATAAGACCCGCCCCTCTACAGGGGCGGGTTTAAGTATGCTTTGTTTAGTCAGCCAGAGCAGCGGTGATAATGGCCATAGAATAGACCTCCATGCCGTTGCAGCCGCGGGACAGGTCGTTGATGGGGGCGTTCAGGCCCAGCAGGATGGGGCCGTAGGCATTGAACTGGCCCAGACGCTGTGCGATCTTGTAGCCGATGTTGCCGGAGTTGATGTCGGGGAAGACAAAGACGTTGGCGTGGCCGGCCACAGTGGAGTCGGGGCACTTGGTATGGGCGACGCTGGGGGAAACGGCGGCGTCGAACTGCAGTTCGCCGTCGATGGCCAGGTTGGGGGCCATTTCCTGGGCCAGACGGGTGGCCTCGCGCATCTTGTCCACGTCGGGGTCCTTGCCGGAGCCGTGGGTGGAGAAGCTCAGGAAGGCGACCTTGGGGTCGATACCGAAGACCTTGCCGCACTCCGCGCAGTAGATGCCGGTCTCGGCGATCTGCTCGGCAGTGGGGTGGATGTTGATGGCGCAGTCACCGAAGGCCAGCACTTCGTTCTCGCCGGAGGCGGAGGCACGGACCAGAATGAAGCAGGAGGACACGCTCTTATAACCGGGCTTGGTCTTGATGATCTGGAGGGCGGGACGGACGGTGTCTGCGGTGGAATAGGTGGCGCCGCCCAGCAGGGAGTCGGCCACGCCCATCTTCACCAGCATGGTGCCGAAGTAGTTGCCCTTGCGCAGCATGGGGATGGCCTTTTCGGGGGTCATGCCCTTGCTCTTGCGCAGTTCACAGAACAGGTCCACCATCTCGTCGAAGCGCTCGTAGTTGTTGGGGTCGATGATCTGTGCGCCGCGGACGTTGTAGCCCGCTTCCTCAGCGGCGGCGAACACGTCGTCGGGGTGGCCAATGAGGATGGGGGTCAGGAAGGTGCTTGCCAGCAGACGGGAAGAAGCCTCCAGGATACGGGGGTCGGTGCCCTCGGTAAAGACGATGGTCTTGGGAGAAGCCTTCAGTTTTTGAATCATTGCGCCGAAGCCAAAGTTAGCCATTGTATCAGTTACCTCCTTGGAATTTTCGCGTTTCTCATTGCGCGGAGACACAATTGGATAGTTTTACTTTAGCACGAAGAACGACATTTTGCAACCCCTTTTTAGGCACATATTACAGTTTTTAGACAACTTATTTCGTTTCATTTGCAGTATGTTACAAATTTCACAATGTTAAAGGAAAATCCTTCATCCCGAAGTGGGTTTTCCCTGCCGAAGAGGACAACATTTGGAACAAAGTGCGCAAAGTGGGGGAAATTGCGAAAATAACTCTTTTCCTCTCCCCCTGATGTGTGGTAGAATAGAAAAATAATCGTATGTATCTCGTTTGTATTTGATTTGTACCGGAAGGGAAGGAACAGACCCATGACCAATAAAGAGGAATTTATTCAGATTTTTAAGGAAAACATCAAGCGGCCCGGCGCGGAGGAGCTGCTGGACTACCTGGAGAACAAGAGCGACTTCTTCACAGCCCCCGCCTCCGCCCGTTACCACAGCGCCTTTGAGGGCGGACTGTGCGAGCACAGCCTCAACGTCTACGACTGCCTGGTGGACTACCTGAACCGGCCCCGCGTGCGGGAGGTCTATGAGCTGGACTACTCCGACGAGACGGTGGCGCTGGTGGCCCTGTGCCATGACCTGTGCAAAATCGGCTGCTACAAGTCCTCCGTCCGCAACGTGAAGCAGGTGGACGGCAGTTGGCGGCAGGTCCCCACTTTCCAGTTTGACGACCCCATGCCCTACGGCCACGGGGAAAAGAGCGTCTATATCATCAACGGCTACGTCCGCCTGACGCGGGAGGAAGCCTTCGCCATTCGCTATCACATGGGCTTCTCCGGCCCGGAGGACAACCGGGATGTGGGCAAGGTCTTTGACATGTACCCCCTGGCCTACGCCCTCCACGTGGCGGACAGCGAGGCCACCTACTTCCTGGAGGGGAAGGATTGAGCATGACCGCCCAAGACTACCAGAGGCTCTCCGCCCCCTTCCGCACCCCCGCCGGGGAGAAGGGCCTGAACGTGGCTAACTTTATTTTGACCCGGCTGTGCTATGTGGCCTACCCCCTGGCGCTCATCGTGCTGGCAGTCCAGAAAGACCCCCGGCTGCTCCGATGCGTGCTGGTCCCGGCGATCTCCTTCGCGCTGCTGTCGGTCTACCGGGACCTGCGCAACGCCCCACGGCCCTATGAGCTGCTGGACATCCAGCCCCTCATCCACAAGGACAAAAAGGGAAAGAGCTTCCCCAGCCGCCACGTTTTCTCGGTGTTTGTCATCGCCATGACCTTCCTGTGGCTGCGGCCCCTGGTGGGGGCGGCGTTTTTGGCGGTGGGCGTGGCGCTGGCCCTGTGCCGGGTCATCGGCGGGGTCCACTGGCCCAGGGACGTGATTGCCGGGGCGGTGGTAGGGATCGTTGCCGGTATCGTAGGGTACTGGGTGGTTTGAGGAAGCCACTCCCCTGCTGTTTCGCTTTTGTATTAATTGGTTGTCTACAGCTATGCACCAGAAACCCCTCCGCCACCGCCTAAAGGCGGCGGCCCTCCTCCCCTTTCAGGGGAGGCAAGAGGGATAGTGCTTGTTATCTGATGTCGGTTTTGTTCGACAGAGGTGAGATTTTCAGACGAGAAAACATCCTTCTAGCCACTAAAAACTTGGCTGGTGTAAATGGATAACCAGATTGTATTACTTGTCACTTTAAATATATCATTTTACCGGAGGAGGAACACGATGGAGCTGAAAGAAACCAAGGTGGAAAGCACTTATTATTACAAGGGTAAAATCATCAACATGAAGGTGGACGACGTTCGCCTGCCCGACGGCCAGATGGCCAAGCGGGAGGAAGTGGAGCACCCTGGCGGCTGCGCCATCGCCGCCCTGACGCAGGAGAACGAACTGCTGCTGGTGCGGCAGTTCCGTTACGCCTACCAGGAGGAGATTCTGGAGATCCCCGCCGGGAAGCTGGAGAAGGGCGAGGACCCCTTCGCGGCCATGAAGCGGGAGCTGGAGGAGGAGACCGGCTGCGTCTCCAATACCTTCATTTATCTGGGGACCTGCTACCCTACCCCCGGCTACACCAACGAGCTGCTGCGCATCTGGGCCTGCCGGGTGACTACCAACATTGGTCAGCACCTGGACGCGGACGAGTTCCTGGAGGTGGAGCGTGTCCCCCTGGACAAGGCGGTGGAGATGGTGATGAACAACGAGCTGCCCGACGCTAAGACTCAAATCGGCATCTTAAAGACCGCCAATCTGGTAAAAGAGGGCAGGCTGTAACGCATTTGCTGTCTATAGCAGAAAGAACTTTCCAATCCACAAGCTGAGGTATCATTATGCAGCCTTCCTTTTTCTGTATCGGGTTTCAAAAGTGTGGCACCACCACCCTGTTTGATCTGCTGGAGCAGCACCGGGGCATTGCTCTTCCGCGAGACGTGAAAGAGCCCATGTACTACCGGGCACCGACGATTTTGCGCCCTGGCGGCAACCGCTACTATCAGTGGCGCTATTTCTCTCACATCCCGGCTGATGATAAACGGCTGGTGGGAGAGGTCAACGCCGGGCTGAGCTATTGCCACTGCGCCCAACGGCTGAAGGAGAACTTTCCGCCGGAGACTAAGCTGATTTTCATGATGCGCAACCCGGTGAACCGGGCGTGGTCCGCCTACAAATTCTTTGTGGCGCTGGGATTCCTGCCTATTTCGGTGACGCGGGACGACCTGGAGCTGGGCCACGCCGCAGCCTTTGACTGCTATGTGCGGCGGGTGCTGGGGGACCCCAAACAGCGGGATAAAATCATGCAGCGGCGGCTGAAATACCTGGTCTTTTCCCAGGGGAATTACGACACCTGCATCGGGGAATTTGACGATTATTTTCCCAACAGGAAATACATTCTCTTTGAGGAGTTTATCAAGGACCAGAAGGGCGTCTGCGAGGACCTGTACGACTTTTTGGGCGTGGAGCCGGACGAGAGCATCCAGTATGGCATTAAGGCCAACGAGACCCACCGGGCCGCTGCAAGCCCGCTGCGGGCACGGATCAGGAATATCGTCAAGGGCGGCGATTACTTCCTTGACGAATTCATTGGGATGCGGTGTTGGGCGCCGTCGGCCTACGAGACCTACCATAAGCTCACCCGGCACCTGTACCACACCTGCACGGTGGAGGATACGGACAAGTCCAAAATGCTGCCGGAGACCCGGAAGCTGCTGGAGGACTACTACCGGGGAGAAAAAGAGCGGCTGGAGGCACGGTTGCAGCGGGATTTGAGCGACATTTGGTTTTAAGGCGGTGGAATCATGGCAGAGCAAAGCAGGACCCGAATGTTGGGTGCGATTTGCGGCGACATGGCGGGTTCTGTCTACGAATTTCACAACATCAAGCACGTTCTCACCGAAGACCGGTTGATTCAGGGACGCGCCCGGTTCACCGACGATTCTGTGATGACCCTGGCAGTGGCCGTCGGCCTGAAAAACGCCCTGCAAAAGTGCGGCAAACGCACCGGTTTCACGCCTGAGGACGAGAAAATCATCCGGGAGGAAGTGCAGCGCTCTATGCAGGTTTACGGCCGCCGGTATCCTCATGCGGGCTATGGCGGCTCCTTCTTCCGCTGGCTGGCCAGCCCCGACCCCCTGCCCTACAATAGCTGGGGCAACGGCTCTGCCATGCGTGCCTCCTACGCGGGCTGGGTTGCTCAGACCCTGGAGGACGCGGAGCTGCTGGGGCGGCTCTCGGCGGAGGTCACCCACAACCACCCGGAGGGGATCAAGGGTGCAGTGGCAGTGTCCGGCGGCATTTTCACATTGCTGCACAGCGAGGGCGAGGATGCCGCGGCGCGGAAAGAAGCGCTAGCCCGCTACGAGGCCCGGCACTATGATTTGGGCTTTACCCTGGACGAAATTCGACCTGGTTATAAGTACGATATTTCCTGTCAGGGGTCTGTCCCTCAGGCCATCCGGGCCTTTTTGGAGGGCAGCAGCTATGCAGAGGTCATCGCCCTGGCCATCTCCATCGGTGGGGATAGCGACACTATCGCCGCCATTGCCGGGAGTCTGGCGGAAGCCGTGTATCCCATCCCGGAACAGATTCAGGAGCGGGCGCTGGCGCGGCTGGACGACATGTTCAAACAGAATTTGAAAAGCGCAGTTGATTTTTTGGAATGACGGTAGAATTACCGCCTGAAACGAATTGTTTAAGGGGGATTTTTTATGGTCAATCAACCGGTGAAAGGAAACAGTGGCCCACAGGACCGCAACCTGGTTTGGCAGGAGCAGAAGGTCACTTATGAGGACCGGTGCCGGGTGCTGGGGCAGAAGGGCGGCGTGTTCTGGCTGACGGGGCTTTCGGGCAGCGGCAAGAGCACCATCGCCGTGGAGTGCGAGCGGCGGCTGAACGCCCTGGGGTACAAGGTTTACCTGCTGGACGGAGACAACATCCGCCATGGTATCAACGCTGACCTTGGCTTTACGGACGCGGACCGGAACGAGAACATCCGGCGCATCATGCACGTTGCCCACCTCTTCGCTGACGCGGGCATCATCACCCTGGTCAGCTTTATCACGCCCTTCGCCGCCATGCGGCGGGAGGCCAGGGACTGCATTGGCGAGCCGTTCCACGAGATTTATGTCAAAGCCAGCCTGGGGACCTGCCAGGAGCGGGACCCCAAGGGGTTGTATCAGAAGAACATCGCCAACTTCACCGGCAAGGACAGCGCCTATGAGCCGCCCACCTGCCCGGAGCTGGTGCTGGACACGGAGACGCTCACCGTCAGCCAGTGTGCGGACCGGCTGATGGGGCTGGTGTTCCGCAGTTGCCAGTTGTGAGCGCTGTGGAACACGAAAACGGCGCGTTTCGCTGTGACCTCTGCCCCCGCCGCTGCAACGCTCTGCGGACAGAGACAGAGGGCCGGGGATTCTGCGGGATGCCCAGTCAGCCCCGGCTGGCCCGGGCTGCCCTCCACCAGTGGGAGGAACCGCCCGTCTCCGGTACGCGAGGGTCTGGGGCGGTGTTTTTCTCCGGCTGCACTTTGCGGTGTGTCTTTTGCCAGAACGAACCCATCAGCCATCAGGGGCTGGGGAAAACCGTCACCGTCTCCCGCCTGCGGGAGATTTTCGGGGAGTTGATAGCGCAGGGCGCGCATAACATCAACCTGGTCTCCCCCACGCCCTACGCCCACCTCATCGCCCAGGCGCTGGAGCAGCCCGTTGGCGTCCCCGTGGTGTGGAATACCGGCGGCTACGAGCGGGTGGAGACCCTGCGGATGCTGGAGGGCAAGGTGGACGTCTACCTGCCCGACCTGAAATACCTGGACCCGGAGAAAGCCGCCCGTTACTCCGGCGCGGCGGACTACCCCCAGCGGGCGACGGAGGCCATTTTGGAGATGTACCGCCAGGTGGGGCCGGTGGAGCTGGACGAGAACGGCTTGATCCGCCGGGGGCTTATCATCCGGCACCTGATTTTACCCGGTCAGGTGCGGGAGGCCAAGGCTGTGATGGATTGGGTCAGCGAGCAGTTTCCTCCCGGAGCGGTGCTGTTCTCACTGATGAGCCAGTATGTCCCTCTGGGCCGGGCGGCGGACTTCCCGGAAATCAATCGCCCCCTGCGCAAGGGGGAGGCCAAATCTGCGGCGGACTACATGGCGAATTTGGGCTTGAATGGGTTCACACAGGAGCAGGACGCCGCCAGCGCCCGGTATGTGCCGAACTTTGATTTGACCGGGGTGTAGTTCAAAATTTCTTCGCAATTTCTTCTCAATTTGTCCACCACCTCCCTTTTGTTCTTTGCTATTCTATACTTGCAGCAAGCGAACAGGGCAACGCGAACTGCACCAACTGTTTTTCATTTTTTCTCCTTTCTTTTCTCTCTCTTTTTCTCCCAAAAAAAAAGGCCGCCGGACGGAAGTCCGGCGGTTCTTTTTGGGTTCTATAATAAATGTTGGGGTCAGGTAAAGCACCTGGCCCCAAATTC
>JAJPXR010000195.1 GCA_021205375.1 Clostridiales bacterium | reverse complement strand
ATGAATTTGGGGCCAGGTGCTTTACCTGACCCCAACATTTATTATAGAACCTTAAAAGATAATAGATTGTGGATAGGTGCAACAAATAACGGGCAAGATATGGTGTTTGAAGTACCAGAAGGGGCAGAGGTTGCCCCAAAAGACAGGGCGAAAGCGGCAAAATTAGGTTATGTGGGCAATTACACAAGATTAGGTAATGCTTGTTGGTTTACGAACATAGACCATGGGCGCAGACATCAACCTATTGCTCTAATGACAATGGCTGATAACTTAAAATTTAGCCGACATAGGCAAATCAGAGAAAACGGGTATCTACCATATGACAATTATGAAGCAATAGAAGTACCGTGCATTGATGCTATCCCCCAAGACTTTGATGGAGTAATGGGCGTTCCTATCACTTTTTTGTCGAAACATTGCCCCGAACAATTTGTAATTGTTGGGCTTGTTAATGGTAAAGATGATTTAGTTGACATTAAAACAACAAAGGAATACAAACAATATAGAGAAGTTCGCCAAACCGGAGAATTTACTGGAGCAAACGGCGGTAAAATATATGGAAATCCTGTGATTAAAGGAAAACCCTCAAAGGGAAACTATTTTGTTTGCGGTGAAGATAGTGTATACTCTACTTATGCACGGATTTTCATTAAAAGGAGAACGTCATGATTACAGAGTTAAAAACAGATATAACGATAGAGCAAATTTGCAAGGGCTTTGTCTATAATGAGTTAGAGGGCAAAGGGCTTTTCGGGCTGTCCGGCAAACTGGTTATTCAGCCAGAATATCAACGTAATTATCTGTATGCAAAGCAGAAAAAGGAAGAAGCTGTAATTCAATCCGTGCTAAAAGGCTACCCGTTAGGTCTTATCTATTTTAATAAAGTCGGTGATGATAGATTTGAGGTGCTGGACGGGCAGCAACGCATTACGAGTTTAGGCCGTTTTATCACGGGCAAATTCCCGTTGCTTGACACGAACGGTATGCCGCATTATTATGCCGCTATGCCCGACGACCAAAAGAAAAAAATCAACGAAACGCCACTGACGATTTATATTTGTGAGGGGACGGAAAGTGAAATCAAAGAGTGGTTCAAGACAATAAATATTGTTGGTATTCCGCTAAATACACAAGAAGTAGCAAACGCCGTGTATTCGGGGCCGTTTGTGACAAAAGCAAAGGCAGAGTTCAGCAATAGTCAGAATGCCAACATTCAGAAATGGAGCGCCTACATAAAGGGTGATGTGCTGCGACAGGACTATTTGCGCGTTGCCCTTGAATGGGTATGCAAGAGCAGTGCTGACGAAAATGTGGAAAATTACATGAGCAAGCACCGTTATGACACAGATATTACCGAGCTAAAGGCGTATTTTACCAGCGTCATTGATTGGGTATCATCGGTTTTTATCGACGTAGAAAGCGAAATGCGGGGGCTTGAATGGGGCAGACTTTTTGAAACATATCATAATACCCCATATGACCCTGTTGCCGTTTCTGCAAAAGTGCATGAACTTTATGCAGATGGTGCAGTCAAAAAAAGGGCGGGAATATTTGAGTACATTTTAGGTGGTTGCCTTGATACAAAACTGCTTGAAATCAGAGTGTTTGAAGATAGTACAAAAAAAGCGGTTTACACACGACAAACCGACGCCGTAAAAGGGCAAGGGAAATCAAATTGTCCGCTGTGCGCATTAGGTACAGATAATAATGCACGGCGTATCTGGAAATATAACGAAATGGACGCCGACCATGTTACTGCATGGAGCAAAGGCGGCGCAACTGATATTTCTAACTGCCAAATGCTTTGTAAAACGCACAACCGGGCTAAAGGGAACAAATGATATAAAGTCGCTTATCGTGCAATATCGGTAAGCGGCTTTTAGTACATTTAAGCGACAAACAAGTGGCAAGCGACAAAATAGAGTGTTAGAAAACTACATGAAACCACAATATACGTGGTTTATCCAAAGAAAAACACCCATATACGGGATATGGGCGTTTCTTTATTTACTCTTTTTCAGAGACACCTCACACCGGATGAAAGGGAGCCTCAGGTTTTGTCTGATTCCTCTTCCCGGTCCAAAGCGTCCAGGAAGTAGGTGTTGCGGATGCGCTCGTCGATCTGCTGGAGGTCCTTTGCCACCAGCATATCGTAAATTTTCCGGTGGGCTTCCAGCAACTCTTCGCCCCGTCCGGTGTCGATCATGGTCTGCACCGTCTCCCAGCGGACGGAATAAGTCAGCATCCGCACCACGGAGTCGATTTTGCTGACCAGGGTGTTCTTGCACAGGGCGGAGACGGCATCGTGAAAGGCGTTGTCCGCCTGGAACGCGGCCTGGGCAACATCTTCCGTCCCGGCGACTGCGGCCTCGAACTCATCCAGCCGACTTTTCACCAGGTCCAGACCCTCCTGGTCCTCTTTCTTGACGGCCAACTGCAAAATGCCCACTTCGATCAGCTCCCGCAGCTCCATCAGGCTGTCAAAGTCGTCGCCCCGGTTCAGGATGATGCCGTAAACCATGGGGTCGATCATGCTCTCCTGGAAACCACTGGAAACAAAGGTGCCCTCAGAGCGGCGGCTCTCCAGCACGCCCATGTAAGTGAGGATTTTGGTGGCCTCCCGGACCGAGGTGCGGGCTACGCCGAAATTGGCTGCCAGCTCCGGCTCGGTGGGGAGCTTGTCGCCGGGTTTCAGTTCCCCGGAGATCATACCATCGGTCAAACAGTTGATGACGCGCTGGACGACGGATTCACTCTTTAAGTTCTTCAAATATGTGGGTCGATCTGCCATATTTTCTTATCCTCCATTCTCCCTGTCTCCAGCTCAGGAAATCCATACGTATGATGTTCTTATGTAAGACATATTATAGCAATTCCCCCCCGATTTGTCAACGTAAAACGTTACGAACAGGGGAAATTGCGAACCTGAAAGGTTCTGGTTGCCAGTTGCGGCCTGACTACGTCCGCCGCCCAACTGTGGCGCGCATCACCAGAGGTCTATTTCCGGCAGCCTTCGCTGCAACGCTGGAAATTTGGAACAGGAGCCTCTTCGCTTGTCAGAGACTCCTGTGTCTTGTATTTTCTGTTTTTTTTTCAATGCGAAGCGAGCAACCGGCAGCCGATGACAGGCGTGCGGCTTTTCGCCGTTGCACACGGTCACTCCGCCTGGTGTCCCCTGGCGATGATGACGTCGGTGACCCGCTTCACATAGGCGTCGCACTGCTCCTGGGTCTCCGCCTCCACCATGACGCGGATCAGCGGCTCGGTGCCGCTCTCCCGCACCAAAATGCGGCCGCTGTCCCCCAGCTCGTCGGCCACGGCCTGCACCGCCGCCTGCACCTCCGGGTCGTTCTGGGCCGCCGGCTTGCTCTTGACCCGGACGTTCTCCAGCTTCTGGGGGTAAATTTTCACCGGGGCGGCCAGCTCCGACAGGGTCTTTTTGGAGCCGATCATGGCCTGCATCATCTTCAGAGAGGTCAGAATCCCGTCGCCGGTGGTGGCGTACTTGCTGAAAATGATGTGGCCGGACTGCTCGCCGCCCAGACGACAGCCGTGGGTGGCCATATACTCATAGACGTACTTGTCGCCCACGTCGGTCTTGGCGTAATCGATGCCGATCTCGTCGAAGGCTTTGTACAGGCCGAAGTTGGACATGACGGTGGTGACCACAGTGTTGGTCAGCAGGTGGCCCCGCTCCTTCATATACCGCCCGTAGATGTAGAGGATCAGGTCGCCGTTGACCACGTTGCCCTTCTCGTCCACGCACATGCAGCGGTCCGCGTCACCGTCGTAGGCGAAGCCCACGTCCAAGTGGTTGTCCCGCACCAGGGCCTGGAGACCCTCAATGTGGGTGCTGCCCACCCCGTCGTTGATGTTGGTGCCGTTGGGCTGGTTGCCCATGATGGTCACCTCGGCCCCCAGGGCGTTGAACACGTTCTGGGCGATGCGCCAGGCGCTGCCGTTGGCGCAGTCCAGACCCACTTTGATGCCCCGGAAGTTGTAGATGCCCTGGGAGATCAGGTAGCCCGTGTAGCGGTTGCGGCCCGCCTCAAAGTCAAATTGGCTGCCGATATTCTCCCGGCTGGCCATGGGGATGGGCTGGGTCTCGCCGTCCATATAGGCTTCGATCTGGCAGATGGTGTCCTCGTCCATCTTCTCGCCCCGGCTGTTGAGCAGCTTGATGCCGTTGTCGTAGAAGGGGTTGTGGCTGGCGGAGATCATCACGCCGCAGTCAAAGCTCTCTGTCCGGGTGATGTAGGAGACGCTGGGAGTGGTGGTCACCCACATCATATAGGCGTCGCCGCCGGAGCAGATGATGCCGGAGGACAGGGCCGACTCCAGCATATACCCGCTGCGGCGGGTGTCCTTGCCGATGACGATGCGGCAGTGCTTGCCCAGCCGCGCACCGTAGTACCAGCCCAGAAAACGCCCGATTTGATAGGCGTGGTTGGGCAGCAGATTTACGTTGGCTTCACCCCGGAAGCCGTCGGTGCCAAAGTATTTTCCCATAATGAATCCTTCCACTATCTGTATTCGCTCCGGTTCCAAAGGGAGCGGAACGTGATCCTCTTCAAATGACAAATCATTATACCACAGTTTGCCGGGACTTCCAACTGTTATTTTGCCTATTGCGCGGGATTTCCTGCAAAAAGATTCATCCAAGCAGCAGCGTCAGCCCCCGGACCATCGGCCCGGCCAGCAGCGTTTGCAGCGCTGCCGACCCAGCCAGCAGCAGCAGACAGACCAGGTAGACCCGCAGGTCAGACGGCTCCTCCCCGGCGCGCAGCTCCCGGCCCCGGCGCTCCGCCCCCAGCCAGCTCTCCACCGCCAGCAGGAACAGCGCCGTCACCTGCAAGCACTCCGGTCCGCCGAACAGCAGCAGCGCCGCTCCCAGTCCCCGCCAGCAGTAGCAGCGGACGAAGGCGGAGATGGCGAAGGACAGCAGAAAGCCCTTGGCCCCCATGACCAGGGGCACCAGCAGCACCCCCAGCACCGTGAACCGCAGCAGTCCCACCGCCAGCGCTTCCCGCAGCACCTGCCAGCTCACTGCCCACCAGCCCGGCTGGGCCGCGCCCTTCGCCTCCGCCAGCGCGAGATACCTTTCCAGGTAGGCGGTCAGCGCGGCGGAGCCTTCCCCCTGGAGGCAGACGGAGAACAGGCACCCCAGCAGCCCGCCCAGGGCGAAGCCCCCGGCGGTGAGGAGGGTGGCCCTGGCCGGCTGCATGGAGGGCAGCGACCACAGGCGCACCCGCGTTTGTTTGCCCAAAAAATCACCCCTGTCCAAGCCTATGCGGACAGGGGGTGGTTTATGAGCTGTTAGCTATTGGCTGTTAGCTGTTAGCTTTGCTATACGATGTCGAAACCGCTCGGAGAAGAGGGGGGCAGAACAGTTTAATAAATTGGTCGTCCCTTTGAATCAGTCTTGTCGCTTATTCCAGCGGGAAACCCCTCCGTCACGGCTTACGCCGTGCCACCTCCCCTTTCAGGGGAGGCAAGAGGGGTGGTCGGTTACAAAAGGGTAGTTTTCTGTGGAAAACCTACACTCTACCGGACAAAACGATAAGCACTATCCTGGCTAATAGCGAATAGCTCACTCCGCCAAACCAGCGCGAATGGCCTTGATGGCAATGGCGCACTCCAGCCGCTTGCGCTCCAGGTCGCAGGCCACCTGGCTGGGCTCCATGATGTCGCCGTTGACGTTGTAGTTGCAGGCGGAGCAGCCGCCGGAGCAGTAGAACTTGGCCCAGCAGTCCCGGCAGGTGGGCTTGGTGTAGACGTTGACCCCGGCGAACTTGTCCGCGATGGTCTGGTCGAAGGTGCCCTCGTAGAGGTTGCCCATGCGGAAGTCCGGGTTGCCCACGAACTGGTGACAGGGGTAGATGTCCCCCTCCGGGGTGATGGCCACGTACTCGTTGCCTGCGCCGCAGCCCCGCATCCGCTTGATGACGCAGGGGCCTTGCTCCAGATCCACGTTGAAGTGGAAGAAGTTCACGTCAGGCCGGTCCACCAGGGCGCGGGCCAGCTTCTCATACTCGGCGCAGGCGGCGGGGACCTCCGCCTCGGTGATGGCATAGGGGTCGTCGAGCTTGCCCACCGCCGGTTCCACGGAGACGTTGCGGAACCCCAGGTCGTCGCAGATGTGCAGCACGTCCTGGGCGAAGTCCAGGTTGTCCCGGGTATAGGTCCCCCGAACGTAATACTCCTGGTCGCCCCGGCCCTCCACCAGCTTCTGGAACTTGGGGACGATGACGTCGTAGCTGCCCTGGCCCCCTGCCGTGACCCGCATGGCGTCGTTGACCGACTTGCGCCCGTCCAGGGAGAGGACGCAGTTTTTCATTTCCTGGTTGAAGTAGGCGGAGTTTTCATCGTTCAGGAGCATCCCATTGGTGGTCATGGTGAAGCGGAAGTGCTTGTCGTGGGTCTTTTCAAGCTCGCGGGCGTACTCCACCGTCTTTTTGCAGGTGTCCAGGGCCATCATCGGCTCGCCGCCGAAGAAGTCCACCTCGATGTTCCGGCGCTTGCCGGACTTTTCCACCACAAAGTCGATAGCGCGCTTGGCGGTCTCGAAGTCCATCAGCTTGCGCCCGGTGCCGTAGCCCCCCTTGGAGGCGAAGCAGTACTTGCAGCGCAGGTTGCAGTCGTGGGCCACATTCAGGCACAGGGCCTTGATGGGGGTGTTTTTCACCACCGCCCAGGCGGGGTCGATGTAAGTCTCCTCCTCAAAGAGCAGCTTCTGCGCCGCCAGCTCCCGTAGCTCCTGCCAGCTCTCCTCCAGGGCCTGGGGCTGGTACTGGGGCAGGGCGGCGATGATCTCCGGCGGGCAGTGTTCCCCCATGGGCGGCTCCACCAGGTTCAGCAGGTCGAAGGTCTGTTTGTCCAGCACATGGACCGCGCCGCTGGCCACGTCCATGGCAATGTAACAGCCCAGGGCTTCAAAGGTATGGATCATAGGTCGGTTCCTCTCTCATTTATCGGATTTGGGGGTCTCTTTGCATCGGCTTGGCTGAGAAACCCCTCCGTCGCGGCTTGCGCCGCGCCACCTCCCCTTTCAGGGGAGGCAAGAAGGGTGGTCAGTTGTCAATCGGTAGTTTTTTTGCAGAAAACTTGTACTATACTGGACAAATACGCTGACAAACCAGTAAGCACTATCCCCCTCGCCTCCCCTGAAAGGGGAGGGGGACCATGCGTAGCATGG
>JAJPXR010000086.1 GCA_021205375.1 Clostridiales bacterium | reverse complement strand
TCAGCGACAGGCTGCTGAAAGAGTTTCTGGACGGAGACAGCAGCCAGGTGGTGACGATGCACATTCAGTCGGTGGACCAGAACAAGGCCATCAAGACGGTGAAGCGCACCATCACGGAGCTGGACCGGAGCAAGATCGAGGAGCAGAAGAAAGCCGTTCGCAGCGGGTACGACATTGACATATTGCCCAGCGACCTCGCCACCTACGGGCATGACGCAAAAGAACTGCTCAAAGAATTACAGAGCCAGAATGAGCGGATGTTCAATCTGACGTTTCTTGTTCTCAGCACCGGGCGGACGAAACAGGAGCTGGAGACCAACGTGTTCCGCATCTCCTCTCTGGCCCAGAAGTACAACTGCAACCTACGGCGACTGGATTACCAGCAGGAGCAGGGCCTCATGAGCTGTCTCCCCCTGGCGAACAATCTCATTGAGATTCAGCGGGGCATGACCACCAGCTCCATCGGTATCCTCATTCCCTTCACCACTCAGGAGCTGTTCCAGCAGAACAGCCTCTACTATGGGCTGAACGCCCTCTCCAACAACCTCATAATGGCAGACCGAAAGCGGCTGAAAAACCCCAACGGCTTGATCCTCGGCACCCCTGGTGCCGGTAAATCCTTCGCCGCCAAGCGGGAAATTGCCAATGCGTTCCTGACCACGGATGATGACATCATCGTCTGCGACCCGGAGGCGGAGTATGCGGCACTGGTGCAGCGCCTGAACGGGCAGGTTATCAAAATCAGCCCCTCCAGCACCCAGTATATCAACCCGATGGACATCAACAGCAACTACTCCGAGGAGGACAATCCCATCGCGCTGAAATCCGACTTTATCCTCTCCCTCTGTGAACTCATTGTCGGCGGCAAAGAGGGCCTTCTCCCGGTGGAAAAGACGGTCATTGACCGGTGTGTTCACCAAATCTATCGGCGGTATTTTGAAAACCCGGTGCCGAAGAATATGCCGCTGCTGGAGGACCTGTACAACGCCCTGCTGGAGCAGGAGGAAAAGGAGGCCCGCCACGTTGCCACGGCGTTGGAGATTTACGTCAAAGGTTCTCTGAACCTGTTCAATCACCGCACCAACGTGGACATCCAGAACCGGTTTATCTGCTACGACATCAAGGAGCTGGGGAAACAGCTCAAGAAAATCGGGATGCTGGTGGTGCAGGACCAGGTCTGGGGTCGCGTCACTGCCAACCGCAGCGAGGGGAAAATTACCCGATATTATATGGACGAGTTTCACCTGCTGCTCCGGGAGGAGCAGACGGCGGCGTACAGCGTGGAGATTTGGAAAAGGTTCCGAAAATGGGGTGGAATCCCCACAGGGGTCACTCAAAACGTGAAGGATCTGCTGGCCTCCCGTGAGGTGGAGAACATCTTTGAAAACAGCGATTTCATCCTCATGCTGAACCAGGCCAGCGGAGACCGGCAGATACTCGCCAACCAGCTCGGCATTTCGCCTTACCAGCTCTCCTATGTCACCCAGTCCGGGGAGGGCGAAGGGCTGCTGTTTTACGGCGATGTCATTTTGCCCTTTATTGACCGCTTCCCCCAGGATACAGAGCTGTACCGAATCATGACCACCAAGCTGTCGGAGATTTCCGGGCAGACTTTAGAGGGTCAGGAGAGGGACGCGCCGCCGGCAGAGCCAGAGGTGAATCATGCTCGATAAGTCGCCCCGCCTGCGGTTTACCGCGGAGGAGTTGGAAAACCAGCAGGTCAGACGGGCGGCAGACCGGGCAGAGCGGGCGGCGGACAAGGCGGACGCCGCTAAGTCGAAACTGCGAACGGACGAGAATCGGGCGAAAGCCAGAGCTGAAAAGCTGCGGTTTGGGAAGAAGGACAACTCTGAAGCGGCCAAAAAGCCAGGAACGGGGGTAAAGAGGCCCCCTCCCGGCAGGGCGGGGACACGAAACACCGCAGATGGAAAACCGGAGAAAACGGTGCGTTCCCGTCTGCGGTTCGACGACTCCGCCACCGAGGTCAAGCCGCCGGGCAACCGGTTCCGACCAGCCCACGCTGTGGGCGGCACTGCGTCCGCCCAGCTCCACTATCAGGTCAGCGCCCAAAACGAGGATGAGAACGCAGGCGTTCAGGCCGCCCATCAGGGCGAGGAAACTGTGGAGGGCACCGCCCATGCGGTGGAACACGCCGGTTACAGCAAAAAGCTGAAAGCCTATGACAAGGCGGCGAAGCTGGAGCACAGAGCGGACAAGGCCAATGTGGAGGCGCTTTATCAGCAAAAGATGGCGGAGAACCCGGAGTTTTCGTCTAACCCTCTCTCCCGCTGGCGGCAAAAACAGGAGATCAAAAAGGAGTACGCCGCGGCGAAAGCCGCAGCCTCCCAAACCAGCAATGCGGCGGACGGTGCCGGGACTGCGGAGACGGTCCGGGAAAGAGGAGAGTCGCTGATTGCAGAAGTGAAGGGTATCATCGAGCAGAGTGGCAGTGGGCTGAAAGTTGTGCTGATTTGTTGCATGGTGCTGCTCCTGCTGCTGACCCAGCTGCAATCCTGCTCGGTTATTGCGACAGGGACCCTGACCACTGTGACTGCCACGGCGTGGCCTGCGGACGACAGCGAGATCACCAAGGCCGATGCCTATTACACCAAGCTGGAGGCCCAGTTACAAAAGAAAATCAACAATGTGGAGAACACCCATTCGAGCTGTGATGAGTTTAACTACGACCTGGGGTCGATTGGCCACGATTCCACGGCGCTGATCAGCTATCTGTGCGCCAAATACGGCGATTTTACGCTGAATCAGGTGAAAGCGGAACTAAACGCGATTTTTGCCTTGCAATATGACCTGGAAATCGACACGGCAACCGAGACCCGCACGACCACCAAGACCGTCCGCGCCGGGGAGTATATCGGGGAGGTCGTCACCAGCGGCTATTGCTCCTGCTCCATCTGCTGTGGGATATGGGCGAACGGCAAGACCGCCACCGGCACAACTCCCACCGCCAGCCACACGCTGGCCGTGGATGCCAGCAACCCCATCGTGCCGATTGGAACACAAATTATTATGAACGGCGTTCTCTACACGGTGGAGGACACCGGAACGCTGGCAAAATACGGCGTAGATTTCGACGTTTATTATGACAACCACTCGGCAGCGCTGGCCCACGGTCACAAGACCTGGTCGGCCTATTATTCGGGCGGCAACGGCGAAAAGGTGACGGTAACAAGCACGGAAACGGTCAAAGTCTGCTATGTGACACTGGATGTCACAGACTTCGAGAGTATTTTGTTCAACCGGCTCACGGAGGACGAAACCGAACTGTACGACATCTATCTGGAAACGAAGGGCTGTCGGGTGTTCTTTGGGACGCCGCTGGCCTACGACTGGCACGAGGACATCGTCGGTGGGTATGGTTACCAGTGCAGCGGCACCACTGTGACAACAACGAATTACCTCAAGGTGGAGGCAGCAACGGGAACGAAGGTATTTTCCGTGATGGACGGAACGGTGAAATCCGTGTCGGGCGGTGTCGTTACCATCAAGAACGACAGCGGATACACCGTCAAACTCAGCGGCCTGAAAAGCATCAGCGTGGTCTCTGGACAGGAAGTCACCAGCGGCCAGTTGGTCGGTAAGATCGGCAGCGCCGGGACGCTGAAAATCTATCTCAGCTATAAGGGCACCTATCTCAATCCCTACTTCTATCTGGGTGTAGGATAACAACATTTTTTATGCAGAATGGAGGCATTTATGAGCGCAAAACTTGACAAAATGGGCGCAGAACGGGAGAAAGCCCGCCAGAAACGGGACGAATGGGACCGCCGTTTCAAGGAGTGGGACCAGAAGTACCGGGAGCAGGAGAACCTGGAGATCTGCGACATCACCCACTCGTACCACCTGACCCCTGACCGACTGGCCGAGCTGCTGAAGCTGGCCAGGACTGCGCTGCCGGAAACGGAATCCGGCGAAAACACGACAGAGAGCAAGGAGGAATGTGGAGATGAAGAGTAACAAAATTGTAGCCTGCCTGATGGCGGTGTTCCTGAGCGTGGGAGTGTTCACCACCGGAGCCTGCGCCTATGTGGAGGGCGATGTCAATGCGGACGCAGTCTCCGAGGACACTTCCGTTGTCGCCGAAGAAGAATCCGAGGAAGTGGCAACCTTCGAGGACAGTACGAACGCCAATGCCTATGATGAAAGCGAAGAACAGACCGATGCGGAAACCACCACGTTGACCGGAACGGTGAACGTCAGTGACCACCTGAACCTGCGCACTGGGGCTAGTACCGACGATGAGGTCATCGGTCACCTTCTCCCCGGCACCACCGTGGAGATCATCGGCGAGGAAGATGGTTGGTATCAGGTAATCGTCTCCGAACAGATCGGCTACGTCTGCGGGGACTATTTGGAGGTCGCGGAAAGCACCGCACAGGCCACAGGTGAATCCACTGAAGAGGAAACGAACAGCGTGGACGAGGAGACACTTCTGGCGCTGTATGAATCGCTGCTGCAAAGCGCCGACTCCGATTCCAGCAGTTCGCTGAGCCTGACCCCGGAGGGCAATTTGACGCTGGTGGACAACATTACGGACACGGCCAGCGGCAAGCAGTTTATCACGGTTTGCACCAAGTCTGGCAACTACTTCTACCTCATCATCGACGAGGACGATGAAGGGGAAAGCACCGTCCATTTTCTGAACCAGGTGGACGAGGCCGACCTATTGGCCCTGATGGATGAGGACGAAGCGGCGGAGTACGAGGAATCTCTCTACGGCACCGACACAGAGGAAATCGAGGAGGACACCAGCGAGGCCGATGCCTCTGCCCTGGAGGATGAGGAGCCGGAGGAAACGGAGGAGAAAAGCGACGGCGTGAACCTTCTGCCGGTGGTTCTGCTGGTGGTGCTCCTTGCCGCAGGCGGCGGCTTCTTCGCCTACACTCAGGTGATGAACAAGAAGAAGGAGAAGACCAGACCTGACCCGGACGCGGATTATGTGGACGAGACCGGGGACGAGGGCTATGATTTCCCGGACGCCTACGACGAGGATGACGGGCCGGTGTAAGCTGGCGTAACAGGCATATACCTTGGGTGGCCTTGAGGCCACCCTAAACATAACAAGAAATTTCCTATTGCAGTTTCGGCATAATTATGATAAAATAATGCCATCGAATGGCCAGTGATTGATGGATTTATGGAAAGGAAGGTCGTGTGCTATGATTAACATTCGCCCAGTCTCTGATTTAAGAAACAGATTTACGGAAATCGAAGATACCGTAAAAAAGGGGCAACCGGTCTATCTGACGAAAAACGGATACGGCTCTATGGTGGTTTTAAGTCTGGAACAGTACTCGGCTTTGACCGATGAGGTAGAAATCAAACTGGATGAGGCAGACCGTGCGGCAGCGCTGGACGATGTGCGCTACACAGAGGAGCAGGTGTTTGACCGAGTGAGGAGTCGTATTCATGAACGAAAAGCACTATAAACTGCGGTTTCTCCCACTGTTTGAGGAGGATTTGAATGAGATTGTGGACTATATTGCAAATCGGCTGAAGAATCCCATCGCTGCGGAGGCACTGGTTGACGATGTCCAAAAGGCCATTCAGGAAAGGCTCTTTTGTGCAGAATCCTTTGAGCCATATCCCTCAGCGCGTGAACGCCAATATCCGTACTATCGCATCAGTGTTCGCAATTATACCGTCTTTTATGTAGTGATTGACGATGTAATGGAAGTGCGTCGTATCATTTACAGCCGCCGCAATTTACCTGAACACATTTGAACGTTTATACACAAAACGGAATCACTGAGCATAGCAGTCTTGAACGTCCTCGTTTCAAGGCTGCTTTTCTTTTGCTCAAAATCAGGGAGGAGTATGTTGTCTATGCCTGGAGCAGCCTTCGGGCTGCTTTACATAGCAGTCCTGCACAATAATCCTTACAGATTTGCAGTGGGTACGGAGTTAGCCCCGTGCCTGGCTTTGCACGTTCACAACGATGATTTCTGAATCCCCAATCGCACGGATATAAGGGATGGGAGAGGTGCCTGGGCTGACAATGCTGTACATTTCCCCGAATTTTTTGCAGCCGCAGTAATGCGGGAATACCCGGTGAATCAGCCGGTTCAGGGGGAAGAACTGTCCGCCATGCGTATGTCCGCTCAGCAGGATGTCTGTGCCAGCTTTTGCGCAGTTTTCAATGTCTCCGGGCTGATGGTCCATCACGACGATGAGCTGATTCGGGGAAGCGTCTTTCAGGCAGGCTGCGACAGATGGACGGTTATGCCCGGTATCGCCGCCAGGGGTCATATCCGTTCGGCCCAGCAGAAATACGCCCTCCTGAACGACGCTTTCATCCTCCAGGAGCGTAATACCTGATTCTTGGAAGAACCGTTTCATCTCAGGGAGGTCCTCCCCTGCGTCATGGTTTCCCAGGCAGGCGTAAACCCCATATTTGCTTTTGAGGTCCCGAAAAGCGGCAGAGATCGCGGCCATTTCAAAGACTTCATGGGTCGTTTCAGTAAACATATCCCCTGTGATGCAAATGTACTCCGCCGACAGCGCATTGACTTTTGACACGATTTTCTGCACCGTATGCAGGTCGTTGATGCTGCTCAGGTGAATGTCGCTCAAGTGGACGATGCGGAGAGTTTCTCCAGTGGGGAGAGGCTTCGCTACAGGGCAATCATATTCCCGGATTTTGATTTTCCGGGTGTGAACCGCCCCATAGAGAAACCCGGCGGCGGCGACGACAAAAATCACCAGAGAAAACACGCTCATTTGCTTTTGCAGGGGAAGCCGGAGCAGGCAAACGACAACGACATCCACCAGCCACTCGAAAAGAGCCGCAAAAACAAGCATGAATTGCAGACTATACCAATAGTTGCCGATGATTTCAAATCCTTTGGCGATCCGTGTCTTTGGGAGTAGATATCCAAGGGGCAGGGAGAGACTGAGAACGCAGCAGCCCGCGGCGTACCACGGTAGAACTAACCCAGGGAGAAACTGCGATGCAGCGTGCCACACTCTCCATGCAGACAACGCCGTTATCAGCAGGTAAAAGACCAAAATGGGGATAATCTGGTTTTTGTGGGGCATAGAATCTCGTTTTTTAGCCATTTTGCAGTCCTCCGATTTCTTTCGGCAAACAGTCCTATTGCACCAGTGCGCGTCAAAACGCACACCGGATTTGACAGGCAGTATAGCACAAGAGGACGGAAGAAGAACGAGATAATTATTAAGGAACCTCTGATTAAAAGCGGATTTCATTGATAACCTTACAAGTTTACTGC
>JAJPXR010000212.1 GCA_021205375.1 Clostridiales bacterium | reverse complement strand
TTTCTATTATAGCATATTTCGGGGGATGCGTGAGATTTAATCAGAGGTTCCCTAACAACAAAGAGGAAATGATATGCGAAAAGCGAAAGAAGAACCACCGCGTTCACGCAATGAGCGTATGCTGAACGATCCGGTGGAAAAAGTGATCCCAACGCTTGCGGGACCGACCATTTTGTCGATGCTGATCACCGCTATCTATAATATGGCAGACACCTTCTTTGTCAGCCAGCTCGGCACATCCGCATCCGGCGCTGTGGGTATCGTCTATTCGGCAATGTCGCTGATACAGGCATTTTCCTTTATGATCGGCATGGGCGCGGGAAATCAAATTTCCCAGTTGCTGGGGAAGGGGCAGGAGGAAGAGGCAAAGCATTATACATCGGTTGCCTGGTTTACCGGCTTTGGGCTTGGGTGCGTGGTTGCGGTGCTGGGTATGACGCAGATGGAATCCATCGTCATGCTGCTTGGTTCCACGGAAACGATTGCCCCTTATGCGGTGGCCTATGCTCGTTACATTTTCCTGGCTGCGCCGTTTATGATGTGTTCGTTTATTATGAACAATCTGCTGCGTGCCCAGGGGCTGGCTGTCTATTCCATGGTGGGCATCACCACCGGCGGCATTTTAAACATGATTCTCGACCCGATCCTCATTTTTGGCGCCGGGATGGGCACAATGGGCGCTGGGGTCGCAACCGGATTCTCCCAGTTTGTCAGCTTCTGCATTCTTCTGGTTATGTGCAATACGCATAAGGATGCGATTCGGATCACGCCCCGCAATTACCGCCCAACTGTACGGATGTATGGGAGGATCCTGTATACAGGCGCGCCCTCCCTTGCGCGGCAGGGTATCGGAAGCATCTCGTCCGTGATGCTGAACTCCATCGCCGGAGGGTACGGTGACGCAGCGGTGGCGGCAATGTCCATCGTTTCGCGCTTTACGATGTTCATCAATTCCGTCGTCATCGGCTTTGGCCAGGGCTTCCAGCCGGTCTGCGCATTCAATTTTGGCGCAAAGAAATACGACCGTGTCAAGCGGGCGTTCTGGTTCTGTGTAAAGGTCGCAACGGTCACGCTGCTCCTCCTGTGCGTGATAGCTCTGCTGTTCTCCGGGCACATTATCGAGCTGTTCCGGAGGGACGATACGCAGGTGATTGAGATCGGCACCTTCGCGCTGCGCGCACAACTGGTCACAATGCCGCTCTGGGGTTACTACATCATGTGCAATATGTTCTCCCAATCTATCGGGTACGGATTCCGAGCGTCCATTATTTCCTGTGCGCGGCAAGGTCTGTTCCTGATTCCCGTGTTGGCCATCCTCCCATCCATATTCGGTCTGCGTGGGCTGCAACTCGCACAGCCGGTTTCCGACGTGCTCGCCTTCTTTCTGGCCCTTGTGCTGACGAGCAGGATATTGAAGGAGCTTGGGGAGGAAAAATAGCGTCCGTGGCGCTCAACCGTAAAATTAAAGTGATAACGAGAACGGCAACGGCCTATACATAGGAAGCTGCCGGTTTCTTGGCAAAAATGCGCCGCTATCCTGAGCTGTCAGGACAGCGGCGCTGGTTTTCTGGTACACGCTGCCTGGATACAGTCAAACTACAGCGTTTCAAGAACTCTGCGAGTGGTGCGCCCGGAGATGGCGGTGTCGTATCACTATCCCGGCTTTTGCGCCGTCAAAACAGCTTTAACGTTTCAAACGCGTGATAGAGTCCATCGTCTGTCACGGCACGGCAAACACTGGTGGCCATCTTTTTCGGGAGGGGGCCGCCGTTTTCCATGCAAATGCTGATACCGACGGCACGGAACATCTCCAAATCGTTCATGCTGTCCCCAAAGCCATAGGTATGACACGGCGGCACGTGAAGCGTCTCACACACCCGGCGGATGCCTGTTCCCTTGTCGAAATCCCGGTGGATCAGCTCACCGTTGAGAAAGCCCTGAGCGCCCATGTCCTGCATACAAAAGAGGTAGTCCT
Organism: Clostridiales bacterium; assembly: GCA_021205375.1. Taxonomy (GTDB): domain Bacteria; phylum Bacillota; class Clostridia; order Oscillospirales; family Oscillospiraceae; genus Onthomonas. The sequence goes on along the minus strand of JAJPXR010000212.1, from coordinate 5,310 downwards.
GCTCCAGCCTTGCCCTGGCGGGCAGAAGCTGCGCGGACGTATTGCACATGAGGACGATTTTGTAGACGGGCTGACCGGCAAACTCTTCCATTGGCAGCATTCCCAGATTTTTGCTGCAAGCCTCCCGCCAGCGGATCAGTTCGCTGTTCGCCTCAACGCCCTCGGTGCCGGAGAGAAAATCTCCCAGGCCGCTGTCGGTATAGGTGGCGTCCAGACATTCCAGCGTGCGGTAAACGCCGTTCTTCTTGAAAAGCTCCATCGCATCTGCCACATCCGCCTCCGGCATGGGGTGGTCGTAAAGCACCTGGTCGCCGCAGGTGACGTAACCGCCGGCGCTGGCTACCACGCCATCGAACCCATAGTGGAGCAGCGGCTGCACCATTGCCATGTTTCGCCCCGTGCAGAGGAACACCCGGTTGCCAATGGCCTGCGCCTTGCGGATCGCTTCCAAGGCGGAGTCCGGCGGGACGTTTTTCCCCGGTTCGGTCAGCGTTCCGTCAATATCCAGAAAAATCAGTTTGGGTTCCATAGATAACCTCCATTACGATGCGTTTTCATGTGAAATTCGTCCACCATTGACAAGAGTATAGTGTAACCGATTTCAACTTATGGAGAATAGTATAGCAGGTTTTCCCGTTTTGTAAAGTAGATTCCGCCAGAATTTTTTCTCTGCAAACGCTTTGCAAAAGGAATGGCTCTGAATTTATGCGTTCAAATCACGATAGTTTTCCTAAATAAAAGCACTTTCCATTGAATTTATTCTTATTCTTATTCTTTTCTGAAGGCTGTTTTATTTTTCGTGAATGTGCACAAAAATTTGGGCGAATTTTTTGGCAAAATGCCACTTTACAAAGTCGAGCTGATTGCCTATAATAAGCGCATCAGTTGAAAACGATTTCAACAAGCAAGACAAAGAAAAGTTTGAAAAGGAGGACTCTCAATGGATTACCGCAAGTGTGCCCAGGAAATTTATGATACCGTGGGCAAACGGGAAAATCTGGTCAGCGCAGCCCACTGCGCAACCCGGCTTCGTCTGGTGACCAAGGACAACAGCAAGGTGGACATGAAGGTTCTGGAGGACATCGACGGCGTCAAGGGCGTGTTCAGCTCCAACGGTCAGCTCCAGATCATCATCGGCACCGGCACCGTGAACAAGGTGTATGACGAGTTTCTGGACATCTCCGGCATGACCGCCGCCACCAAGGACGACGTAAAGGCCGCCGCCGCCGCGTCTCAGCCACTGCCCAAGCGGATGGTCAAGGCGCTGGGCGACGTGTTTGTACCCATTCTGCCCGCCATCGTCGCCTCCGGCCTGATGATGGGCCTGGTGGAGGCGCTGGGCAACGCCATCCCCACCTTTGCCGACACCGGCTGGTATTCCTTCCTGGATATGATTTCGGGCACCGCCTTCTCCTACCTGCCGGTGCTGGTGGCTATCTCCGCCGCCCGCGTGTTCGGCGGCAACCTGTTCCTGGGCGCGGTCATCGGTCTGGCGATGATCCACAGCAACCTCATCAATGCCTGGTCGGTCGCAGGCATGGCCTCCAGCGACATCCCGGTGTGGAATCTGTTGAACATCACCATCGGCGGCTTCACCTGGGGCAACGTCCGGGCCGTGGGCTACCAGGGCCACGTCATCCCGGTCATCATCGCTGTTTACTTCATGTGCTGGCTGGAAAAACAGCTGCATAAAATCGTCCCGGAGGTCATCGACTTGTTCGTTACCCCGCTGGTGACGGTGCTGGTGACCACCTTCCTGACCTTCACCACCATCGGCCCCGTGTTCTCCACTCTGGAGACCTATGTGCTGTCTTTCGCAAGCTGGCTGATCACCCTGCCCTTCGGCCTGGGCGCGCTGGTCATGGGCGCGATTTATCCGCTGACCGTGGTCTGCGGTATCCATCATATGTACAATGTCATTGAGGCCGGTCTGCTGTCCGAAGGTTCTCTGAACATCTGGATGCCCATCGCCTCCGCCGCCAACTTTGCCCAGTGCGGCGCGTGTCTGGCCGTGGCGCTCAAGACCAAGAAGGCCAAGAACCGCACCATCGCCATCCCCTCCGCCCTGTCCGCGTCCCTGGGCATCACGGAACCGGCCATCTTCGGCGTCAACCTGCGTTACATGAGGCCCCTGATTTGCGGCATGATCGGCGGCGCCATCGGCGCAGCGTTCGGAACCATCATGAACATCGGCGCCAATGCCTATGGCGTCACCGGCATCCCCGGTTTCCTGATCGTGGATTCCCACTACATTCTCCCCTACGCCATCCTGCTGCTCATCTCCGGCGGCATTGCCTTTGCGCTGTGCTTCGCGGTTTTCCGTGACGAGGAGGACGAACCCGCCAAAAAGGAGCCTGCCTCTCCCGCCATCGAGACAGAGTCGAACACCGTCTACTGTCCCGTCGAGGGCAACGTCATCGCCCGCGCTGACATTCCCGACGCCACCTTCGCCTCCGGCGCGCTGGGCGACGGCGTAGGCATCGAGCCGACCACAGGTGTGGTCGTGGCCCCCTTCGACGGCACCATCTCCACCGTGGCCGAGACCAAACACGCTGTGGGTATCAGCTCCAACGACGGACTGGAAATGCTCATCCATGTGGGCATTGACACCGTTGCCATGAACGGGAAGGGCTTCGAGCCGCAGGTCGCCGAGGGCGACACCGTCAAGGCCGGTCAGGTCCTGCTCCGCTTCTCCATGGATGAGATTAGGAAGGCTGGGTACAGCACCACCACGGCGGTGCTGATCTGCAACGCGGACGAGTTCGACACCTTCCAGGTGGAGAAAACAGGCCCGGCAAAGCAGATGGAAAAACTGGTCGTCTGCAAGTAAAAAAACGCACGAACAGCAGCTCCAACGAGAAGGTTGGAGCTGCTGTTCCATGCAGGCAGGTCGGCACATCCGAACGGTTGGACGCTCGGATGACCGCCTGACCCGTTTGAGTTCTTTTGTGAATGGTTTTCCGCTCTCCGACCCACATCTGCCGGTTTTCCTGCGATGTGGGTCATTTTATTGGAGGAAAGCGGAGATGGATGGCTGCCATTGGACACCGTTGGGCTATGCAAACGTCTGTTTGAGAGCCTGTCGAAAAACGACAGGCTCTCGACCAAAATCACGAATTTTGGTCGAACATGTGGCCCGGCAGCGCACATCGTCGCCGTAAGCTCCATGCTGGTTGCCATGACGATCAAAGCAGTGGGCGGCTGTTCAGATGTCTATGAGCGCACTCCACGGCTTCACCATACTCGATAGAAAGGAAAGAAGAACCAATATAAGCCGTTGGAATATACTTACGATCCTGCGGCAGATATATACACCTGTCCTCGCGGCGGTGTTCTCCGGCACACCACTACAGACCGCGATGGAAAACGTACCTATCTGCATATTCCTGTAAAAATACCTGAAGCTGCTTCAAAGGTACCAGATGCAACGCTTTGACTGGCACGAAGCGGCTCTGCATGGGAAGAACTTCCTGAACATTATCCGCCACATCAGAGCGTTTACAGCCGATTTTGCAAGTGGAGAAATACTGGCGTGCTTGAAGCAGTTTTCCATGCGCTGAACGCAGATGCTGACCTTGAAAATCTCAGTATAGACAGCACCTCTGTCAAAGCCTACCCACAGAGTGCAGGTGCAAAAAGGGACTATAAACTCGGAATATATTACTTCGGCAATTAAGAATCGATAATTGTCTAATCTGGCTCAGGCATAAAAGTGCAGATAATCAGTGTAAATTTGTACTTTCTATCTATAATTGCTTCCTTTTGTGGGCGGGAACCAAAGCGGGCTATCTTTATTTAATTGCCGCAGCAATAAGATGACGAACTTCACTGATTTTTCAGATACGCCGAGCGTGCCGCCACAAAAAGCAAAAGCAAAATGGATGGCCTGCTCAGAGAATCAAACAAAGGATCCCAGGATAGGAGCAGAAAACCCTGGAGCCAAAAGCATGATCCCGATTTTAATCTTTGGCAATCTTCACCACGGATTTGACGATGTTTGCCTTGTCCGACACACTGCGATCCATCGCGTTCTGGAGGTCGTCAAAGTCAAAAATGTTGGTAGCCAGCCCCTTGAGGTTGACGCGGCCGGAGGACACGGCGTCGATGGCCATGGGATAGATATGACGATAACGGAAAACCGTCTTGAAGGTCAGTTCCTTGTCCAGTGCCATGCCGATGGGCAGGGTCACTTCGCCAGAGGCACTGTATCCCACCAACACGATGGTGGCCCCCTTTTTGGAGAAGCGGATGGCTTGGCGGGTGGTGATTTCCGTGCCTGCGGTCTCGATGGTCAGGTCGCAGCCTGCGCCGCCGGTCAGTTCCATGACCTTTTCTACGGCGTCCACCTCTTTGCTGTTGATCACGCCATCCGCGCCCAATTCCAGCGCCTTTTCCAGACGTTTTTCCATGATGTCCACTACGTAGACCTTGGAGACGCCGCGGGCTTTCAGCGCCATCATGGAAACGAGGCCGATGCAGCCTGCACCGGTGACCACGGCGATTTGCCCCGGATGCGCGTCGCCCTGGTTGGCCGCGTGGAAGCCAACCGCCAAAGGCTCGATCAGCGCGCCCTCCATCGTGCTGACGTTGTCAGGCAGCTTGAAGCACAGGCCCGCTTCGTGGGCCACATATTCCTGAAAGACACCGTCCACTGGGGGCGTAGCGAAAAACTGTACGTCGGGGCACAGATTATAACGCCCTGTGCGGCAGAACTCGCAGTGACCACAGGTCTTGCCCGGCTCCAGGGCTACCCGGTCTCCCACTTGCAGATGCTTCACGTTAGCGCCGACCTCCACCACGGTGCCGCCTGCCTCGTGGCCCAGCACGAAGGGGGGATTTACGACGAAATCGCCGATGCGGCCTTTTTCGTAATAGTGGATGTCGCTGCCGCAGATACCGACATATTCCAGCTTGACCAGAACCTCGTCCTCTTTGGGGGTGGGGATATCCCGGGTGGTATAACCTATCTTGCCAATGTCCGTCATAAGGGCAACTTTCATTTTACCTTTCATCGTGTAGTCCTCCTCTGTAGTGATCGATTGAACATGAGCCAGCCTTGAAAACTGCCGCGGTGAATGTCGAAAGCGGCTGCTGCCGGATAGCAGATATAGGAAGGCAGGCTGAATTGAGCTGTATGTTAGCACAGGCGGGAAAGAAATTCAAGTGCCAAAAAAACAGGGAAAAGGTACATATATAGGGAAATTACGAAACAATTTAAAGAAGAATGACCAGCGAAATCCCTAAAAATATGCGCAAAATGTAACGAGCAACAAATAATTGTTAAAACTTGCTGAAATTACTGGTATATAA
>JAJPXR010000056.1:1889-7417 GCA_021205375.1 Clostridiales bacterium | reverse complement strand
TTTTCTATTATAGCATATTTCGGGGGATGCGTGAGATTTAATCAGAGGTTCCTTATCAAATGGTGCTTCTCTGAGGAAAACTTGTATTATGTTGGGTAAAAGCGCTGCGTAACGTCAAGTACCAGTCAGGGCGGCGCCCCACCCGGAGCGCCGCCTTTTCCGGGCCAGCGCCTGCCGACCCCTATTCCAAGACAGCCGGCGCGGGGCCTCTGGGGGACGTCCCCCGCGCCGCTGCGGAGGGCTGGCCACCGGAAGCGCGGCCTCTGCTGAGAGCCGCCGCCTTGCCGTCTGACAACAGTATGGCCCGACCCGCCGGGGTTATCCCCGGTAAAAGCTGTTTAACCTGGCACATATTGGGGCATACTGTGGGCATAGGATAAGCCTTGAAGAAGCCTTACATTGCGACCGTGAAAGGAGAAACGGCTATGACGGAAGTGTTACGCTGGCTGCGCAGGCCCCAGGAGACCGAGGAGGAGCGGGAGCGGGCCGCCCTGACCAACCAGCTCCACGAGACCCGGTGCGCCATCCAGCGCACCTATTTGCAGTTCAATTCCACCGGCGACCCGGACCTGATCGACGCGGCGGTGTTCGACCTGAAAGCGGAACAGGCCCGGTATTCCTACCTGCTGCGGCGGCTGAAAAATCTGGACCGCACCAACCAGGCGCTGAAAGCCGAATGACGGACGAGCAGGTATTGCTGGCGGGGCTGGGGCTGTTCGCGGCGCTGTTTCTGTCGATTTTGCTGCGGCGGGTGCTGGGGATGGTGTGCCGGGTGGCCCTGCGGACGGCGGTGGGCGGCGGCGTACTGGCGGCACTGGAACCCTTCGGCGGCCTGCTGGGGCTGCACCTGGGGGTCAACCTGTGCAACGCGCTGGTCATCGGGGTGCTGGGCGCGCCGGGGCTGGGGCTGCTGCTGATGCTGAACTGGCTGATGCGATAAACGCAGATGGAGAATAGTCCCATTCCAAAATCGAAACGGGGCATGTGCGGCAGTTTATCCTTGTCAGAGCGAAACGCCCAGGAAGGAGCAGTGTGCAATGATGGGGGAACCTCCGGCCAGTTGCCGTCGCCCTGTGGAACAAAGTGTTTTCCAAGTGCGTTCTCGTGATACGGACACGGCGGCAAAACGGGTCATTGCACATTGCACATTGCTCATTGCTGATTGTATCTCCGGCGGATGATTTTATTCCCCCGATTCGTCAGGTTTTTCTGTCAGGGGGCTGGAAATTTGGCGCAGCTTCGATTATACTATAAAATACAGAAAAAAAGCGCCCCAAAACCCGGGGTGTCAGGAATATCGAGGTAACTGCCATGTTGAAAATAGGAACCGTCGGAACCGGCGCGATCACCGAGCAGATGCTCCGCGCCATGGCCCAGGTGGAGGGCGTGGAGTGCGCCGCCGTCTGCTCCCGCAGCCAGGAGCGGGCCACCCAGTTCGCCCAGAACCACCAGATCCCCCTGGCGTTCAGCTCCCTGGAGGAGATGGCACAGAGCAGCGATATCAACACCGTCTATCTGGCCTCCCCCAACAGCCTCCACGCGGCCCAGGCCCTCCAGGCCATCGCCGCAGGGAAGCACGTCATCTGCGAAAAGCCCCTGGCCACCACTGCGGCCCAGGCCAAAGAGGTGTTTCAGGCCGCCCGCGCCAGAGGGGTCTTTGTGTTCGAGGCCGTCTCCACCCTGTATATGCCCAACTTCCTCCGCTGCGCCGAGCTGATGCAGGAGGTGGGCCAGGTGAAGAACGTGGTGTGCAGCTACACCCAGCGCTCCAGCCGCTACAGCGCCTACCTGCGGGGGGAGCATATCAACGCCTTTGACCCGGAGATGGAGGGCGGCGCGCTGAACGACCTGGGGGTCTACGCCGTCCACGCGGTGGTGTGGATGCTGGGCCGTCCCCACGGCGTCACCTACTTCCCCATCCGGGGCAAAAACGGGGTGGACGTGTCCGGGATGCTGACGCTGGAGTACCCCGACCTGAAGGTGGAGATCTTCTGCGCCAAAAACTGCGCCCGGGGCAGCAGCTTCCTGCTCCAGGGCACCGCCGCCACCCTGCGGGTGGACGGCCCGCTGAACACCTTCGGCCAGTGTTCGCTGGACACGGCGGGGCGGTCCCAGCCCTTCCAGCTCCAGGACAACGACAGACGGCTGTGCTACGAGCTGGCCGCCTTCCGGGAGGCCATCGACGGCGGGGACCAGGATCTGTTCGAGCAGATGGCTGTCCAGAGCATCGAGGTGTCCACCGTGCTGGAGCTGGCACATAAGAATTGCCGGTAAGTGGTGGGGTTCCGGCGCTCCCCATAACGACCACGGCTGCAAACCCGCCCATTGCTAATTGGATTTATCCCTGCCGGGGGGTTGCGCTTCCGTTTGATTTTCCGATATAATATAGAAGGTAAAATTTGAACCTAAATTGGAGGTACACACTATGGCTTGCTTTTTAGTTCCCGCGGCGGAGGCCGCTGTCGTCACCATCGCCGCCCACAGCCTGGAGCTGGCCGAGCAGAAGAAGGCCCAGCGCCTGACCCTCTCCGGCGACCACACCGCTCTGGCGGAGGAGAACCCCCTCCCCTGGAGCCGGAAACTCAAGTGGCTGACTTATCTGCTCTGGGGCGGCGTGCTGCTGCTGGCCTTTGAACACGTCTGGCACGGCGAGGTCACGCCCTGGTTCCCGTTCCTGACCGCGGCGGCAAACCCGGCGGATATGGTGGAGATGTTCCAGGAGATGGCAACCGTGGGCGTCACCATGGCGGTCATCGTCACCGCCGTCTGGGGGGTGCTGGTGGCCTGCGCTTCGCTGCTGCTCAAGCGCTCTGACCGCGCAGAACTGGCACGGTGAACGCCCATGACCCTGCTCATCACGGTTTTTGCGGCGGTGTTCGCCACCGCTAAGTGGTATAACCGCAAGGACGACAGCCTGAACCTGGCCCCACTGTGCTTTATGTTCTGGGGCGCGTCGCTGATGTGGCTGGCCGACGCCATTTTCGAGTACATGGAGCTGGGGGCGGACTACTTCACCCCCGCCCTGGAGGACATGGTCAACGACGCCTATCTGGGCCTCAGCGTGGTGGCCCTGGCGCTGGTGGTCTGGCTGGTCATTCTGCTGGTCAAGGACCCCCAGGGGACCGTCCGCGCCGCTCTGCGGAAGGGGAAAGCCAATTAGCGGGCTTTCTGCCCTGTTCCCCTGAGAAAAGGCCGCTGAAAACCGCAAAAAACGACAAAAAAGGAACCTCTGGTGCAAAATCAGAGGTTCCTTTGTATTTCTGTTCGGTTCAAAACTGCCGCGCGCTCTGTAGAGACGTGAGGCGAACAGCTCAATTCTTCTGGTACAAGATCCGAATGGAATTGGCAATGCAGATCATCGCCACGCCGGTATCGGCAAACACCGCCAGCCACATATTGGCAAACCCCAGCACGCCTGCCACCAGCACCAGCGCCTTCACCGCCAGGGCGAACACCACGTTCTGCCGGGAGATGGCGGTGCTGCGCCGGGCCAGCCGCACCGCCTTGGGAATGGCGGTCAGCTCGCCGGTCATAAAGACCAGGTCGGCGGCTTCGATGGCGGCGTCCGCGCCGCTGCCCATGGCGGCTCCCACATCGGCTCCCGCCAACACCGGCGCGTCGTTGATGCCGTCCCCCACGAAGAGAACGCCGCCAGAGGTCTGGCGCACCTCCTCCAGAGCAGAGAGCTTTTCCTGGGGCAGCAGCTTGGCCCGGACCTGGTGGATGCCCACTTGCTTTGCCACGGCCTGGGCGCTCTCCTCCCCGTCGCCGGTGAGCATCACCGAGGTCAGCCCCAACTGGTGGAGCTGAGAGAGGGCCTTTTTCGCGTTGGGCTTGACGGTGTCGGAGATGAGGATACGGCCCCAATAAGTCCCGTCTTTGGCGGTGAGGACCTGAGTGCAGCCGGGAGCCGGTTCCAGCTCCGGCAGGACTACGCCCGCCTCCTCCAGCAGCGCCCGGTTGCCGCAGAGGAAACCGGCGGCGGCCACGCCCTTGCCCGCCACCTCCCGCACGTCCGCCGGGGCGGTGACGGTCAGGCCCTGCGCCTGGGCAGCGGCCTGGATGGAGTGGGCGATGGGGTGGGTGGAGTGCAGCTCACAGGCGGCGGCAGCGGCCAGCAGCTCGTTTGCCTCCACGCCGGGAGCAGGCTCCAGAGACTGCACCACGAAGTTGCCCTGGGTGATGGTGCCGGTCTTATCCAGCACCACCGCCTTGACCTTTGCCAGCGCTTCCATAGCGTTGCCGCCCTTAAAGAGGATCTGTTCCTTGGAGGCCGCGCCAATGCCCGCAAAGAAGGCCAGCGGCACCGACAGCACCAGGGCGCAGGGGCAGGAGATGACCAGGAAGGTGCAGGCGGTCTTGACCCAATAGAGCCAGTCGCCGGTGAACAGGGAGGGCACCACCGCCACGATGAGGGCGGCGGCCACCACCACAGGGGTGTAAATGCGGGAGAACCGGGTGATGAACCGGTCAATTTGGGGCTTGGCGGCGGCAGCGTTCTCCACGCTGTCCAGAATACGGCTGACCATGGATTCTGCCAGCACCGCTTCCACCCGGACGGTGAGCAGGCCGGTGTTGTTGACACAGCCGGACACCACTTTATCGCCGGGGCGGACGGAGACGGGCACCGGTTCGCCGGTGACAGCGGAGGTGTCCACCTGGCTCTCGCCGCGGACCACCACGCCGTCCAAGGGGATGCGGTCGCCGGGGCGCACCTGCACCAGGTCGCCCACACGGGCCTCCTCCGCGGGGAGGACGGTCTCCACCCCGTCGTGGAGCAGGGTGACGACTTCGGGCCGCAGGTCCAGCGCGTCCATAATGTTGCTGCGGGACTGGGCCACTGCCTTGTCCTCGAAGAACTCGCCCACCCGGTAGAACAGCATGACCCCCAACGCCTCCGGGTACTCGCCAATGGCGAAGGCCCCGATGGTGGCGATGGACATCAAAAAGTTTTCGTCGAACACCTTGCCGTGGGCCAGGTTTTTCCCAGCGGTCAGCAGCACATTCCGGCCCACCAGCAGGTAGCCCGCCAAGGCGCACAGCAGCGTCACCCAGAAATAATTCTCCGGCAGCAGGTGGTGGGTCAGCAGCGCCGCCAGCAGCGCCACCGCCCCGATGCAGATTTCTACCAGGTCGTGGCCCTCCTCCTCCGGTTCGGTCTGGGAGGCGCGGGGACGGCCCTCCAGGGGCCGCAGCACCACGCCCGGCTCGGTGCGGTCGATGACCGCCTGAATGTCCCCCAGCAGGGCCTCCGGGTCAGGAGCCGTGACCCGCATTTGCCGGGTGGCATAGGTGATGGTCACGTCCTCCACCCCGGCCACGTCGTTGAGCTTGCGCTCCAGCTTGGCGGCGCAGTTGGCGCAGTCCAGGTTTTCCACCAGATAAATGGCGGTTTTGCCCCGTAAATGTTCTGCGTGGTGGACCGGCTCCACCGGCTCGTGGTCGTGGTGGTGATGATGCTCATGGCCGCAGCCGCACTCGTCCTCGTCATGATGGTGGTGCTCATGACCGCAGCCGCACTCGTCCTC
>JAJPXR010000056.1:0-1789 GCA_021205375.1 Clostridiales bacterium | reverse complement strand
TGACCGCAGCCGCACTCGTCCTCATGGTGAGGATGTTGCTCCTGCACGCCGTCAGGGGCTTCCGCAAGGGCTTCGTCAGGGGTCAGCGCAGGGTCGTTCTTTATTTCGCTCATAGGGGACACCCGCCTCTCAATCGAATCTCTAAACATATGAATGATTGTTCATATGTTCAATTAGAGAATACAGCAGACGCCGCCCTTTGTCAAGGGGAAAAACGCAAAAAAACGGGGACGGAGGGAAAATTCTCCCGCCGCTCCCGTCGTCGCCGGTAAAATATGCAATTGTGAGGGGTTCGACGCTGCTATTCTCAATGAGAAGCGCTGTTTTCTACCTGTGTTCCCGCAGAACAACTATGGTTGCAAACCCGGTCATTGCACATTGCAAATTGCGAATTAATCCACGTATCCCCACAGCCCCCGGACGCTGACCTCCCCGGAGGTGACCTTTTCCTCTCGGCCGTCAGGGTGACGCACCACGAGGCCGAAGTCCTCCGCCACGGCGATGGCGCGGGCCGGTTCCTGCCGCCCGTCGGCCCGGAGCAGCCGCACCTCCCTGCCCACGGTCAGGCACCGGGCGCGGTACTTCTCCAGATAGTCTCCCCCGTCGGAGAGCCACGCGGCATACATCCGGTCCAGGGCGTTGAGAATTTCCGCCGTCAGCCGCCCCCGCTGCACCGGTTTTCCGGCGGCCATGGCGAGGGACCCGGCGATGTCCCGGATGTCCTCCGGGAAGTCCTCCAGCCGCTGGTTGACGTTCAGGCCGATGCCGGTGACGATGGATTGCAGCGCGCCGCTCTCCCCCTCGATGGACATTTCAGTCAGGATGCCGCAGACCTTCCGCTTCTCCAGCACGATGTCGTTGGTCCACTTGATTTGGGGCTGGAGGCCGGTGGCGGCCTCGATGCCCTCGCACACCGCCACCGCCACGAACGCGGTGAAGTTCAGCGCCCGCTCCGGGGGGATGTTGGGGCGCACCAGGGCGCTCATGTAAACGCCGGTATCTTTGGGGGACTGAAAGCTCCGCCCCAGGCGGCCCCGGCCCCCGGTCTGCTCGTTGGCGACAGCCACCGCCCCGTCGGGCAGGTGGTGGGCCTCCCGCTTGAGATAGTTGTTGGTGGAGTCGATGGTCTCGAAGCACTCCAGCGCCCTGCCGATGTGGGTCACGTGGAGCCACGGCTCGATCTCCCCCGCCGTCAGCCGATCCGGGCCGGACACCAACCGATAGCCCCGGTTGGTGACGGAGTGGATGTCGTAGCCCTCCTGCCGCAGACTGCTGACCGCCTTGGACACCGCCGCCCGTGAAATCCCTAGCTGACGGCTCATGACCTCGCCGGAGGTGTAGCCCTCCGGATTCTGCCGCAGCAGCGCTAAAATCTTCTGTTTGCTCATGGTGTTCGCCCCGTTTTTCCTTTGGTTGGGTCTATCCTATCACAAAATTGGGTGTCTGGCAATATTTTGAGAGATTGCAACACATCCCAAAAGACCAATCAGAGGCAAACTATAGACGCAGGTTGTATAATTTATAATAATACGGATTGCAAAAACTCTTGACAAAGCTTATTTCGTATAGTATAGTTAGCTTGGTTGCAACGATTAGTACAGTAGAGTGACAATCAATGTGATTAAATGGCAATAAGGAGGTATATCTGTTCCAAATAATCAAACTGACAACAAAAAGAAGATTCTGGGAGGGATCAAAACCATGTAGAGAAAAATTTTATCTATTATTTTGGCTTCTGCATTAGTATTTACCTTACATCAGCCAGTATTAGCGATTAGTAATGTCAGTG